>LNEQ01000148.1 GCA_001464995.1 Actinobacteria bacterium Ga0077541
ACGGCGACGAGCGCCGCGATGCCCGCGATGTACAGCGAGGCGACCAGCAGCGGCAGCACGCCGAAGGCGTCGTTGACCGGCTGCCAGGTGGTGCCCGACAGGAACTCCCACAGCGAGACGTCGGCGTCCGTGAAGAAGGGGACGCCCTCGCTGAGGAGGGTGTAGACGATCCCGATCGTGACGAAGATCGAGATCGTCGTCGCCGCCGCCAGGAGCAACAGGACGGTCTGCTCCAGGGGGCGACGGCGACGACGACGGAGGACCGCCGGGTCCGGCGTCGATGAGGTGTCGGCGGTCCTCACGGTCGCGATCCTACTCGGCCGGCAGCTTCGCGAGGGCCTCGTCCAGCGACTCCTGCGGCGCCGGGACGAAGTCCGCGTCCTGGGCCAGCTGGACGGCGTTCTCGAGGTAGTAGCGCACGTAGGCGGCGACCTCGGGACGGGTGAGCGCGTCGTCCTTGACGTAGATGAAGAGCGGCCGCGACAGGGCGTAGTCGCCCGCCGTGATCGACTCGGCCGTGGGCTCGACGCCGTTGAGCGTGAAGGCCTTCAGGGTGTCGAGGTTCTCCTCGTAGTACGAGAAGCCGAAGTACCCCATGCCGGCCTCGGCGCTCTGCACCGCGCGGACAACCACGTTGTCGTCCTCGGAGGCCGTGTAGTCCTGACGGGGGGTGATGACCTCGCCGGCGGCGTCCTCGCCGAGGACCTCCTCGTTGAAGAAGTCGTAGGTGCCCGACTGGGAGCCGGGGCCGGCCAGGGCGAGCGGCGCGCTGGTGAAGCCGCCACCCGGGATGTCGGCCCAGTTCTTGATCGTGGAGTCGGGCGACCAGACGGCCTTCAGCTGCTCCATCGTGATGTTGTCGGAACCGACGTCCACGTCCTTGCCGGTGACGATCGTGATGCCGTCGGAGGCGACGCGCAGCTCCTGGTAGGCGACGCCGCCGGTCTCGCAGGCGGCGACCTCGTCGTCCTTGATGGCCCGCGAGGCGTTCGAGATGTCGGTCTCGCCGGCGCAGAAGCGCTCGAAGCCGCCACCGGTGCCCGACGTGCCGACGGTGATGTTGACGCCGCCGTTCTCGGCGGCGAACGCCTCGGCGGCGGCCGAGGAGAGCGGGGCGACGGTCGACGAGCCGTCGACCAGGATGTCGCCGGACAGGCTCGCGGCGTCTCCGCCGGACGTGCCCGAGCCTTCGTCGTCGTCGTCGCCGCAGCCGGCGACGGCGAGCGAGCCCAGTGCGAGCGCCGCTGAAGCGGCGATCAGGGCGATTCGGCGTCCACGTGCCATGTGATGGTGCTCCTCTCGAAACGGTAGACGGGGACTCCGGGGCACCGGATCCCGCAGATCGCCGAGGACGCTAGCCCGCGGGCCGACCGGTCCGGGTGACTTTGCTGTGACCCCTGCGTGAACGACTTGTGAACCCCCGTCCGCGGGCCGTACGGGAAACGACCGCGACCCGGCCGCCGGGGCCGCGTCATACTGGCGGTCGTGGCCCAGTACGCCGGCATGAGCGACGGCGCCCCCTCGGACGCCGTGCGCCGCATCCTCGAGCGCTACCGCCGGCTGGCGGTGGTCGGCCTGTCGCCGAGGGCCGACCGCCCGAGCCACCGGGCGATGGTCCACATGCAGGCCGCCGGCTACACGATCACGCCGGTCAACCCGACGTGCGACGAGGTGCTGGGCAACCCGTGCGTGCCGACGCTCGCGGCGGCGGCCGAGCTGGGGCCCCTCGAGATCGTGAAC
>LNEQ01000149.1 GCA_001464995.1 Actinobacteria bacterium Ga0077541
ATGAGCCTGATCGACGCCTGCATCCGTCACGAGACCGTCGATGAGATCCTCGCGCTGCCCGACGTGGCCGAGCGGGTGCAGCTCTACCGCGACCAGAGTGACCTCTTCGTCGAGCAGCTGCGGCGGGTGTCGCGCGTGGAGCGCGACGTGGTCGTGGTGGATCTCCGGGAGGAGGAGACGATCCACGCGGGCAACCGCTTCATGGTCTACGCGCTCTTCCCGCAGGCGCGGGTCTCCGTCCACGTCATCTGGGGCCGCGAGCGCCAGAACACCGTTCTCGCGGTGGGCCGGTCGATCATCGACCGCTCCTCCACCGCCGACATCGGCGAGGTGATGCTGCGCTACGGCGGCGGCGGGCATCCGGCGGCGGGCACCTGCCAGGTGCCGCACGCCGAGACCTCCCGCGTGCTGGGCGAGGTCATCGAGGCCGTCGGGGCGCCGATGGTGACGCTCCACTAGTAGGACGCACGCTTGAGCCGGGGCGGGGCGGGCCCCGCCCCGGCTCAGTCCGCCAGCACCTCGGCGAGCACCTCCCGCAGGCGCGCGATCGGGCTCGGCTTCGGCAGGATCGCCCGGACGCCGATGGCCTCCGCCTCGGCGCGCTCCTCGGGGGGGATGTAGCCCGTCGCGATCAGCACGGGGATCCCGGGCCGCAGGGCGAGGATCTCTCGTGCCAGCTCCAGACCCGACATGCCGGGCATCGACAGGTCGGTCACGACGACGTCGAAGCCCTCCGGGTCCGCGCGGAAGCGCGCGAGCGCGGCGCGCGGGTCGGTGTGGCCGGACACCGTGTGTCCCCCCCGGGCGAGGCTGCGCTCGTGCAGGGCGACGAGGTCCGGCTCGTCATCGACGAACAGGACCCTCCGGGCGTGCACCCCGGCTGCCGGGCGCGCGGGCTCCGCCGGCCCGGCGATGGCGGCGCCGGAGCCGACGGGGAAGTAGAGCCGGAACGCGGTCCCGGTGCCCGGAGCCGAATGCACGGTGACCGCGCCCGCGTGGGCGCGCATCAGCGAGTGGACGATCGAGAGCCCGAGTCCGGTGCCCACCCCCGGGCCCTTCGTCGTGAAGAAGGGGTCGAAGACGCGCGTCAGGACCGATTCCTCCATGCCGGGTCCGTCGTCGGTGACCATGAGCCGGACGTAGCGCCCGGGGTGGACGTCCGGGATGGACTGGGTGTCGTCGGCTGCCAGGTCCACCGCGTCGATCTCGAAATCGACGGCGCCGGAGCGGCGCGGCCGGCCGGGACGGGGCGCGCGACGGATCCTCCGGACGGGCGTTCCGCGGCCGGGTTGCGGATTCCCGGGCGCCCGGGCGCGGAGGGGGTCCGCGATGGGAAGGTACGTCCTCTCAGACCCACAGAGGAGGATGCGCATGCCGGCAACAGGACGGGCGGAGTGGAAGGGCGACCTGAAGGGCGGGAACGGCTCGTTCACCGCGGGTGACACGGGCATCGGGGGCGAGTACTCGTTCCACTCGCGCTTCGAGGATGGTCCGGGCGCGAACCCGGAGCAGCTGATCGCGGCCGCCCACGCCGCCTGCTTCTCGATGGCGCTGTCGAACATCCTGGCGACCGCCGGCTCGACCCCCGACTCGGTCACCACCGATGCCGTGGTCAGCCTGCGCCGCACCGACGACGGCCCGACGATCTACACGATCGCGCTGACCACCGTCGGGGTGGTGCCGGGCATGGACGAGGCGACCTTCAAGGAGCACGCCGAGGCGGCCAAGAAGGGCTGTCCGGTGAGCCGCGCCCTCGCCGCCGTGCCGGAGATCACCCTGGACGCCTCGCTGGCCTCCTGATCAGCCCTCGATGACCTCGGAGGCCGCCAGCCAGGCGGCCTCCAGGTCGTCCCTCTCGGTGGCGAGCTGCGCCAGACGCGCGTTCAGCGTGCGCAGCATCCCGTGGTCGGTGGCGTTGGCCGCCATCTCCTCGTGGAGCGCGGCCTCGCGCACCGCCAGCTTCTCCAGCTCGCGCTCGGCGCGCTGCACCTGCTTGCGCGCGTCGCGCAGGGCCGATCCGGTCGGGCCCGCCGCGGGACGGGGAGCGCGGGCCGGCTCCGGCTCCCCGGCGGCCGCACGGCGCAGCTCCACGTACTGGTCGATGCCCCCCGGCAGGTGACGCAGGCGCCCGTCGCCCATCAGCCCGTAGACGTCGTCGCACACCCGTTCCACGAAGTAGCGGTCGTGGCTCACCACGACCAGCGTGCCCGGCCAGCCGTCGAGCAGGTCCTCGAGGGCGGTCAGCGTGTCGATGTCGAGGTCGTTCGTGGGCTCGTCCAGCAGCAGCACGTTCGGCTCCTCCATCAGCAGGCGCATCAGCTGCAGGCGCCGGCGCTCGCCCCCGGAGAGGTCCTTCACGAGCGTCCGGCTGCGCGCGCCGCGGAAGCCGAATCGGTCGCAGAGCATCGAGGCGGTCATCTCGCGGCCGTCGCCGAGCGTGGTGCGCAGCCGCACCTGTTCCAGGGACTCCAGCACCCGCAGGTGGCCGGGGATCTCGGCGGTGTCCTGCGAGAGGTGGGCGAGGCGCACGGTCACGCCGCGTTTCACGACGCCCGTGTCGGGCTCGCGAGTGCCGTCGAGCAGCCGCACGAGCGTCGTCTTGCCCGAGCCGTTGACGCCCACCAGGGCCACGCGGTCGCCCGGGCCGAGGCGCCAGGTGACATCGCGCAGCAGGCGCGCGCCGCCGAGGGTCACCGAGACGCCCTCGGCGTCGAGGACGTTCTTGCCGAGGCGCGCCGTGGCGAAGCGCAGCAGCTCGGCGCGGTCGCGCACCTCGGGGACGTCGGCGATCAGCGCGTTGGCGGCGTCGATGCGGAACTGCGGCTTCGACGTCCGCGCCGGCGGCCCGCGCCGCAGCCAGGCCAATTCCTTCCGCAGCAGGTTGCGGCGGCGGTCGTCGCGCGCGGCCTGCTGGCGGTCGCGCTCGGCCCGGGCCAGCACGTAGGCGGCGTATCCCCCCTCGTACTGGTGGACGGCCTCGTCGGCGACCTCCCAGGTCGCCGTGCACACGGCATCGAGGAACCAGCGGTCGTGGGTGATCACCACCAGCGAGCCCCGGCGCCGCGCGAGGTGCCGGGCGAGCCAGTCCACGCCCTCCACGTCGAGGTGGTTGGTCGGCTCGTCGAGCAGCAGCAGCTCGGGCGGCTGCAGCAGCAGCCGCGCGAGGGCGACGCGCCGGCGCTCACCGCCCGACAGCGGTCCGATCGGCGTGTCGAGACCCTTCGGGAAGCGGGTCATCTCCACGCCTCCGAGGAGCCCGTCGAGCACGCCGCGGAAGACGCTGTCACCGGCCCACTCGTGGTCGGGCCGGCCGCCGACGAGCTCCTCGCGGATGGTCTTCCCACCGTCCAGGTCGTCGCCCTGGGCGATCAGCGCCATGTCGAGGTCGTTCGCCCGCGTGATCAGGCCGGCGTCGGGCTCCTCGAGCCCCGCGATCAGCCGCAGGAGGGTCGACTTGCCGTCGCCGTTGCGGCCCACGACGCCGATCCGGTCGCCGGCGGAGATGCCGAGCGTGATGTCGCTGAGCACCGAGCGGCTGGCGTAGCCCTTGGTGACCGACTGGAGGGAGAGGAGGTTGCGAGCCGGGGGCGCCATCGGCCGTGCATCCTGCCCGTATCGGCCGGCCCGTGCCGTGCGGGCCGCGTTCGGCGGGGCAGGACTACCATCACGGCGTGGATGCGCGATCGATCGGCCCCGGCATCGAGGTCGCGACGGTGGGGCTCGGCACCTGGTCGGTGTTCGACCACGGGCCCGAGCGCCAGCCGGGGGCCGACGCCGTGGTGGCGACGATGCTCGACGCCGGCTGCGCGCTGGTCGACAGCTCCCCGATGTACGGCCGCGCCGAGGCCGTGCTCGCCGCCGCCCTCGGCCCGCGGCGCGGCGAGGCCGTCGTGGCCACGAAGATCTGGACGCCCTCGGTCGATGAGGGCCGCGCGCAGTACGCGCGCCAGCTCGGCTGGTACGGGGGGCGCGTGGACGTGCAGCAGGTCCACAACCTGGTCTCGTGGCGGCGGCATCTCGACTGGCTCGAGCCCGAGCGCGAGGCCGGCCGGATCGGCCTCCTGGGGGCCACCCACTACCAGGCGGGGGCCCTCGGCGAGCTGGCCGACGTGATGCGCACCGGGCGGATCCAGATGGTGCAGGTGCCGCTCAACCCCGACGAGCGCGACGCCGAGCGGGAGGTGCTGCCGCTCGCCGAGGAGCTGGGGCTCGGCGTGCTGGTGATGCGCCCGCTCGGCAGCGGCCGCCTCGGCGCGGGCCCGCCGGCCGCCGAGCTGCGGCCGCTCGGCGTCGAGACCTGGGCCGAGGCCGTGCTCGTGTGGGCGCTGTCGGACCCCCGCACAACCGCGGTCATCCCGGCGACCTCCCACCCCGCCCACGCCGCGGCGAACGCCCGGGCCGCCCGCCATCCGGGCTTCGACCGGGAGGCGCGGCGGCACGTCGAGAGGCTCTGGCGCACGCGCTGAACGCGGCGCGGGAGGCCACGAGGGCCTCCTCTCGAGGAAGTGTGATCTTTCTCACATCGTCCGCCGCGAGATCGTGCGGATGCGCACGAACAGAGTGGCGCCGTGGGATCGCGGCCGTCACGGGGGTGTCGGAGGTCGGGCCGCACCCGCCCGCCCGGACCACCTCCTTGTGCGTTCTGACACGTGGAAAGGGGCCGGAAAGGCCCCGTATCCCCGCGTAGACTCTCCGAGGAAATCGTCGCGACAAGGGGCATCGCATGGGGGCATACGAGGAAGAGATCGAGGCGCTCCGCGCCTGGATGGAGAGCGACCGGTTCTCGCGGATCACGCGCGTGCACACTCCCGCCCAGGTGCTCGAGCAGAAGGGCACCGTGCCGCAGGAGTACACGATCGCCCGCGACGCGGCGGCGGGGTTCCACGCCCGTCTGCGCGAGCTGTTCGCCGAGGGCAAGTCGATCACCTCCTTCGGCCCGTACTCGCCCGGCCAGATCGTGCAGATGAAGCGCGCCGGCATCGAGGGCATCTACCTCGGCGGCTGGGCCACCTCCGCGAAGGGCTCGACCAACGAGGACCCGGGCCCGGACCTCGCGAGCTACCCGCTCAGCCAGGTGCCCGACGAGGCCGCCGGCCTCGTCCGCGCGCTGCTGACCGCCGACAAGAACCAGCGCTTCCTGCGCAGCCGCATGACGGAGGCCGAGCGGGCCGCCACCCCCGAGGTGGACTTCCGCCCGTTCCTGATCGCCGACGCCGACACCGGCCACGGCGGTGACGCCCATGTGCGCAACCTCGTCCGCCGCTTCGTCGAGGCCGGCGTCCCCGGGTACCACATCGAGGACCAGAAGCCCGGCGCCAAGAAGTGCGGCCACCAGGGCGGCAAGGTGCTCGTGCCCTCCGACGAGCAGCTCAAGCGCCTCAGCGCGGCCCGCTTCCAGCTCGACATCATGGGCGTCGAGGGCATCATCGTGGCCCGCACCGACGCCGAGGCGGCCAACCTGCTCGACGGCTCCGGCGACGAGCGCGACCAGCCCTTCATCCTCGGCGTCACCAACACCTCGGTGCCGTCCTACAAGTCCGGCTTCCTCGCCGTGCTGCGCCGCCTCCACGCGGCCGGCATCGCGGAGGTCAACGGCCACCTGCTCTACGCCGTGTCCGACGAGGAGTACGCCGACGCCGACGCGTGGCTCGAGGCCAACGGCATCACCGCCGCGGTCGACGCCGTCGCCGCGAAGTACACGTCCGGCGAGATCGTCTCGCCGGAGGCCCTCGTGGACGCCGCCGGCGACGCATTCCTGCAGAAGTGGGAGGAGGAGGCCGGCCTCACCACCCTCGGGCAGGCCGTCGCCGACGTCATCGCCTTCCGCTCCGACGAGGAGTCGGCCCCCGACATCAGCGTCGAGGAGTGGACGACGTTCGCCTCCCGCGCGTCGTGGTACGAGATCCGCTCGAAGGCCCGGGCCCTCGGTGTGGACGTCGTCTGGGACGCCGAGCTGGCGCAGACCCCGGAGGGCTACTACCAGATCCGCGGCGGCATCCCGTACGCCGTCGCCAAGTCGCTGGCGGCCGCGCCGTTCGCCGACCTGCTCTGGATGGAGACCAAGACGGCCGACCTGAAGGACGCGAAGGAGTTCGCCGACGCGATCCACGAGGTCTTCCCCGACCAGATGCTCGCCTACAACCTGTCGCCGTCCTTCAACTGGGACACGACCGGCATGAGCGACGACGAGATGCGCAACTTCCCGATCGAGCTGGGCAAGATGGGCTTCGTCTTCAACTTCATGACCTACGGCGGCCACCAGATCGACGGCCTCGCCGCCGAGGAGTTCACCACGGCCCTCCGCGAGGACGGCATGCTCGCGCTGGCGCGCCTGCAGCGGAAGTTCCGCCTGCTGGAGTCGCCCTACCGCACGCCGCAGACCCTGGTCGGCGGCCCGCGCGCCGACGCCGCCCTCATGTCGCTGTCGGGCCAGACGTCCACGACCAAGGCCATGGGCGAGGGCTCGACCCAGAGCCAGCACCTGGTCCAGACCGAGGTCCCGCCGAAGACGCTCGCCGGCTGGATCGAGGAGTGGAAGGCCTACAACAAGATCGACACGGCCCTCCGCGTGCAGCTGCGCCCGCACACGGCCGGCACGGACCTGCTCGAGCTGAGCGTCCTCACGCCGGACGACGCGAAGGCCGCGAACATCGTCTTCAGCACGCTGCAGGACCGTCGCGGCAGCGTGATCCTCTCGGTCCGCGACCAGAACACGTTCGACACGTCGCTGCGCCGCAAGCGCCTGATGACGCTGTTGCACCTGTTCCTGATCCACCGCTACAAGGCAGACCAGATCCACTACCTCACGCCGACCGAGGACAACCACGGGGCGGCCGCGAGCATGACCAACCGCGGCATCTTCACCAACGTCAGCGACGAGGTCGGCGACATCATCGTGGCCGACATCGACACGGCGCACGTCGCCAAGCTCGTCTCCACCGAGAGCCCCGAGCGGCAGAGCCTGATCACCACCTCCGGCCAGGGCTGAACCGCCCCGACCAGGACGCGCGTCACGGAGGCCCCGCTCGGCGGGGCCTCCGTCGTTGCGGGGCCGATGACCGGCCCGGGTGGGCGGGGGTCTGCGACCCTCGGTGAGTGGACCTGCCCCCGCCCCCCGCCGGCGACGTCGATGGTGTCGCCCGGTGGGTGCGGGAGCACCTCGGCGACCTGGCGCGCGATGACGTGGCGCCGTCCCCGGCCTTCCGCGGCGGCCAGCGGGCGGCCGACGCGGCGCTCGCCGCAGTCGGCGTCTCCGGTTACGCCCGGCGCCGCAGTGAGGTGTGGCCGCCGGAGCGGCGTGGGGCGTCGCAGCTGTCGCCGTACATCCGGCACGGGCTGATCGATCTCCCGAGGGCCTGGGACGCCGTGGCGGACGGGCCGGCGCGCGACGTCGGCCGGTTCCGTGACGAGCTGCTCTGGCAGGAGTACGCCCGCCACCTCTACGCCCGCCTCGGCGCGCGTCTCGGCCGGCCGCTCCGGGCGGAGCCGCCGGCTCCGGGCGGGGGCGGGGCCGGGGAGCCGTGGGACCGGCGGATGGCCTGCATGGAGCTCACCGCCGGCGAGCTCGAGCGCGACGGCTGGCTGGTCAACCAGACGCGGATGTGGCTCGCCTCGCAGTGGTCGGTGCGCCACGGACGCGACTGGCGTCTTCGCGCACCTCCTCGACGGCTCGCGCGCGGCCAACCTCCTCGGCTGGCAGTGGACCGTGGGCACGGCCACCGGCCGCCCCTACGGCTTCTCGCGCTGGCAGGTCGAGAAGCGCGCCCCCGGGCTCTGCGCGACCTGCGCCCTCTGCGCCCGCTGCCCGATCGAGGGCTGGCCGCCGAAGGCCTCCCCGCGCCGGATCGACGCGCCGGAGGCTCTGCGCGCGGATCCCGATCCTGCGGCGACGGCCGGGCCCGTGGGGCCGTCGTCCAATTGGGCGCGGACGCGAGGTTCAATTGAACCACCCCCGCAGCCGGAGGCCGTCTGGCTCACGGCCGAGTC
>LNEQ01000150.1 GCA_001464995.1 Actinobacteria bacterium Ga0077541
GTGCACCCCTGGCGGTGGCTCCGGCGCCCGCACGGGGGCCCCGCCGGGTCGTACTCGGCCTGGCTCCGCGCCGCCGGCCGTGCGGAGGGCTGATGCCCGAGGGCCACACCGTCCACCGGGCCGCCCGCCGCCAGCATGCGCTCCTGGCCGGGAGGGTCGTCGGGGCCGACTCGCCCCAGGGGCGCTTCGCCGACGGGGCGGCCGCGCTCGACGGCCGGCCGCTCGAGGGCGTCGAGGCGGCCGGGAAGCACCTCTTCTACCGCTTCGATCGTGGCGAGGTGCTGCACATCCACCTCGGCCTCTTCGGACGGTTCCGGTACCACGAGAGCCCGCCGCCGGCGCCACGCGGAGCCGTCCGCCTGAGGCTGACCGGGACGGAGGGGGCGGTCGATCTCAGCGGCCCGACGGCCTGCGACCTGATCGGTGAGGACGGCCGGGAGGCGATCATGGCGCGCCTCGGTCCCGACCCGCTG
>LNEQ01000151.1 GCA_001464995.1 Actinobacteria bacterium Ga0077541
TGTTGATGGGGATGCCGTAGCGGCCGCGGTCGCTGAAGTCGGGGTGCAGGTTCTCCCCGAGGCCGATCGACCGGATCAGACGGGCGGAGTCCGCAGCCCTCGGCAGGGTGTCCACCGGGGTGTTCCAGACGTTGCCGGGCGGCAGGATCGGGCACCCGGGCGCGCCGGGCAGCGGCGCGGCCGCGGCGGGAGCGCCCGCGAGCGCGGCGGCGGCCAGGGCGAGAACGAGGGCCGGGAGGGTGCGCATCCCGCCAGTATCGGCCGCGGCGGCGCTGATGGGGAGCCCCGCCGCTGCCGATGACAGGTGCGTGGAGCACTCATCGCCGTCCCTCGCGCTCTGGCGCGACGTCGCGGGGGCCCTCGCCTGCGCGCTGCTCGGCCTGGTGGCGTACGCGGGCGGCGGACGGGTGCCCCTGCTCGGCTGGATCGACCTGGCCATCCACGAGTTCGGCCACGTGGCGACCTACCCGCTCCCCGACCTCGCGACCGCGATGATGGGGTCGATCACCCAGGTGGCGGTGCCGCTGGCGATCTGCGGGCACTTCCTCCACCGGCGGGAGCTCGTCTCGGCCATGGTGTGCCTCGCGTGGTCCGGGACCTCGGCCCGCGACGCCTCGGTCTACATCGCCGACGCCCCCTATGAGCGGCTCGAGCTGATCGGAGGCACCCACGACTGGGCGTTCGCGCTCGGCCCGGAGGGCCTCGACGCGATCGGACAGGCCGCCGCCGTGGCCGGCGCGGTGAGGCTGGCAGGCCTGCTGATGGTCGTCGTCGCGGTGGCCGGATGCCTCGCGCGGCCGCTTCTCACGGCGCGACTCGACACCGTGCGGGGCGCCGCCGAATAGAGTCCCGCGCATGCGGATGCGGTTCGGCGCCTTCCTCGCCCCCTACCACGCCCCCGGGCAGAACCCGACGCTCGCCCTGGAGCGCGACCTCGAGCTGATCCAGCACCTCGACGCGCTGGGCTTCGAGGAGGCGTGGGTCGGCGAGCACCACAGCACCGGGTGGGAGACGATCGCCTCGCCGGAGCTCTTCCTCGCCGTCGCGGCGGAGAGGACGCGGCACATCCGGCTCGGCACCGGGGTCGTCAGCCTCCCCTACCACCACCCCCTGATGGTCGCCGACCGCATCGTGCTGCTCGACCACCTCACGCGCGGCCGCATCAACTTCGGCGTGGGGCCGGGCGGGCACCTCACCGACGCCCGGATGCTGGGCATCGATGCCGGGCAGCTGCGCCCGCGGATGGCGGAGGCGCTCGAGGTGATCGTGCGCCTCTTCACCGAGACCGAGCCCTTCTCGGTGCAGAGCGAGTGGTTCTCCCTCACCGACGCCGTGCTGCAACTGCGGCCCTTCCAGGACCCCCACCCGCCGATCGCCGTGACCAGCATGGAGTCGCCCGCGGGGATGCTGCTCGCCG
This sequence comes from Actinobacteria bacterium Ga0077541, assembly GCA_001464995.1. GTDB lineage: Bacteria > Actinomycetota > Thermoleophilia > Miltoncostaeales > Miltoncostaeaceae > Miltoncostaea. The sequence continues at coordinate 1,418 of LNEQ01000151.1, forward strand.
GCCGCCACGGCGCGGGCGTGCTGTCGCTGTCGGTCGCGCGCGGGCCGCGCGGCCCGATCGACCTCGCCGCCCACTGGCGCCTGGCCGAGGAGGAGGCGGAGCGCAACGGGCGCACCGTGAGCCGGGCGGACTGGCGCCTGGTGCTGCCGGTGCACGTCGCGGAGACCCGCCGCGAGGCGATCGAGGACGCGCGGGCGGCCGGCGCGGCGTACCTGCTCGACTACGCCGAGGCGATCACCGGCCGCCCGCGGCCGGTGCCGGGGCCGGCCGACCGGATCGTCGACCAGATGGTCGAGGCCGGCCACTGGGTGATCGGCACCCCCGACGACGCCATCGCCGCGATCGAGCGCCTGGTGGAGCGCTCGGGCGGCTTCGGCGGCCTGCTCGTCTGGGCCAACGAGTGGGCGTCGCCCGAGAAGGTCGATCGCAGCTACGAGCTGCTCGCGCGGCATGTCCTCCCCCGGTTCCAGGGATCTCTGGCGGGCATCGAGGCGTCGAACGCGGTGGCCCGGGAGCGCGCCGAGACGAGCGGGCGCGAGCGCGTCGCGGCCATCGAGGCCGCCCAGGTGGCCTACGAGCGGGAGCGGGGCATCTCAGGCTCAGCCTGAGCCACCGGGGGCGGGGCCCCCGGGATGCTGGCGACCCTCCGGTACAGCTTGACCCCGTTGCGCTGGTAGACGAGGGCCCACTTGCGACTGGTCAGCAGCTGCCTCGCACGCGCGCGCAGGCCGATCGTGTAGACGTCGCCGGGCTTGGGCTGCAGGCGGAGCGTGGGCCGGTCGAGCGCCATCGCCTGCAGGCGCGGGCCGTCTCCGAGCAGGGCCCAGTCGGCGTTGCCCAGGCGCGGCAGGAGGAGGATGCGGCGCCGGGCGGACAGGTGGGATCCGGCGTTGTTGGTCGCCGCCACGACGGCGTCGGGCGGGATGAGCGCCACCGCCTCGGCCATGGCCTTCGCCTGGGCGTCCATCGTGAAGGCGTTGCGCGGCGTGCCGTCCCAGCCGCCGGGGATCCATCCCCAGATGGGCAGCGGCCCCTGGAGCGCGCCCGCCGTCAGGACGGCGCCGACCATCGCGCCGGCCACCCACCGCGTCCTGCCTGTCAGCGCCCGGAGCCGCTCTCCCCCCTCGCCCGCGCGGAGGCGCGAGAGCCCGAGCATCGCCGCGGCGACGAGCACGGGCGAGAGCAGGATCGCGTAGTGGTAGTCGACCGTCTGCGCGGGGCCGGTGCTGGCGAACAGGTTGATCGCGAGCTGCGGCAGGCCCACGAGGGCGAGCATCGGGGCCGCCAGCGGCAGCAGGAGCAGCGGCAGCAGGAGGGCGAGCAGGTAGCCCAGGCGGCCGGGCGTGGCGACGATCTCCACGGCCTCCCACGGGCGCGTGAGGAACGTGAGCGCGATGTCCCGGGGGCTGTCGCCGAGCCGGGAGTAGCGCCCGATGTGGGCGTTGGACGACTGCAGGGCGAACGCCGGCATGATCACGAGCACCGCCGTCGCGACCCACGCCAGCGCCGCGCCGCCGAGGATGAGGGCGGCGCGTCGGCGGTCGGGGTGGCGGAACCAGAGCCAGACCGCGAGCGCCGCGATCAGGAGGCCCACCTGCTCCTGGCAGAGCACGGCGAGGCCGGCGCACAGGCCGAGGGGCACCCAGCGGGCCTCCTCGGCGGCCCAGATGCTGAACAGCAGCAGCGGCGCGGCCAGGGTGACCGGATGGAAGTCGAAGAGGGTGGCGTGCTGCACGGCCGGATACATCAGGTACGCCGCGGCGCCCGCGAGGGCCAGCCGGTCGTCGCCGAGCCAGCGACGGCCGAGCCAGAAGGCGGGCAGGGCGCCCGTCGCCACGATCACGGCCTGGGCGACCAGCAGCATCTGCGGGCTCGACCAGATCCACCAGAGCGGCGCGAAGAGGACCAGCACCAGATCGACGTGGGCGCCGAGGCGCGAGAACTGGCGACCGGTGATGTCGGTCGTCTCGAGCAGACGGCCCTCCGAGGTGCTCCAGACCGCCTGCACCATGTTGCCGAGGTCGAAGCGGCCGGTGGAGAAGCCGCGGTAGCGGAGCACCGAGAGCCACGAGAAGACCCCGGCGTAGGCCGCCATCATCAGCCAGACGGCGAGCGCCGCTCGATCGGACAGGGCGGCCCTCAGTCGTGAGGGCGGCGGCCCCCCGGAGGCAGGCGCCGTCGTCCGGTGGCGACCGGTGTCCTCCCGAGGCTCGGCCTCGATGCTGGGTCGTGCGCCCAAGAGCCCCCCACCCGGGCCCCCACGGGCCCAACGACGCGCCGGGCGGCACTGTAGAGCACGCGGGGTCTACGAGGCTCCGAAGACCCTGTTGAACTCCTGCCGCCAGAGCCCGGCCTGCGCGCCGACCCGGTAGGCGCCCGGCCCGTTCGCCAGCAGCCGTGCGCCGGCCGGCGTGGAGGCGGCCAGTTGCCACTGGCACGCCATCGGCTCGCCGCAGCCGACGGCTCCCCCCGGTATCGAGGAGGCCGCGGTGATGAGCAGGTGCATGCGCGTGTGGTCGGCGCCGAAGCGGGCGGCGTAGGCCGGGAGGACACGCGGCACGAGGCGCCACTCGCGCGCGGTCATCGGGGTGATGCCCTGCCGGCGGTCGAAGTGGTACATCTCGATCCAGATGCCTCCGGACCGGGCGAGCGCCGGCATCACCCCCCGCCAGGTGGGGCGGTGCGGCTTGCCGTCGCTGCCGAGGTGGTGGTGGGGGCCCCGCCCGAGCGCGATGGAGGTGCTGAAGGCCGGAGCGATGTAGAGATGGACCCGCTCGGCGTAGGTGCCACCGGCAGGGTGCGGGCGCTCCGACAACAGGCTCATGGCGACCGAGAGGCGGGCGCCCGGACTGGCCGGGGAGACCACCGGCAGCGGCGCCGGGCCCCGGACGATCCGGTAGCCGTTCTTGGTCACGACGAGCCGGTTGGTCGACGCGACCCGGATCCGCTTGCCGCGGACGGTCTTGATCGAGTGCGTGATGCGGACGCGCCCGTCGTTGAACGTGTTGCCGATCTCGTCGATCGCCACCAGACCCGACGTGTTGGGCTGCTCGGGGTCGTCGATCTCGTCCTGGATGCGGTCGGCCATCGCCTCGGGCGACAGGTCCGCGATCTCGGCGGCGGAGAGTTTCGCGATGCGGTGGGCGCCGTCACGGCCGTGCGGGTCGAAGATCCCTCCCGGTCCGGGGTCCTGGCGCATGGCCCCCCGCTCGGCCGTCAGCGGCGCCCCCGGGCCGGCGGGATCGGTGAGGGCGCGCACGGCGTCCTGCTCGTCGTAGAGGATCGACATCCGGGGCGCCCCCGCCGCCGGGGACGCGGCGAGCGCGAGGGCGGCCAGGGCGAGCGGGACGACGAGGCGGGCACGGCGATGCACGGGCGGCTCCTTGTGCGGGACACCACTCTCATCGGCCGGCGACCGCGATCCGGCGACCCCCCGTGGTCCACGGGACCCGATCCCCGACCTTCGACGTGCGCGACAGTCCGATCGTCCAGGCCCGCGCCGGCCCGGGAACCCCTAAGCTGGGCCGTCGTGTCAGGTACGCCCGCAAGCGCGTGGCGGGTTCTGCGGAGGGGGCTGGCCGCCGCGGCGGCTCTCGCTGCGATGGTCTCTGCCCCGACGGCGCTGGCGTCGGACGGCGAGCCGACGACCGTCGTGGGGGCGGGATCGCCCCAGGAGGCGCAGGCCCTGGCCGCCGAGCTGCGCCGGGAGGGCCTCGAGGTCCGGGCGATCCCGCGCATCGGGGCGCTCGAGATCTCGGGCGAGGGCGTCGGGGACGTCCGGCGGATCGTGGGCGACGACCGGCGCGTCGACTGGATCGAGCCCTCTCGCGACCGGACGCTCTTCGTCATCGCCGCGGACGACGTCGATGAGGAGACCGGGCGCGAGTACATCTGGGCGATGAACGCGATCGCCCCGGGCGAGGGCCTCTCCTACATCCCCCCGGCCGTCCCGGTGAAGGTCGCGGTGGTCGACAGCGGCATCGACGTCAACCACGCCGACCTCGCGGGCCGGATCGGCCCGACGCACGACGTCCTCAGCGGGGGCACCGGGGTGCGCGACTTCGTCGGCCACGGCACGTTCGTCGCCGGCCTGATCTCGGCGATCGAGGGCAACGGGCTCGGAGGACACGGGGTCGCGGGCGCGACGACCGTCATCCCGATCCGCATCACGACCAACGGCGTCATCAAGAGCGCCGACTCGGCCAGCGGCATCGTGAAGGCGGTCGACTCCGGCGCCAAGGTGGTGAATCTCAGCTACGGCGGAGCGGTGCTGTCGTCGGTGGAGAAGTCGGCCCTCGCCTACGCGGCGCAGAAGGACGTGCTGATCGTCGCGGCCGCCGGCAACAACTTCCAGTCCGGCAACGCCGTTCAGTACCCCGCGGCCGCCGTCGGCGGCCTGAAGGGCTCCTGGGGCCAGGGCCTCAGCGTGGGGGCGACCGATCCCTTCGGCGACCACGCCCCGTTCTCCTCGGCGAACGACTTCGTCTCGGTCGCCGCGCCGGGAGCCGGTGCGGGCGACTGCGGCGACGGGGTCTTCTCGACGATCCCGACCAACCTCACCACCCTGTGGGACGACCCCAACAGCGGGCGCTGTACGCGGGTCGTCACCGAGCTGTCGACCGGCAACGGCCGGTACGGCTACGGCGAGGGCACGAGCTTCGCCGCTCCACTGGTGGCCGGCGCGGCCGCCCTCGCGCGCAACGTCAACCCGCAGATGAGCGCCGAGCAGACCGCGGACGTGATCCGCCGCTCGGCGACCCGCACGAGCTCGGCGGCGTGGAACCGGTTCACGGGCGCGGGGATCCTCGACGTCCCCCGGGCCCTCGCCCTCGCGCGCGCCTACGACACCGCCCACCCGGTGCCGTCCCTGAACGTCACGCCGGTGACCTCCGGCCTGTCGGTGGTGCTGTCGGGCCACGACGCCGCAGGCCCGATGTCCTCGCCGTCGGGGATCACCTCCTTCCGGCTCGAGCGCTCCACCGACGGCACGACCTACGCGGCGACCGGCGCGTCCCAGGCGGCTCCGGTCACCTACGACGAGACCGCCGCGCCCGGGGAGACCCGCTGGTACCGCGGCACCGTCTGCGACGCGGTGCGCAACTGCGCGACCGCCCTCTCGGGCCCGATCGTCGCGACGCCGCCCGCCGCCCCGCCGCCCGCCGCGATCGCGGCCATCCGGCCCGCGATGCGCAGCGTCGCCGCCGTCCGGGTGCGGCCGAAGCCCACCGTCAGGAAGTCCCGGACCACCTGTCGCGACTGCGTCCGGGTCACCTTCACCGCCACCGGGACGGGTCCGCTGACATGGAACGTCCGGATGACGTCGCCGAAGGCGGGAGTCAAGACGGCCCAGCGCCGGGGCCGCGTGCCGGCCGGGGGCCGTGTGACCGCCCTCATCCCCCTCTCGAGGCTTCCGGTCTGCGGCTCGCGCCTCTCCCTCTCGATGAGCGTGAGCTCGAACGTCGGCACGGTCCGCTCGACGCGCCGCGTCAGGATCTCCGGGGCCTGCCGCCGCCGCTGATCGCGGGCGGTGCGGGGCCGGAGGGCGCCGCGGCGGGGTGATCCGCCAATCGGCGCGCGACCGATGCGCCAATTGGCGCATGAGCGGATCCCGGACGGGAGCGGCCGCCCCCGCACTAGGATCGACCCATGCCCTCCCCCTCGTCTCTCGAGCGCTCCGTCGAGATCGCGGCGCCGCTCGAGGATGTGTTCGCGTTCCATCTCGACACGCGCAACGCGGCTCTGATCTCCCCCGCCTCGACCCGGATCCTCTCGGTCGAGGGCGTCTTCCCCGTGGTCGAGGGGGCGCTGGTGATCATGCGGATGCGCCAGAGGCCGATGCCCGTCGGGCTCACATGGCGGGTGCGCATCGCCGACGTCACCGAGCCCCACCGCATCGTCGACGTCGCGGAGCGCTCGCCGTTCGCGACGTGGCGGCACGAGCACCTCTTCGCCGCGACCGATGACGGCCGGACCCGGATGACCGACCGTGTCACCTACTCCCTCCCCGCCGGTCCGCTCGGCCGGCTGATCGACCGGCTCGCGGTCCGCCGCCAGCTCGGCGCGGCCTTCGAGGAGCGGCACCGGCGCACGCGTGAACTACTCGAGGAGCGGGCCCGGGAGGCGCCGGCGCGGTGAGCCCGGCGCGCCCGACGGTCGTCTGGTTCCGCCGCGATCTGCGGATCGCCGACCACCCGGGGTTGCGCGCGGCGGCCGACGCCGGGCCGGTCGTGTGCCTCTTCGTGCTCGATCCGGCGCTGCTCGGACGCAGGCACCATGCCGCTCCGGCACGACTGCGGTTCCTGCGTGCGGGCCTGGAGGAGCTCGACTCCGAGCTGGCCTCCCGCGGCGCGCGTCTGGTGGTGCGGGAGGGCGCCCCGCACCGGGTCGTCCCTGAGGTCGCCGCCGAGTCGGGTGCCGCCGCGGTGACATGGATGCGCGAGGTCTCGCCCTTCGGCCGGCGACGGGACGCCCGCGTGGCGGAGGCGCTGCGCGCGAGACCGCCGGTGGCCTCGTGGCCGAGCCGGAGGACCTGCCGGGGTCCTCGGGAGCGGGCTACCTCGTCTTCACGCCCTTCAGCCGGGCCTGGCGCGGGCATCCGCTGCCGGCGCACGTGCCGGCGCCCTCGGCGCTGTCGGGGCCCTCGCTGCCGAGTGCGGGGCTCGAGAGGCTCCCGTCCGGCGACCCGCCCCTGCCGGCCGGCCCCGCCGCGGCGCGGGCGCGGCTGGTGGCGTTCGTGCGCGACGGCGGGGCCGACGCCTACGCCGAGCGCCGCGACCTGATGGGCGAGGACGCGACGTCCCATCTGTCCGCATACCTTCGCCTCGGCATGTGCACGCCTGCGCAGGTGGGCCGCGCGCTCGGAGTCCCCGGGCACCTGTCGCCCGGCCGCGAGGCCTTCTGGCGTCAGCTCTGCTGGCGCGAGTTCTACCACCACCACCTGGCCCGCCACCCGGAGGTGGCGCGCACCGCGCTCCGGGCCGACCTGCGCGCCATCGAATGGGACGACGATCCCGCGCACCTCGCCGCATGGACCGCCGGGCAGACGGGCTATCCGATCGTCGACGCCGGGATGCGGCAGCTCGCCGAGACCGGGTGGATCCACAACCGGGCGCGGATGGTGGTGGCCTCGTTCCTGGTGAAGGACCTGCTCATCGACTGGCGCCGCGGGGAGACGGTCTTCATGCAGGGCCTCGTGGACGGCGACCCGGCCAACAACAACGGCGGCTGGCAGTGGACCGCCGGCACGGGCACCGACGCCGCCCCGTACTTCCGCATCATGAGCCCCATCCGCCAGGGCCAGCGCTTCGATCCCGACGGCGACTACGTGCGCCGTTTCGTCCCCGAGCTGCGCGATGTGCCCACCGCGCGCCTCCACGAGCCCTGGACGATGAGCGCCGAGGAACAGCGCGGCGCCGGGTGTCGCATCGGAAGCGACTACCCGGCGCCGCGGGTCGACCACCGCGAGCGGCGCGAGCTCGCGCTCGATCGCTACCGGCGGTCTCGGGAGGCGGCCGGCTAGACGCCGGCCGCTGTCGGCGGTGGCTCCCCCATCCCTGGGTCACGCACCGATGGTGGTATCGGCGCCGGGAGATCCGACCATGAGCTCGTCGAGAGGTCTCTGGTAGGGTCGCTCGGCACAGGGGAGCTGCCGGAGGGCGGCTGAGAGGAGGCGAAGGCCTCGACCCTTGAACCTGATCTGGGTAATTCCAGCGAAGGGAGGCCGTCACTCCGATGTCGGAGCTCGCGCTCATCGAGCGCATCGCGTCGCGAACCGCACTCCACCCGGGCACCGCGCTCGGCATCGGAGACGATGCTGCGATCCTCGACCTCGGCGGACCGGCCGTGGTCACCCACGACATGCTCGTCGAGGGGGTCCACTTCCGCCGGGAGACCTGCGACGCACGGGACCTCGGGGCGAAGGCCGTCGCCGTCAACCTCTCCGACCTCGCCGCGATGGGTGTGGTCGCCGTCGCGGTCGTGGTCGGGCTCGGCCTGCCGCCGGGGTTCGTGCAGTCGGGCATGGCGGACGAGCTGTCGGCCGGCATCGAGGAGATGGCGTCCGCGTTCGCGGTGACGGTGGCCGGCGGCGACGTGACGTCCGCTGCGACGCTGGTCATCGGCATCACGGCGATCGGACGTCCTCAGCCCGGTGTGCCGCCCGTGAGGCGCTCGGGCGGCCGGGAGGGCGACCTGCTCTGCGTCACCGGACGGCTCGGCGCATCCGCCGCCGGGCTCGCCCTGCTCGAGCATCCCGCCCTGGAGGCCCGCCACCCGCGCCGCGACGCGCTCATCGGCGCCCATCTGCGCCCCGAGCCGCGCCTCGACGCGGGGCGTGCGCTGGCCCGGGCCGGCGTGCAGGCGATGATGGACCTCTCCGACGGGCTGCTGCTCGACGCCGCGCGTCTCGGGCGCGCGAGCGGCCTGCGCGCCCGCATCGAGCTCGACCGGGTTCCTGTCGCGGACGGCGTCGGGGCGGTCGCCGCCGCGCTCGGCCGCGATGCGGCCGTCATGGCCACGACGGGGGGTGAGGACTACGAGTTGCTGGCGGCCGTTCCCCCGCGACTGCTGGACGCCGCCCGAGCGACGCTCGCCATTCCGCTGACGGTCGTCGGCACGCTGGGGGCGGGAGAGCCCGGCGCGGAGCTCTGCGATGCCGGGGGCGGCATCGTGACGGTCGATTCACCCGGCTGGGAGCACGATGTCTGAGCACGCCGCGGCGTCGTCGATCGAGGCGCGGGGGCTGACCCTCGCCCTCGGGGGCACCCCGGTGCTCGCCGGCCTCGACCTCCGCATCGGGCCCGGCGAGTTCGTCGCCCTGGTCGGCCCGTCGGGCTGCGGCAAGAGCACCCTCCTCTCGGTGCTCGCGGGACTCATCGAGCCCGATGCCGGGGCGGTGCTGCTCGACGACCTCCCCTCCGGGGACCGCCTCGGGCGGCTGACGCTGATGCCCCAGACCGATGCCCTGATGCCGTGGAGGACCGTGCTCGACAACGTGCGCGTCGGCTCCCTCCTGGCGGGCACCGCCGCCGACGAGGCGACCGCGGCCGCCCGGAGGACGCTGGCCCGCTTCGGCCTGTCCGGCTTCGAGGATCACTACCCCCACGCGCTGTCCGGGGGCATGCGCCAGCGCGTGGCGCTCGCCCGCACCATGCTGGGCGGGACGCGTATGTGGCTGCTCGACGAGCCCTTCGGGGCGCTCGACGCGCTCACCCGCGCCGACCTGCGGGGGGTCCTCGCGGACACGTGGGCGCGCGACCGCCCCACGACGCTCCTGGTGACCCACGACCTCGACGAGGCGGTCCTGCTGGCCGACCGGGTGCTCGTGTGCGGGGCGCGGCCTGCGCGGGTCGTGGGTGAGATCCCGGTCGCCATGCGCCGCCCGCGGTCGCTCGACGACCTCGCCGACCCGGCCTTCTCCGAGCCGCGGGCCGAGATCCTGGCCACCCTGCGCGCGACGGGGGCCCTGGCGTGAGCACGGCCGGACGGCTCGCCGCCGCGCCCTCCGAGGCCCTCCCGGAGCCGCACCGCACCGCGGCGCTGCGCCGGCTGCCACTCGCGCTGCTGCCCCTGTCGGGGCTGCTCGCGTGGCAGATGATCATCTGGATCGCGGCGCCGCGGCCGTGGCTCCTGCCGTCGCCCGCCGACGTGGCCGAGGTGATGTGGTCGGACCGTGAGCGGCTCTGGTTCCACGCCCAGGCCACGATCGCCGAGTCGGCCGTCGGCTTCGCGCTGGCCGCCGTGCTCGGGACGGCTCTCGCGATGGCGATCGCGGGATCGCCGGCCGTCGGCCGCGCGGTCTACCCCTGGGTCGTCGCAAGCCAGGCGATCCCGATCCTCGCGGTCGCGCCGCTGGTCGCGATCTGGCTGAGCTACGGCACCGCCCAGGTGATGGTGGCCTTCGTCGTGGCCTTCTTCCCCGTCGTGGTCACGGGCGTCGACGGCCTCCGCGGCGTCGACCCCGCGGTCGGCCGCGCGATGAGGACCCTCGGAGCGAGCCGGTGGTGGACCTACCGGCGCGTCACCCTGCCCGCCGCGCTGCCGACCATGTTCTCGGGTCTTCGCATGTCGGCCGTCTTCGCCGTCACCGGGGCCGTCGTCGCGGAGTACGTGGGGGCGGACCGGGGCCTGGGGTACCTGTCCGAGTTCTCCACGGCCGAGTTCCGAACCGCCCGCAGCTTCGCGGCGATCGTGCTGCTGGCGCTGATCGGTCTCGCCTTCTTCGGGGCCGTGAGCCTCGCCGAGCGCATCGCTCTCCCCCACCGCCGCCACTCCGTCCGCCCGACCTGGAGACGCCCATGATCCGCCGTCGTGCCCTGCTCGTCCTCGCCGCCGCTGTCGTCACCGGGGGCCTGCTCGCCGCCGGCTGCGGTGGCGACGACGAGACCGCCGCCGAGACCCGGCCGGTGAGCCTGATCCTCGACTGGTTCCCCAACGTGGACCACGCCGGCATCTACGGCGGCGTCGAGCAGGGCTACTTCGAGGACGAGGGCCTGGCGGTCACCGCGAGCGTGCCGAGCGACCCCGCGGCCTCTCTGAAGCAGGTGGGCGCCGGCAGGGCGGACTTCGCGATCTCCTACCAGCAGGAGGTCCTGCTCGCGCGGGCGGAGGGCGTCCCGGTCGTCGCGGTCGGCGCGCTGGTCACCCACCCGCTCAACACCGTCCTGGTGCGCGCGGACCGGGGCATCTCGACGCCGCGCGACCTCGAGGGCAAGACCGTCGGGGTGGCGGGCGTTCCGTCGGACCGGCCGCTGCTCGAGGCGGTCGTGCGGTCGGCCGGCGGGGATCCCGCGAAGGTCACGGTGCGCAACATCGGCTTCACGCTCGCACCGGCCCTCGCCGCCGGGCGTGTCGATGCGGTCATCGGCGCCTACTGGAACGTCGAGCAGATCGAGCTCCAGCGCGAGGGCGTGGACGTCGAGGCGTTCCGGCTCGAGGAGCACGGAGTGCCCGACTACGACGAGCTCGTGGTCGTGACCAGCGACGACACGATCCGCGACCGGCCCGACATGGTGAGGGCGTTCCTGACGGGACTGAGGACCGGTCAGGACTGGGCCGCCACCGACCAGGCCGGGGCGGTCGACGCCCTGATCGCGGCCAACGAGGATCTCGACCGGGAGACCGTCGCCGCACAGCTCGAGGTGACCGCCGAGATCCTGTCTCCCTCCGATGAGCCCACCCTCACGGTCGATCCGGCCGAGTGGCGCCGTTTCGCGGACTGGATGACTGAGAACGGCCTGCTGAGGGGGCCGCTCGACGTCGGCGAGGCCGTCACCGCGGAGTTCCTGCCCGACGACGAGTGACCCGTCGTGCACCGGCCCGCCCCGGGCGGGCCCGGGTGGGGACGGGAGCGAGCCCCTGCGAGGTGGTCCCCCGTCCCCACCCGAGGGGGCCGCTTCGGACCCCCCGGCCCCGGGGTCGCGCCAGCGTGCCTCGGCGAACCACCGCTGCATGGTCCGAACGCTGGGGGCGGTGGCGGGATCGCCGGAGTGGCGCTCCCGGAGCTCGCGGATGACGGCCTGCGGTGGGTCGCCTCGGGCGAACCGCATCTCGGCCTCGTTCCGGAGGGCGGGCCACGAGTAGGACCCGGGCCGCCGCGCGGGCGTCTGCACGGGGGCCACGCGCGCCAGGTACCCGCGCAGAGCCCGCTGACGGGATGCGGTCATGCACCCGGCGGCGTCCCACACGCCGGACAGGCTCACGACGAGGTCCCTCCCGGCGCGCCGGGTGAGGAACTCCTCGGACCGGTGGGCGGCGCACAGCCACACGCTCAGGCCGAAGGGCAGGTGCATACGCGCACGGGGGCCCGACCCCGGTCCCATGCAGATCGCGCACGGAGGGCTCGATCCCATGCCCCGTGCCTTGTAGAGCGTTCGCGCCATACGGTCATGGTGCCCGTCGTAGGCCGACGGATCCGCGCCCACATGCGCCCGAACGAGGCCGCGTCCGTTCCGGGGTGCGCGCCAATTGGCGGACGGCTTGTCCGCCAATTGGCGCGTCTCCATCAGAGCGGGATCCGGGGCTCCCCCAGGGGGTGGAGCCTGCGCGAGGCCGGGCGCGGACCGAAGAGCTCGGCCAGCTGGTCGCGCTCCAGCGCCTCCTCCTCCATCAGCCTCCGGGCGCCCTCGTGGAGCAACGCGATGTGCTGTGCGAGCACGCCCGTCGCCGTGCGGAAGGCCTCCTCGACCAAGCGGTGCGCCGCCGCCTCCGCCCGCTCGGAGGCCTCGGCGCCCTGCGTGCCGGGAAGGCCGTTGGCCAGGCTCTGCGCGGTCGTCTGCGCCCCCATTCCCATCTCCCCCACCATGCGTCTCGCAAGGGTGGAGACGCGGATCAGGTCGTCCGCTGCGCCGCTCGTGAACTCGCCGAAGACGAGCTCCTCCGCCGCCCGGCCGGCCATGATCATGCCCATCCGCTCGATGCACTCCTGCCGCGTCGCCAGGAACTTGTCCTCCGAGGGCAGGGCGATGGTGACGCCGAGGGCCATGCCCTGCGGGATGACGGTCACCCGCTCGACCGGGTCGCACAGCGGAGACATGTGCCCCACCAGCGCGTGGCCCATCTCGTGGTAGGCCACCAGCAGCCGCTCGTCCTCCGACAGGAGCCGGCCCCGCCGCTCGGGCCCCGCCGCCAGGCGCATGAGGGCCCGGCGGAAGTGCGGGAGCGAGATCGTGTCGGTCCCGGCCCGCGCCGCCTCGAAGGAGGCCTCGTTGCAGAGGGCCGCCAGATCGGCGCCGGCCATGCCCACCGTGAAGGCCGCGATGGTCTGGGCGTCGGTGCCGGGCGACAGCGGGCGGCCCCGCAGGTGCACGTCGAGGATCTCGCGCCGCGCATCCTTGCCCGGCAGCCCGACCGCGATCTTGCGGTCGAAGCGGCCCGAGCGTACGAGGGCCGGGTCGAGGTCCTCGATGCGGTTGGTCGATGCCAGCACCACCACGGGCCGGGTGGGGTGGGTGGCGAATCCGTCCATCTCGGTCAGCAGCTGATCGAGCGTCTGCTCCCGCTCCCCCGAGGATGCGTGGCCGGTGCGCCGCGCCCCGACCGCGTCGATCTCGTCGATGTACACGACCGAGGGGGCCGCCTTGCGCGCGGCGGCGAAGAGCGCGCGGACCCGCTTGGATCCCAGCCCGCCGTAGACCTCGACGAACTCCGAGCCGGAGGCACTGAAGAACGGCACCCCGGCCTCCCCCGCGACCGCCCGTGCGAGCAGCGTCTTCCCGGTGCCCGGAGGACCGTGGAGGATGATGCCGCGCGGCAGCGTGGCGCCCACCCGGTCGAACCTCTCCGGCGCCCGCAGGACGTCGGCGATCTCGGCCACCTCGTCGCGGATCTCGTCGATCCCGGCGACGTCCGTGAAGCGCGAGGGCGAGCGCACCGGACGTACGTTGTGCTTGAAGCGCGCGCCGCCGGCGACGCGCAGGGCGAGCGCCGAGACGATCACGAGCCCCGCGAGCAGGATGAGCGGCCCCCAGGTCTGCGCGAAGGCCTGCAGCCGGAAGCCGGCGCCGCCCTCGTCGCCCACGTCGGCCGCCTCGGCCGGCGGGGCGATGACGCGCAGGGGCACGTTCCCCTCCTGGGCGGCGTCGATCACCCGCTCGGTGAGGCCGCTCGGCAGCGCGGTGATGCGCTCGCGCCCTCCCACGCGCACCACGAGGCTCTGGGCTCCGATGTTGCCCGTCAGCTTGGCCGACTCGGCGCCCCCGGTCTCCAGGAGGGTCAGCGCCCGCGAGAGGGGGATCGCCGTGGGCTCCCCGGCCGCCGGCGCCGCGGGGGCGGCCGTCAGGAGCGCCACGGCCGCCAGAGCGGCCGCCGTCCACCTCGTCCACCTGCGGGTCGTCACACCGTGCTCCCTTCGGATCCGTCCGTGGAAGTCAGGTAAGCGTCGACCGGGGTGTGCGAGTACCACCGGATGGAGGGTGGGCCACGCCCCCCGAACGGGGGGATCACTAGCATCGGGGACGTGACGATCGGGCGCGACGAATTCGAGGACCTCGTGGCGGAGGCCATGGACGCGATCCCCGAGCCCTTCGCCTCGGCCCTCGACGAGGTCGCCGTCGTCGTCGAGGAGCACGCCCGCGGAGACATGGGGCCGCTCTACGGCCTCTACATCGGCGTACCCCTCATCGAGGGCGGGCTGCCGTCAGGGATCCTGCCCGCGCGCATCGCCATCTACATGCACCCCCTCATCGACCACTACCCGCACCGGCCGGACATGGTCGAGCAGGTGCGGATCACGGTGCTCCACGAGCTGGGACACCACCTGGGCTTCGACGAGGATCAAGACCCGGTGCTGTCGGCCATCCACGGCCGGCGGAGCGTCGGTCGCGTGAGGGCCGCTCCCGTGGCGCGCGAGGTCGTCGAGGAGCTCCTCGACGCCGCCGTCGCTGCGCCGAATCACAAGGAGACCGCGCCCTGGCGCTTCGTGGTGCTGGCCGGCGACGCGCGCGGGGCCGTGGGCGAGGCGCACGCGCAGGCGGTCGCCCGCACGCGGGCGAACCTGACGCCCGAGGGCCGCGCCAAGGAGGCCGCCCTGCTCGATCGCGCCCCCGTGGTGATCGCCTGCTGCCTGATCCCGGGCGAGGACCCCGTGCGCGCGCGCGAGGATCGCGATGCGGTCGCCGCGGCGGTGCAGAACCTGCTGCTCGCCGCGCACGCCCGAGGCCTCGGCGCGATCTGGCGCACCGGGACGATGACCGACGAGCCCGAGGTCTGCGAGGCGCTCGGCCTCGGTCCGCGGGATGCGCTGGTCGGCCTCGTCTACGTCGGCCACCCCGTGACCGACGGCGAGACGGCGCCGCCGGCGCGCCGGGGCGCGGCGGCCCACACCGAATGGCGCGGCTGGTAGAGCCACGCGGCGGGAGGACGGCGCACCGGCGCCGTCCTCCCGCAGTGGATCAGGCGGGGCGCTCCGGGGCGTTCTCGAGCCCGGAGATCGAGAGGCTGGCCTCTCCGCCGTAGCGCTTGTTGAGGTTGATGATGATCGCCGTCATGCCCTCGAGGATGAGGGCGTTCGC
>LNEQ01000152.1 GCA_001464995.1 Actinobacteria bacterium Ga0077541
ACGGCCACCCGAGAGCCCGGGCCGACCCCCGCCCAGCGCTGCCCGCGGATGACGCACCCGAGCGGTTCGATCAGCGTGGCGGCGGCGTCGGAGACATGCTCCGGCACCTCGAGCACGTCGAGGCGGGCGTTCTCGGCCGGCACCCGGATCCGCTCGGCGAGGCCGCCGGGGTCGATGCGGCTGCTGCGGAAGGTCGCGCAGAGCGTGTGGCGCCCGGCGCGGCAGAGAGCGCAGGTCATGCACGGGACGTGGTGGTGGACGAAGACGCGGGCGCCCACCTCCAGGATGGCGCCCGCGCCCGCCTGCGCCACCTCCCCCACGGGCTCGTGGCCCAGGACCACCGGCGCCCGGGGGTCCTGGTACCACTGCATCAGGTCGCTGCCGCACAGCCCGCAGGCCCGCACCCGCACCACCAGCTCACCCGGCCCCGCGACCGGGTCGGGCCGCTCCTCGAGGACGATCCGGCCCGCCCCGTGGTACATCGCGACGATCACACGGCGAAGACTATGCGGCCAGCCGGTCCGCGATCGTCGCCACGCGCTCGCCCACGTACCGGGCCGCCGTGAGCTCGCCCTCGGTCGTGCCGTCGACCGCGCTGGCGCCGTAGGGGTTGCCGCCCCCCTCGAAGACGCGGGGGTCGGTGTAGCCGGGGGCGGCGATGATCGCGCCCCAGTGGTGCGTGGTGTTGTAGAGCGCGAGCAGCGTCGACTCCTGCCCGCCATGGGCGTTCTGGCTGCTGGTGAAGCCCGCGGCCACCTTGTCGGCCAGCTTCCCCGCGCCCCACAGCGGGCCCGTCGTGTCCATGAACTGCTTCAGCTGCGCCGCCACGTTCCCGAACCGGGTCGGCGTGCCGAGGATGTAGGCGTCGCACCACTCGAGGTCGTCGAGACTCGCCACCGGATCGTCGTCCATCGCGGTGCGATGGGCCGCCCAGTCGGCGTTCTGTGCGATGGCCTCCTCGGGCGCGGTCTCGGCCACATGGCGCAGACGCACCTCCGACCCCGCGGCCTCGGCCCCCTCGGTGACGGCGTGGGCGAGACGGTGGACGTTGCCCGTCGCGCTGTAGTAGATGACGGCGATCCTGGCCATACGCGGTGCTCCCTCGTCGGCTGTGCGAAGTGGCGGAAGGGCCGGGGCGCCCGCCGCAGGGCGGCGCCTCCGGGCCACGGCGAGGTTCTCCCCAGCGCGGCGGGGCGGGAAACGGTGATCCGTTCGCCCGCGCCCCCCGTAGGCAGGTTCGTCCGTCGTCAGATCCAGGGGGAGTCGATGAGCGCAGCACCGGTGCTGCTGGTCCATGGTGCGTGGGGCGGGGCGTGGGCGTGGGGCTTCGTGCAGGCGGAGCTCGAGAAGCTGGGTGTCGAGAGCACGGCGATCGACCTGCCCTCGGCGGGCCCGGGCCCGAGCACGATGGCCGACGACGCCGCCGCGATCCGCGCCGCGCTGGAGCGCCTGAGCGCCCCCGCCGTGCTGGTGGGCCACTCCTACGCGGGCGTGCCGGTCACCGAGGCGTCGGCGGGCAACAGCACCGTCACGCACCTGGTCTACGTCTGCGCCGCGTTGCCCGGCGAGGGCCAGTCCACCGGCAGCCTGATGGCCGAGGACCCGAGCCCGAGCGCGCTCGGCGAGGCGATCGTCGGGACCGATGACGGCCTCTCGACGATCGATCCGGCCGGGGCGAAGACGCACCTGTTCAACGACGTCTCCGACGAGCAGGCCGCGCCGATCATCGCGGGCCTCGGCACCCACCGCCTGTCGGTGTTCGGCGAGTCGCCGACCCGCCTCGGCTGGAAGGAGCACCCGAGCACCTACATCCTCACCACGCAGGACAAGGTGTTCTCGCCCGGGCTCCAGCGCCGCATGGCCGCCAACGCGACCGAGACCGTGGAGGTCGACGCCGGCCACATCCCGTTGCTCTCGCGCCCGGCCGAGCTGGCCGCCGCCATCGCGAAGGCCGCCCGGGCCTGATCACGGACCGGGGGCGGCGCGGTTGCGCCGCCCCCGGTCGCGGATGCGAGGATGGCCGTGTCCACGAGAACGGGGGGTCACCCGATGGCTGTCTGCCAGCACAAGGTCTGCACCTGCGAGGCGAAGAAGGGCGAGCGGTTCTGCTCGGAGTTCTGCGAGAAGAACCCGAAGGCCCCCGAGTGCCACTGTCATCACGACTCCTGCGACGCCCCCCACCACCACTGATCGTGCACCGTTGCCGGCTGCATCTCATCGCCATGCGTCGTCCTCGGCAGGCCCGGTACTACCAGTACCGGGCCTGACCTGCGTCCTAGCCTGGCGGGAGATTCGCTCGGCAACGGCACACGATCGGCGGGTCGCGGAACGAGCTCCCGCGCCGCGCGCTGAGGCTCAGTCAGCGCGGAAGCCGGTCGGGGTGGACGAGATCTCGTGTGAGCTGATGACGCGGTCGATCAGGCCGTAGTCGGCCGCGGCGTCGGCCGTGAAGAAGCGGTCGCGGTCCATGTCGGCCTCGATGCGCTCGATCGGCTGGCCGGTGTGGTGCGCGTAGATCTCGTTGACCCTCTCCCGGAGGGCGAGGGTCTCGCGGGCGTGGATCTCGATGTCGCTCGCCTGCCCCTGGAAGCCGCCACTCGGCTGGTGGATGAGGATGCGGCTGTTGGGCAGGGCCATCCGCTTGCCCGGAGCGCCGCCCGCGAGCAGCAGCGAGCCCATGCTCATGGCCACGCCGAAGCCGATCGTGCGGACGTCGGGGCGGATGAACTGCATCGTGTCGTAGATGGCGAGCCCGGCGTAGACGACTCCCCCGGGGGAGTTGATGTAGAGGGAGATGTCCTTGTCGGGGTCGTCGCTCTCGAGGTGCAGGAGCTGCGCCACGATCAGGTTCGCGATCTCGTCGTCGACAGCCGTGCCGAGGAAGACGATCCGCTCGTTGAGCAGGCGGGAGTAGATGTCGAACGAACGCTCCCCGCGGGGGCTCTGCTCGACGACCATGGGCACGAGCGGCATGGGCTATCCTTTCGACAACTCGTAGGTTGTCAGTCACGATAGCAACCAATCGATTGTCAAAGGAGCCGCGATGCCGGCACGGCGTGAGATCGAGGTCGAGGCCAGCCCCGAGGAGGTCTTCGACGCCCTCGCCACCGAGGAGGGGCGCGAGCGCTGGCTCGACGAGCCCGGCCGCGAGGTGCTGGTGGAGACCTCCGACGCCCCGCACCGCCTGGTGTGGTGGTGGTGGGAGGGCGAGGGCCCGGCCACTCGTGTCGAGTTCCTCGTGGTCGCCGCGCCCGCGGGCGCGCGGGTCGTGGTGACCGAGACCGTCCCGGCACTGCCGATCGCCCGTCTGGCGATGGCCTTCTCCCCCGTGTGCGTGTGAGCGACGAGCTCGGAGCGGTGTTCGGTGCGCTCGCCGACCCCACCCGCCGGGCGATCGTCGAGGCCCTGCTGCGCGACGGCGTCACCAGCGTGCCGGTGCTCACCGACGCCTTCCCGATCACGCGGCAGGCGCTCGCCAAGCACCTGGCCACGCTCGGCGATGCCGGCCTGGTGGAGCGCGCCGGGGGCGGCGCCGGGCGCGAGGTGCGCTACCGCCTGCGCCCCGGCGCCCTCCACCCCACCGCCTCCTGGCTGGCGGCGGCCGAATCGGCCTGGGACGACCGCCTCGGGCGGCTCAAGCGGAGCCTGGAGGACACGCCCGCGGGCTAGTGTCCTAGTGCGAGACCCGCACCACCTCGCCCGCTCCGAGCAGGCGCTCGCCCACCTCGGTGCGGACGCGCAGGCGGCCGAGGTCGTCGGTGCCCTCGCAGGAGCCCGCGACCTCCTCGCCGGGCAGGCTCACCACCACCTGGCGCCCGGCAAGGGCGTCGCGGGAGGAGAACGCCGCGAGGGTCGCCGCCGGCCCCTCGGCGACCCACTCCGCGTAGCGGCGGCCGAGGTGGCCGAGCAGCGACACGAGCAGGTCGGCCCGGGCCGGCGGGGCGCCGCGGTCCGACAGCGCGCCGGGCATCCAGCGGGCGTCGTCGAGGTCGGGCGCCGAGCGCACGTTGACGCCGATGCCGGCGACCGCCCATGCGATCCGGTCCTGGTCGGCCGACATCTCGCAGAGGATGCCGGCCACCTTGCGGCCGCCGATCAGGACGTCGTTGGGCCAGATGATCTCCGCGTCGTCGCCGAGCGCGTCGGCCGTCGCCACCGCGACCACCAGGGGCAGCAGCCCGGCGTCGACCGGCGCGACCCCCGGCCGCAGCAGCACCGACACGAGCAGGGCGTGGCCGTCGGCGGCCAGCCAGCTGCGCCCGCGCCGGCCGCGGCCGGCGCTCTGGCGGTCGGCGCCGACCACGGTGCCCTCGGGCGCCCCCGCCCGGGCCCGCGCGACCAGCTCGTCGTTGGTCGATCCGGTCTCGCGCAACCAGACGACCGGGCCCGCCAGGGGCGGGCCGAGGCGCGGGGCGACGATCAGGGGCACGACCGGGTCGGCCTCCGGCGGGAGGCGGTAGCCGTCGTGGGCGCTCGCGATGGCGAGGCCCTCGCGACGGAGCGCCTCCACGTGGCGGTGCACCGCCGCGCGCGAGCACGCCAGCTCGTCGGCGAGCGCCTCGCCCGACACGCCGCCGTCGCCGGCCTCCACCAGGGCGGCGAGGACCCGCTCGCGCCGCTCGGCCGCGGCGTCGCTCACGATGCGTGCATCGGCTCGGTCACCCTGGGCACCCGGTTCGCCGCCCGCCGCTCAGCGGCCGAGCAGGAGCCTCCGCACCTCGTCCTCGCGGTCGGGCTCGAGGATCGCCAGCACCTGGTCGCCGGGCTCGAGGACGGTCGCCCCGACGGCGATCTCCGCGACGCCGTCGCGCACGATGGAGATCAACTTCGATCCTCGCGGCAGGCCGAGCCTGTCGACCGCGGTGCCCACGCAGGGACAGGTGGGGCCGATCTCGACCTCGATGATCTCGAGGTTCTCCTTGCGCAGCTCGAGGAGGTGGACCAGCGCGTGCTGGGGCACCTCGTGCTCGATCAGCGCCAGGATGCGCTGTGTCGGGCACACCGTGGGGGTGACGCCGAGCAGGTCGAAGTGGGCCTGGTTGCGCGGGTCGTTGACGCGGGCGATCACCTTCTCCACGCCGTAGCGCTCGCGGCAGAGCTGGGCGATCACCAGGTTGTCCTCGTCGTCGCCGGTCACCGCGACCACGATGTCGGGCGGGCGGGTCACGCCGGCGGCCTCCAGCACGTAGAGCTCGGTGCCGTCGCCGTGCACGACGCGGTGGCCGAACTCCGACTCGAGGGTGTCGGCCCGGGTCGCCTTCGCCTCGACGAGCACGACCTCCTGGTCGCGCTCGGCCAGCGACCGCGTCACGTTGGCCCCCACCTTCCCCCCGCCCACCACGATCGCGAACATCAGCCCCCGTCCCCCTTGGCCCGCCTCGCGAAGTCGGCGAGCCCGTCGATCGCCATCTTCACCGGCGAGATCACCTCGAAGCCGCGGCCCGCGTAGGCGTCGGCGCGCGCGGGGTCCTGGATGCGCGCCGCGACGTGCGGCACCTTGTAACGCTGCACCGCCACCTGGGCGACCACCAGGTTGGTGTTGTCGCCGTCGGTGGCGGCGATCAGCACGTCGGCGGCGGCGACGCCGGCCTTCTCGAGCACCTTCTCGTCCATGCCGTGCCCGAGGACCAGCGGATGGCGCCAGTCGGGGCCCAGGCGGCCGAGGTTCTCCTCCTTGAGCTCGACCACCACGACCTTCCACCCGTCGTCGGAGAGGGTGTGCGCCAGGGCGGCGCCGACGCGCCCGCAACCGATGATCACGACCTTCATGCCTGCATCATGCTCCTTCGGGCTCGTCGAGGACGCCGTCGGGGAAAGTGACGACCATCACCTCGCAGGGCGCGCGGCGCAGGACCTCGTCGACCGTCGGACTGAAGAACCGCGACTGCGTCCGCCAGCGGGGGGCCGAGCCGAGGATGACCAGGCCGGCCCCGGAGTCGGCCGCCTCGGCGACGATGGCCTCGCTGATCGAACGGGCGCGGACGACGCGCGCGTCCACCTCCACCCCGTGCTCGGCCGCGATCTCCCGGGCGTCGGCGATGTCGCCGAGGGCGCCGGCCTCCCGCTCGCCGAGCGCGGCGTCGAGGGGCATCGACAGGGGCACGCGCAGCACGTGCAGCACGCGGACCTCCGCGCCGTTCTCCTCGGCGTAACGGATCGCCGTCGCCAGCACCTCCTCCCCGATCTCCCCCATCTTCAGAGGCACCAGGATGCGCCGGTGCACGTTGGGCTCGTAGGGCACCAGGTCGGGCACCGCCGGGGTCGCGCGGCCGAACAGCGACTCCCCGCCGGCGCGGCGCGAGAGCAGGTAGACGACGGCGCCGAGCGCGAGCCACACGGGCCCCGCGATGGAGGCGGCGCCGTGGGTGAACAGTGAGGCCACCCAGAGCGCGAAGGTGAGCGCGGCGCCGAGAACGCAGACCACCGGGATCAGCGCACCGCGGACACGGACGTTGCCGGGCACCCGGAACGGGCGCTCGAGGTCGGGCTCGGCCACGCGCAGCCGCACGACGGCGATCTGCGCGGCCGTCATCGCGATCAGCACGCCGAAGCTGTAGAGGCCCGCGAGGAAGCGGGCGCCGTCGCCGACCACGTTCGCCACGACGATCAGCGCCGGCGCGATCACCGCGGCGGCGAGCGTCGCGGCCGGCGTGGGCGACGACCCGCGCTCGGGGCGGGCGAAGACGTGGGGCAGCATGTCGTAGCGGGCCATCGAGTAGGCGAGGCGCTCGGCTCCGGCCATCGCGGTGGCGATGATCGTGATGAGCACGAGCGCGTTCGACACGCCGACGACGCCGACGAAGACGTCGGCACCGCCGCCGAGCTCGTCGCCGATCGCGCGTGCGATGCCGACCAGTGGCGCGTGCAGCCAGTCGGTGCCGAGGGCGCTCGACACGCCGTCGGGCGCCGCCGCGTCGGGCCGCGCCGGATAGGCCGAGATCCCGATGGCCGACACGGCGACGTTCACCACCACCACCGCGCCGATCCCGAGGAAGAGGCTGCGCGGCATCGTGCGCCCCGGCTCCCGCACCTCGGCGGCGAAGTTGGTGACGGTCTCCAGGCCCGTGTAGGCGAGCGTGGCGAGCGACAGCGCCAGGGCGAGCGAGGTCCACGACGGGGTGCTGCCGAGGTCGAACTCGAGCGCCAGGGCGTCGGACGACAGCACCAGCGCGATGCCGAGCACCGAGAGCACCAGCTGCGTCAGCAGGGCGACCGCCGCCATCACCACGGCCACGACGTAGAGGCGCACCCTCCGGGCCCGCCGGACGGCGGCCAGCAGGAGGATGACCAGGATGCCGACGACGACGTCCCAGGGCCTCTCGGCCAGGCCGTCGTAGCCGAGCGCCGTGCCGATGTAGGTCGGCACGAAGAGGGCGGCGAGGGCGATCACGACCAGGTAGTCGAGGAAGAGGACCCAGCCGGTGACGAAGCCCGGCAGGTCGCTGAAGGCCCGCCGGACGAAGGTCGCCGCGCCGCCGGCCTCGGGCATCGCTGCCGCGCCCTCGGCGTAGGCGAGCGTCACCACGAGCACCAGCAGCCCGACGGCCAGGAGCACCCACGGCGTGGCACCAACGGCGTAGATCGCGACGATGCCGAGGGCGAAGATCAGCGACGAGCCGATCTCGCCGTAGGCCACAAGGGCGAGCGAGCGGGCGCGCAGCACGCGCACCGGCTCGCTGAAGCGGGGGCTCACGGCCGGGTCACCAGGTAAAGCCGCAGGGCGCCGCCGGCGATCAGCAGACCGCCGATCAGCAGGCCGAGCCCCCCGCCCACGCCGAGCGAGATGGTCCGGGCGACGATCCCCACGCCCATCAGGATGAGGATCACCGAGAAGACGAGCGCGCCGCGCCCCGAGGACATCATCAGGCGGCCACCCGCGATGCGGCCACGATCACGCGGCAGGGGCTGTTCTTCAGCACATGGCGGGCCGTGCGACCGAAGACCGGGGCGCGGCGCCCGATGCCACGCCGCGGAGCGCCGATCACCACGAGGTCGGCGTTGCGCGCGACGGCGTCGGCGACGATCGCCGGGCCCGCGCTGCGGGCGCGCTCGAGCCGGGTGACGGCCCGTACCCCGTGACTCTCCACGATCGCGCGGGCGTCGTCGAGCAGGGCGTTCGCCACCCGCTCGGCCTCGGGCATCGCCGTGTTGAGCGGCAGCTCCATCGGGATCTCGAGCACGTGGACGACGGCCACGCGCGAGCGGCGCTCGCCCGCCAGCCGGGCCGCGGTGACGAGCGCCTCCTCCGACTCCGCCGAGCGGATCACGGGCACCACGATCGATCGATAGTCGATCTCCATCGACGGCCCGAGCACGAGGGCGGGCGCCCGCACGGTCTGCGTGAGCGGGATGCCGACCACCCGCGTCCGGTAGACCACGTAGACGGCGAAGCCGAGCGCCAGCCACCCCAGGCCCGCCCAGCGCGTGAGCGGGTCCTGCACCACCACCACCAGCCAGGCGGCGCCGGTCGCGAGGCCGCCGGCGATCGCGAACAGGGGCCAGTCGATGCCCCGCCAGCGCAGGTTGGGGCGGGCGCGGTAGACCACCTCCTCATCCCGCCGGCGCACGCGCAGCGCGACGATCGACACGTGGGCGATCGTGAACGAGAGCATCGCGCCGAACGAGTACATCGTGCCGAGGAAGTCGGTCTGCCCCGGGAGGATCGCGATGATCGACGCCACGCCCGCGAACAGCACGAGCGCCAGCCAGGGCGTCTTGAAGCGCGGATGCAGGCGCCGGAAGGGCTCGGGCAGCTGGCGGTAGCTGGCCATCGAGTAGGTGATCCGGGAGGCGCCGATGACGCCGGCGTTGGCCGCGATGAAGAGGATCGTGGCCGCGAGCACCCCGACGTAGATCTCGAGGGCCTCCAGGGTGAAGCCCTCGAGGCCGAGGTTGTCGACGATGCCGAGCACCGGGTCGTTGGCGAAGCCGCCCTCCTCCGGCGGCAGGCCGAGGGCGGTGGTGAAGCCGTCGGGGCCGAGCGACACCGGTAGCGCCGACAGGGCGATCGCCGGCAGCGTGAAGTAGATGGCGTAGACCGCGATCGCCACCAGGCGGATCGACCGCGGCACGTCGTTGGGCGGGTCGCGGGTCTCCTCGGCCAGATTCGAGATCGTCTCGATGCCGGTGTAGGCGATCATCGCCACGGGGATCGCCAGGAAGAAGCTCGACCACGTCGGCGCCACCCCGAAGGTGACGTTGGCGGTGAGGATCTCCGGGGAGAAGATCAGCACGAAGCCCAGAAGCACCAGCAGCGCCTGCGTGGCGAAGTCGACCACCGCCAGCACGATGTTGAGCTTGGCGGCCTCCTTCACCCCGACGATGTTGATGGCGACCAGGACCACGATCACCCCGGCGCCGACGATCACGTCCCAGGGGTTCTGCTTGAGGGGCTCCCAGAAGATCGACAGGTAGTGGGGCACGAAGAACGCCGAGATGGCGATCGTGATGATGTAGTTGAGCATCTGGGCCCACGCGGCCCCGAAGCTGACGACCTCGTTGAAGCCCTGGCGCGCGAAGCTCGACGATCCGCCCGCCTCGGGGAACCGGACCGTCCCCTCCGCGTAGGTCGCCGCCGTCAGCGCGAAGATCAGCCCCGCGATGATGAAGACGACCGGCGTCAGCCCGAGGGCGAGTGCGGCGGTGACCCCGAGGGCGTAGTAGATCGACGAGCCGACGTTGCCGTAGGCCGTCGCGAACAGGGCCGGGGCGCCGAGGACGCGCTCCAGCCCCTCCTGCTGACGTCGTCGTCGGCCCGGCACGCGCGGCACTCTACGACGACGGGGCCGCCGTCACGGGGGGACGGTCGGCCCTCTGTGGCTCAGCCTGAGTCCGACGGACCCGGGCTCAGAGCGCCTGCGGCCCCAGCACGCGGCGGGCGGCGCGCTCGACCCCGCCGATGAGCGGCACCTCGACCTCGGGCGGGCGGCTCGCCAGCCGGTGCGCGAGGAAGCGCCCCGCCGGGCGGGTGCGCAGCACGTGCCAGGCCAGGGTCGGGACCCGCTCGATCGCCGCGCGCGCCATCCAGGCCGTGGCCGCGTGCCCGGCCAGCGCGGTCCTCAGGCGACCCCCGTAGGGCTCCATCCCGGCGGCCCGGCCGGCGAGCACGTCGAGCGCCGCCGCCGTGGCGAGCTCGGACGACAGGAACGCCTCGAACATGCCGTCGCCCGAGAGCGGGTCGATCAGGCCGGCGGCGTCGCCGACGACCGCCGCCCGGCCGCGCGCCACGCCGGTCCAGGCCCGGCGCAGGGGCATGCGGTGGCCGCGCACCGCGCTCAGCTCGTCGTCGCGCACGCCATGGGCGCGGCAGAGCCGGCTGAGGTGCTCGCGCAGCCGCGGGCCCTCGCTCGCCCAACCCCCGACGCCCAGGTTGATGTGGTCGCCCTTCGGGAACACCCAGGCGTACCCGCCCGGCACCGTGGCGAGCTCCAGCGTCACGCGGGCGCGATGGATCCGCTCGCGCTCGGGAGTCATCGGGGCGTTGCCCTCGAGCGCCACGCCGAACATCCGGTCCGCGCCGAGGCCGAGGGCCTTGCCGCTGACACCGTTCGCGCCGTCGGCGCCGAGGACCACGGAGGCCGTGATCCGCTCGCCGCCGTCGAGGACGACCACCGGAAGCACTCCGTCGGTCTCGATGTCGCGCACCCGCACGTGGTCGCGGAACTCCGCGCCCGCCTCGGCCGCGCGCTCGGCGAGGAAGTGGTCGAGCCGGCGACGCTGGGTCATGTGGGCGACCGGGTCGCGGAACACCTGGTGGGTCATCCGCGAGTAGCGCAGGCGCACGTCGAGCTTGTCGACGACGTCCTCCACGACGGGGCTCACGTCGAAGGGCAGGATGCGGGTCGCCCGCCGCGTGAGGCCTCCCCCGCAGGGCTTGTCGCGCGGGAACGACATCCGGTCGAGGAAGACCACGCGCGCGCCCTCGCGCGCCAGCCGGTACGCCGCCGTCGACCCCGCCGGGCCCGCCCCCACGACCACCACATCCACCGCGTCGCTCACCGCCACCCCCGTCGTCCGGTCCTGTCCACCGCGGCCCACATCATGACGGCACCGGGGGCGGCGGGCCGGGCACCACCCGCACCACCACCAGGGCGACGTCGTCCCGGAGTGCGCCGCCGGCGAACTCGGACGCCGCGCGGAGCAGCAGGTCGGCCGACTCCTCGGCCGACAGACCACGACAGCCGGCGGCGACGGCGCGCAGCCGCTCCTCGCCCATGATCGCCCTGCCCTGCCGCGCCTCGGTGAGACCGTCGGTGAAGAGCGCCAGGCAGTCGCCCGGCCCGAGCGACACCACGACGTCGCTCAGCGCGGGGTCGTCGAAGATGCCGAGCAGGCGACCGTCGCCGCCGATCTCCTCCACCCCGCCGTCCGCCCTCACGACGAGCGGGTACGGATGCCCGGCCCGGCACGCGGTGACGCGCACCCGCTCGCCGTCGCGCTCCAGCATGGCGTGGGCGGCGGTGAGGAACAGCGTGCCGAGCGCCTGTTGCCGGATCGCCCCGTTCAGACGGGTGAGCGTCGCGGCCGGGCCGTCGGTCTCCCCGGCGACCGCCCGGACCGTGTAGCGGGCGAGCGCGGTCAGCGCCGCCGCCTCGGGCCCCTTGCCGCAGGCGTCGCCGACGACGACCGCGAGCCGGGCGGTCCCGTCCTCGAAGACGTCGTAGAAGTCACCGCCCACCTCCTGCGCCGCCTCGACCGCCAGGTAGCGCGCCGCCAGCTCGAGGCCCTCCACCGCCGGCAGACCGGCCGGAAGGAGGCTCTGCTGCAGGGCGTGGGCGATGTGGACCTGCTCCTGGTGCAGCCGCACGCGCTCGAGCGCCTGGGCGCACTGGTCGGCCAGGGTCAGCAGGAACGTGCGCTCCCGGGGCGTGAAGGCGCGCGGCTCGGCGAAGCGCAGGGCCAGGACCGACGGCGCCGAGCCGCCGGCGCGCATCGGCAAGACGGCCCAGCTCCCCCCCGGGCCCTCGGCCACCATGCGCGCGACGTCGGGGAACGCCGCGACCGCCTCGGCGGCGTCGGCGAAGAACATCGGCTCCTCGGTGCGCGCCACGGTGGGGATCGGCAGGTCGGCGCCGATCGGCAACCGGCGACGGCCGTCGCCACTGCGGACGCCGCCGAGCGTGCGCAGCTCGATCGAATCACCCGCCGGATCGGGCCGCGCGATGATCACCTCGTCGACACCGGCGGCGTCGCGCACCTCGCGGCCGAGGACGTCCAGCACGGCCTCGTCGTCGAGGGTGGGGGCGAAGGCCGCGGTGAGGCGCTGCAGGCCCTCGGCCCGGGCGGCGGCGCGAGCCGTGGCGGCGCGCTCGTCCTCCAGGTCGCCGAGCACCCGGGCGATGCGCCGCGGCACGGCGATCAGAAGGGCGACCGCCACGGCCAGCGCGGCCCCGCCGAGGAGCACCAGCACCACGGTGAGGACGTCTGTGCGCCGGTCCTGGGCCTCCTGCGCCTCTCGGATGAAGTTCTCGGTGTCGGCGTCCATCAGGCCGGCGATGCGCCGGAACTCGGCGAAGCGCCGGTCTCCTTCGACGACCCGCGCGCGCACCTGGGCCAGCGTCCCGGGCGCGGCGCCCCGGGCCGCGATCTCGGCTTCGTAGAAGACCGTCAGCGTGTCGATCTGTTCTTCGGCGCGCACGATCAGGTCGGCGAGGACCGGATGCCCGTCGAGGCGGCCCTCGATCTCCTCGAGCCGCGCCTCGGAGCGCCGGGTCGCCGCGCGGTAGCGCTCGAGGAAGCCCGGCTCTCCGGTGATGAGATACCCGCGCACCGAGCTCTGGCGGCCCACCGTCTGCAGCACGAGGTCGTCGACGGCGCCCTGCAGCGGTATGGCGTCCTCCACGTACTTCTCGGTCGCGCTCTCGTTGATGCTGCGCGAGACGGCGAGCGCGACGACCACGATGACCAGCAACAGCACGATGAGCGCAGCGAAGGCGATCACCAGGCGCCGCCGGGCGTCGGTCAGGCGGCCGGACCGGGGGGCGGTGCTCAGATCACCCTCCCGTGTCGTCGCGCCGGGCCCCGGCGCGTGCGCCCACCCCTCTCCGTCACGTCCCGCCCCCCACCCCAGTGCCGCCACGACGATCGCGCACTGCGCGACCGTCCCGGCCTCCACCCTAGTCGGCGGGGCGGTCGAGTCACGGTGCGGGGAAGCGTGACGCCGCGGACGCAGGGGACGCGGCCCCGTGTGAGAGTCCGGTCGCCCCGGCGCCGTCCCGCGCCGCCGGCGTCCACCACATCACGACAGTCCGGAGTGCCCAGTGCCCGATGAGAACGACGACGAGCGGAAGGGCCTGATCGCCCTGTTCCCATGGCTCGTGACCGCCGCGACGGTCGCGGTGCTCGCGATCGCGCTGCTGACCGGCGGAGGCGACTCGACCACCGCCTCATCCGCGTCGGCGGACCTCGGCGCCACCACCACCCAGGAGACGGTCGTGGCCCCCGAGGGCGACGACACGACGACCGCCCCCGCGGCGACCGACGACGCCGTCACGAGCCCCGTCCCCGAGGAGGTCGCGAGCGATCCGGTGGTCCAGCGCCTCGCGCAGGGCCGGACCCTGCCGTTCACCGCGGGCCCCTGGCGCCGCGAGCAGTGGCGCGACGCCGTCTACGACCGCCTGCGGCCCGCCACCCAGGAGCGCGCCGAGAAGGTCGCCCAGGGTGGGGGCTTCGGGATCCTCATCCAGTAGGCCGGGGGGCTACACCGGGACGGCGGTCACCACGACGTTGTCCCGGTAGCTGCCCTCGGCGGGGTCGAAGGCGCCACCGCATGTGACCAGCACCAGGCGCGCTCTGCCCTTCAGTGAGAAGACGTCGGTGGGCAGGGCGGGCTTGGCCATCCGGCGGACCGAGACGACGCGGTAGGTGCGGGTGCGCCCGTCGGCGCTCACCACCTGCACGCGGTCGCGGGAGGTGGCGTCTCTCAGCCGGACGAAGGCGCCCGGACCCGAGCGCGCGCTGTCGACGTGGCCGCCGATCAGGACGGCCCCCTTGCCGGCGCCCGGCGCGGCGCCGTCACGCCACCAGCCGGTGCGGGCGATGTTCGCCGGGACGTCGAGCTCGCCCTTGGCCAGGTCGATGCCGACGGAGGCCACCGGGGCGTCGATGCCGAGGGTCGGCACACGGATGCGGGTGGGGCGTGAGACCCCCGCCTGCAGCTCGCGGTGCGTCCCGACCGCGTCCCGGCCGCCCGTGTTGATCGCGGGCGCGACGAGCGAGGTCTCCTCGGTGATGCCGCACTCGGCCCGGGTGCCGGTCACCACTCCCGAGCCCTCGATGCCCACGCGGTAGGTGTAGAAGCCCACCTTCGTGACGGCGACGGCCGGCGAGCGCACCGTGCCGTCACCCTTCGCCTTGACGATGCCCTTCCAGAACGGCGTGCCGGTGCAGCGCATCGCCCCGCGAGTGGCGAACGGGCCGAAGAGCTCGACGTCCACGTCGACCGGGGTCTTGCCGACCCCGCTGACCGTGATGCGGTCGGAGATCCGGGCACCGGCGCGCACGACCTCGCTGGAGGCGACCGTCGTGACCTTCGCCGCGCCGATCGCGACCGTGGTCTCGGTCACCTCGCCACAGGCGGTCTGGACCCCGTCGAAGGCCTCGGTCGCCAGGATCGACTCGCGGTAGGTGTAGTAGCCGGCCTGGTCGAGGGTGACCGGGGCCGTCGTGTAGGTACCGTCGCCGTTGGCCGGGAAGGTGCCGGTCCAGTACGGCGTGCCGACGCAGGAGATCGCCTCACGCGTCGGGTACGGACCCCAGAGCTCGACGTTGACGGTCGCCGCCAGCGCTCCGAGGCCGGTGATGCGCACCTCGTCGGTGATCTGCGCGCCGGGTGCCGTCTGCGGGGTGCTGACGAGGGTCGTGATGGCGGGCGAGCCGACCGCGATCGTCGTCTCGGCGACCTCGGCGCAGGCCGTCTCGGTGGAGCGCACGAAGTCGCTCGCGTCGATCGACTCGCGGTAGCTGTAGTAGCCGGCCACCGTCGGGGTGAACGGACCGGTGACGTAGGTGCCGTCGCCGTTGGCGTCGATGGTGCCCGACCAGATCGGCGGGATGTCGCAACGAATCGCCTCACGGGTCGCGAACGGCCCGTAGAGGAAGGCGTTCACCGTGGCGCGCTCGTCGCCCAGGCCCTCGACCACGACGGTGTCGGTGACCGCCGACCCCGGCCGGGTCAGCAGCGCGCTGACCTGGGTCGTGACCTTCGGTTGCCGCTGCACGAGGAAGGTCTCGGCGGGTATGCCGCACGGGGTGGTGACGGGCGCGAAGTCCTCGTCGCCCGCGATCACGACCTGATACGTGTACCAGCCCGGCTTGCTCATGCGCGCCACCGGCGTGCCGACGGTTCCCGACTTCGAGACCGTGAAGGTGTTGGTGACGGCCGGCGCGGCGTCGCACCGGATCTCCGCCTTGCTGCGGAAGGGTCCGTGGATCAGCGAGGTGATCGTGGTCTTGCGCCCCTCCGGCAGGCCGCTGATGCGGACCCGGTCGCGATTGGCCTGCCCCACCAGGACCTTGGCGGGGAACGCCGTCGTCGAGATCGACACGGTCGCCTTGGACGACACCTGGGTCGCCGTCGCGGACACCCGCTGGCTGGCGGGCGCCGCCAGGCGCTGGCCGTTGCGCGCCGCGGCCGCCGTCGTCGGCGTGAAGACGCGCGGAAGCGTGGAGGCGATCGACTCGCTGCGCGCCTCGATGCTGACCCCGTCGGCCGCGGTCGGGGTGAAGGTCACCCGGGCCACACCCGTGGCGTCGGTGCGCACGCGGGCCGGGACCCCGCTGGCCCCCTTGGACTCGAGGGAGATCACGACACCCGGCACCGGGGCGCCGGAGGCCGCGATCAGCTTGACCGTGCCGGTCGCCTTCCTGCCCACCTTGAGGCCGCCCGGGATGTCGGCATCGATGCGGTAGGGGCCGTGGAGGCGGGCGCTCTCCCGCGAGATCCTGCCGTAGAGCTCCTGCACCGCCGGGCCGATCGCCGAGGGGTCGACCTCGCCCGGGGCCCCGTCGCCCATCAGGGCGTGCACGTAGAGCATCACCGCGGCCTGCTGGTTCGGGTTGGAGCTGCGGCCGTAGTTCCACAGGGCGTAGGCCATGCGGCGCTGCTTCTCGGCCGAGACTCCCGCCCCGTCGCGGTTCTTGAGCCCCTCGGAGGAGATCTCCTTGTACTTGTAGCTCGCCTGCGGGTACCAGAAGCGCAGGTCGATGCAGAAGGTCGGACCCGCGCCCTTCACCGCGCCCCGGTAGTCGCCGAACCAGCGCAGGCCGTAGCGGTAGCGCTCGTACGACCCCACCCCCGTCGTCCCGCAGGTGTTGCGGCCCGCGGTCGAGCACGGGTCGTTCTGGTTCGGGGGCTCCGCGGCGGATGCGCTGGAGGCGAATCCGGCGAGGGCGAGGGCGCAGACGATCGCGCCGATCACGGTGATCCGCCGCGCGGGACGACGGGTTCGGCCGATGGGGCTCACGGACTCTCCAGGATGCGGTGGGCACTGCCGCGACCGGCGATCACGCCGGCGGGACGCGGGGGGACGTTTCTACCATCCGGCACACCCTTCCGTAAGCCGCCCCGCCGAATCGCCACCGACCTCGCGGCAGCGGGTCCCCGGGGGAAGGAGTTTCAGCGCCGTCGCGCGGCGAAACGAAACTGCAACAACCTCCAGTGCCCGGGCCCCATAGCGTCGGCTCCCGCAACGCCCACACGTCGAAGCAGGGGGAGCATGCGCATCACCAGAAACCGCGCGTTGACCTGGATCAGCGCCGCCGCCATCGTCACCGGCGGCGCAGGCGCCGCCGCCGTCGCCCTGGCAGGACAGGGCGGCTCGCCCGTCCCGCCGTCGTTCGCTCCGATCGGCACCTACGCCACCGGGCTGACCGGCGGCACGTCGGCCGAGACCTCCGCCCTCGCCGGCGGCCGGCTCTACGTCACCAACAGCACGGGCAACAGCCTCGACATCGTCGATGTCCGCGATCCGTCGCGCCCCGCCCTCGAGCGGCGCATCGACCTCGCCCCGTGGGGCTCCGGCCCCAACAGCGTCGACGTCTCGGGCGGACTCGTTGCGGTCGCGGTGGAGGCCTCGCCGCCCACCGCGCCGGGCAGAGTGGTGTTCCTGCGGCGCGACGGCTCGCACGTGGCCGACGTCGCCGTGGGAGCGCTCCCCGACATGCTCACCTTCGACGACGACGGCCGTCAGGTGATCGTCGCCAACGAGGGCGAGGCATCCGGCTACGGCACCGCCGACGCCGTGGACCCGGAGGGCAGCGTCTCGATCATCTCGACCAAGGACATCGGGCGGCGCGCGCCCTCCGTGCGGACGGTCGCCTTCACCGCCTTCAACGCGGGCGGCGCCCGTCACGCGGAGCTGCCATCCGGCATCCGGCTGAACGGACCCGGCGCATCGGTCGCCCAGGACCTGGAGCCCGAGTACGTCACGGTCACCGAGAAGGGTCGCACGGCGCACGTGACGCTCCAGGAGGCCAACGCGGTGGCCGAGATCGACCTCCGCCGGGCCCGCGTCACCCGCATCTTCTCGCTCGGCACCAAGGACCACTCCCAGCCGGGCATGGGTCTCGACCCCAGCGACCGCGACGGGGCCAACCTGATCGGCACATGGCCGGTGAGAGGCCTGTACATGCCGGACGCCATCGCGAGCTTCACGGTGCGCGGGCGCGACTACCTCATCACCGCCAACGAGGGCGACGGGCGCGACCGGCCCGGGTTCTCCGACGAAGGGCGCGTGTCGTCGCTGACGCTCGACCCGACGGCCTTCCCCGACGCGGCGGCCCTGAAGGCCCCCGCGGCGCTCGGACGGCTCACCGTCTCGACGACCGACGGCCGGGCCGCGGACGGCGAATACGAGGCCCTCTACGCCTTCGGCGCCCGCTCGGCGACGATCTGGCGGACCGACGGCCGGAGGGTCTGGGACAGCGGCGACCGGATCGAGCAGAAGGTCGCAGCCGACCAGCCCGGCGCGTTCAACGCCAACAACGACACGAACTCCCGCGACGACCGCAGCGACAACAAGGGCCCCGAGCCCGAGGGCGTCGCCGTCGGCCGCATCGGCAGCCGCACCTACGCGTTCGTCGGCCTTCATGGTCTTCGACGTCAGCGACCCCTCCGCGCCGACGCTCGTGCAGTGGGCGAACAACCGTGACTACACGCAGACGCCCCCCGGCCCCGACAGCGGACCGGAGGTCCTGAGCTTCGTCGAGGCGCACGACAGCCCGACGCGCCGGCCCCTGGTGGTCGTGTCCAACGAGGTGTCCGGCACCGTCACCCTCTACGGGGTGGGCGGCCGGTAGGTCACCGCCCGGGACGCGCCGGCCCGGCAGGGATGCCGGGCCGTCCGTCCCGCCGGCCTAGAGGGCGGTCAGGACCACCGCGACGGCGACCCAGAAGGCCGTGCACCCGGCGACGATCAGACACCACACGACGATCCGCGCCCACTCCCACTGCGGGGCGGGCAGAACGGTGTCGCGGTCCGGGACGGCCCGCGTGGGCTGGGATGCGGTGGACATCGTCGCCGGGGCAGTCTCGCGCCCGGCCGCCATGATCGCATTGGAGGTTCTGGCCGTTTCGTTAGGGAAATGTAAGAACGATTCGCCAGAATCGCCGAAGGAGATCACGCCGCCGCGGCCGACGCACCTTC
>LNEQ01000153.1 GCA_001464995.1 Actinobacteria bacterium Ga0077541
TCGGCGCTGCAGAACGCGGCCTCGATCGCCAAGAACATCATCACCACCGAGTGCGTGGTGGCCGACGCCCCCGAGTCCGATGGCGGCGGCGGGATGGGTGGCATGTCCCCCAACATGGGCGGCATGGGCATGGGCGGCGGGATGATGTAGACCGGTCACGGCCTCCCCGAGGCCGCCGATCGATCTCCTGACGCACGCGAAGGGGGCCCCATCGGGGCCCCCTTCGTCGTTCAGGCGCCGGCGGCGAGCAGGGCCGTGGCGCGGCGCAGGTGGCCGGAGAGGCTCTCGGCCACGTTCAGCAGCAGCAGGGTGCGCGTCTGCAGGGCCGGGTCGTCGGAGAGGCGCTCCAGGCCCGCGCGAGTGAGGCGGTGGGCGGTGACCGGCGTGTCGGCGACCACGGTGGCCGATCGCGGGCCCCCGTCGATCAGGCCGACCTCGCCGGTGAACATCCCGGGCCCGATGGTGAGCACGCGCACCCGCGACCCGTCGTCGCGGGTCGTGATCACGCTGGCGCGGCCCGTGACGATCACCAGCAGATGATCCGACGGGCTGCCCTCGGCGATCATCACCTCGCCGGCGGCGAAGGCCACCTCCTCGAGGGCCGCGCGCAGGTCGGCGACCTCCTCCGGCGACATCCGGCGGCAGAGCTCCCCGGCCTCCAGGGGCAGGGCGTCCTCATCGGCCACTCCGAGCTGCCCGAGCAGCCGGTCCTCGCACCATTCGAGCGCCTCCTCGGCGTCGCCGCGGACGTCGATCTCGGCAGCGTCGCCGGCGTCGGCCCGCCGCTCGATCTCGGCGCCGAGGCGCGGGTGGTCGGCCGCGCCGCACACCAGCAGGTGGACGCCGCGCGCGGCGAGGGTGTCCCCGAGCGCGCAGAGGATCGCCGCGCCGGCCCCGTCCACGCGGCTCACGGAGGAGAGGTCGAGCACCACCGAGCCGCCGTCCGGGCAGCTCTCGTCCAGCGACCGAGCGATCGCGGCCGCCGCCGCGAAGGTCAGATCCCCCTGGGGCCGCTGGCGCAGGATCCGCTGCGAGGCGCCCTCGAGCGCCTCCTGTGCCGCCACCGACCGGCGCCGCCGCGAGGCGGCGGGAGCGGGAGCGGTGCCGCGCGCCGCGGCCCCGGGCCGCGGCGGATCGAGCAGGTGCAGGCCGAGCTCCTCCGACAGCGCCCGGCACACCCGGATGCCGCGCACGCTGTTGCCGACGTCGTCGAGCGGCGGCGACAGCGTGCCGACGCCGAACTGGCCGGGCAGCACCGCGAGGATGCCGCCCGCGACGCCGCTCTTGGCGGGCAGCCCGATGTCGTGCAGCCACTGGCCGGCGAAGTCGTACATCCCGCAGGTCGCCATCACGCTCAGCACGCTCGGCACGTGCTCCTCGGCCAGCGCGCGCGCCCCGGTGATCGGGTTGACGCCGCGGTTGGCGAGGGTCGCGCCCATCACCGCCAGGTCGCGGCAGGTGACGAGGATCGAGCACTGGCGGAAGTAGACGTCCAGGACGTCGTCGGGGTCCCCCTCGATCACCGAGAAGTTGCGCAGCAGGTGGGCGATCGCGCGGTTGCGGTGACCGGTCTCGCTCTCGGAGCGGTAGACGCGCTCGTCCACCTCGGCTCGAAGGTGGCGAGGATGCGGGCGAGCCGGTCGCCGGGGTCGGCTCCCGCCACCAGTCCGGTCGTCGCGATGGCGCCGGCGTTGACCATCGGGTTCAGGGGGGTGCTGCGCTCGGGGTGCAGGCGGATCGAGTTGAACGCCTCCCCCGACGGCTCCACACCCACGACCTCGGCGACGGCCGCCGGTCCCCGGTCCTCCAGGGCCATGCCATAGAGCACCGCCTTCGAGATCGACTGGATGGTGAACGGGACGGCGGTGTCGCCGACCTCGTGGACGTCGCCCTGCACCGTGGCCAGCGCGATGCCGAACGTGGCGGGGTCGGCGGTCGAGAGCTCGGGGATGTAGTCGGCGACCTCCCCGGACGGCGGCTCGCCCGCGATCCGCGCGTGCAGGTCGCCCAGCACGCGGTCCACGGGGTTCGCGGGCGCGGTGGCCCCGGTGCCCGGGGGCGTGGCGGGGTCGGTGGCTGGCTGGGCGCTCATCGGGTCTCTCCGCGCTGCGGGACGGGATCGACCGCGGACGCTATCCGCCCCGGCGCCGCGCGGCACCCATCCACCCGGCCACACCCGGCGGACCGAACCCCGGACGCACGGCCAACTGCGCAGGGGTGCGGCCCACCGTACGCTCGCCGCGCGTGGATACGACCGCACAGCCGCGCCGCGCGGCAGCCGCGCGCGCCGGCGCCCTGCTCGCGTTGCCGGTGCTCGGCATCGGCCTGCTGCTCGTGGTCCCCTCGATCGACGGGCGCTGGTCGCACGACCCCTCGCATCTGTGGGTCGTGCTGGCCGCCGCCGTGCTGACGGGGGCCCTCGCGTACGCCACCGGTGTCGCCGCCGAGCGCCGGTCCGACGCGCGCGTGGCCCTCGTCTCGCTCGCCTTCCTCACATGCTCGGGGTTCCTCGGCCTCCACGCCCTGGCGACGCCCCGCGTTCTCCTCGACGGCCCGAACGCCGGGTTCATCATCGCGACGCCGGTCGGCCTCACCCTGGCCGGCGCGTTCGCGGCGGCATCGGCGCTCGTGCCCGACTCCGGCCCGCCCGCCTGGCTGTCGCGCGCGATGCCCCGGTTGCGCTGGGGCGTCCTCGGGCTCCTGGCGGCCTGGGCCGCCGCATCCCTGGCCGAGGTGCCGCCGCTCGGCATCTCCGACCTGCCGTCCCGCGGCTCGCCCGCGGCGGTCGCGTTCGCGACGGCCGGGCTCGGGCTCTACGCGCTGGCGCTGGTGCGCTACGTCGCGCTCTTCCTGCGCCGGCCCACGGGGATGCTGCTGGGCCTGATCATCGGGCTGGCGCTCCTCGCGGAGGCGACGCTCGCGACCGCGCTCGCGCCCGAGTGGCACGCGAGCTGGTGGGGATGGCACCTGCTCATCCTCGCCGCGTCGGTGATCGTGGCCGCCACGGCCCATGCGCAGTGGCACGAGGAGCGCTTCGGCGACCTCTACCTCGCCTCCACCGCCGAGGGCGCGCGCGACCTGACGGTGCTCTTCGCCGACCTGCAGGGGTTCACCCGCTTCTCGGAGGCGAACCCGCCCGCCGAGGTGTCGCGGATGCTCAACCGCTACCTCGCGGCCGCCGTGCCTGCGGTGGTGCGCCGGCACGGCGGGGATGTCGACCGCATCATGGGCGACGCGGTGATGGTCACCTTCAACCGCGCGGGCGACCGGCCCGACCACGCCGCCGACGCCGTCCGTGCCGCCGTGGCCCTCCAGGAGGAGACCGGCCGCATCGCCGCCGAGAACCCCGAGTGGCCGCGCTTCCGCGTCGGCGTGAACACCGGGACGGCGCTCGTCTGCCTGCTCGGCGCCGCCGGCGGGCGCACCCACACGGTCATCGGCGACACGGTCAACGTGGCGGCGCGTCTCGAGGGGCTCGCGCCGGCGGGCGGCATCGCCCTCGGGGCCGAGACGGCGCGCCGTCTCGCCGGCGCGCGGACCGAGCCCCTCGGAGAGGTGGCGCTCAAGGGGCGCGACGCAACGGTCGAGGCGCTGCTGCTGGTCGGGTTCGGGCCCGTCTCTCCCGCGTGAGGGGACCGCCGGCCGGGCGATGAGCGCACGGCGCGCGCGCCGGCGCCGCCTGCGTCAGGCCGTGCCGTCGGGGCCGTCGAGCGCCTTGTTCAGGTCCCAGGCGGCCGAGATCAGCCCCAGGTGGGTGAAGGCCTGGGGGAAGTTGCCGAGGGCCTCGCCGGTGTCGCCGACCTCCTCGGCGAACAGGCCGAGGTCGTTGGCGTAGGTGAGCATCTTCTCGAACACCAGGCGCGCGTCCTCGGTACGGCCCGCGCGCGTCAGGCACTCGACCAGCCAGAAGGAGCAGAGCGAGAACGAGCCCTCCCCGGTGCCCCCGAGGCCGTCGTCGGACGCCGTGGCGGGGTCGTAGCGGTAGACGAGGCTGTCGGAGACCAGGTCGCGCTCGATGGCGCCGAGGGTGGCGAGCATGCGGGGGTCGCGCGGCCCGATGAACTTGACCAGCGGCATCAGCAGGTTGCTCGCGTCGAGCACCGTGCCGCCGTAGTACTGCACGAACGACTGGCGCTCCTCGCTCCAGCCCTTGGCCATGATCTCCTCGTAGATCTCGTCGCGCACCGCGCGCCAGCGGATCGTGTTGCCCGGCAGGCCGCGCTGGGCCTGCATCCGCATCGCCCGCTCGAAGGCCACCCAGCACATCAGGCGCGAGTAGACGAAGTGCCGCCGTCCACCCCGCACCTCCCAGATCCCCTCGTCCGGGCGCTGCCAGTTGTCGGCGAGCCAGTCGAGCAGCCGCCGTAGGCTGGTCCAGAGCTCCCAGCTGATCGGCTCCTGCTTGTTGGAGAGGTAGACGGCGTCCATCAGCTCGCCGTAGACGTCGAGCTGCAGCTGGTCGTGGGCGCCGTTGCCGATGCGCACGGGGCGGGATCCGCGATAGCCCTCGAGGTGCGTCAGCTCCACCTCGGTGAGCTCGCGCCCGCCGTCGATCGCGTAGACGATCTGGAGCTCGGGATCCTCCGGGTCGGCCTCGCGGCAGCGCGCCTCCAGCCAGCCGGCGAACTGCTGGGCCTCCGTGTGGAACCCGAGCCGCTGGAAGGCGAACGCGGTGAAGGCGGAGTCGCGCAGCCAGGCGTAGCGGTAGTCCCAGTTGCGCCCGCCGCCGATGGCCTCCGGCAGGCTGCAGGTGGGGGAGGCCACCATCGCCCCCGTGGGGGCGTAGGTGCAGAGCTTGAGCGTGATCGCCGAGCGGCTCACCATCTCCCGCCAGCGTCCGTCGTAGTGCGACTGCGACAGCCACGAGCGCCAGAAGTCGCGGGTGGCGTCGAGGGCCTCGGACACCCGGTCGCCCTCCCAGCGCAGGCCCGCGCCGGCCGGCTGGAGCACGAACCAGGCCCGCTGGCCGGCGTCGAGGCGGAAGCGCGTCGTCGCGGCGGGGCCGTCGACCGTGAGGGGCAGGCTCGAGGCGAGCTCGGTGGTGCCGCCGCCCTCGGCCGTGAATCGGGCCACGCGGGGATCGTCGGCGGTGACCCGGTGCGCGCGCCGCGCGTAGTCGAAGCCCGGCCGGCACTCCATGCGGAACCCGACCGATCCGCGCACCACATCGACCTGGCGGACGATGGCGCAGGGGTCGAGCGCCACGGGCATGAAGTCGGTCACCTCGGCGACGCCTGCGTGCGAGAAGAACCGCGTCAGCAGGATCGCCGTGTCGGGCAGGTAGAGCTGCTTGCTCGAGCAGGGGACCTCGGGCGCGATGCGGAACCTGCCGCCGATGTCGGCGTCGAGGATGGCGGCGAACAGGCTGGGCGCGTCGAAGCGGCCCGGGCAGAACCAGTCGATCGCCCCGTCGCGGCCCACGAGGGCCGCCGTACGCAGGTCGCCGATCAGCCCGTAGCTCTCGATCGGGCGGTAGCGCGCCTCGCCCGGCTCTCCCCATCCGGGCTCCCGGACGGCCCCGGGGCCGACGGCCGCGGGGCCCGGGGGAGGTTCGCCGACGGTCACGCCCGCATCCTAACGGTGGCCGGGCGTCAAGCTGCGCGGCCCGCCGGCCGATACGGAGGATGCCCCCCCAGTGCGGCGCCGTTGCCGACGGTCGCCGGGGGAGCGTCGGCGCACGATGAGAGGAAGAGCCGCGTGAGCTCACGGAGGGGATCGCGACAGGCCGGGTTCTCATACATCGAGATCCTCGTGGCGTCGCCGGGGGCATCGCCCAGGGCCTCGCGCAGACGAGCGCGTCCCTCGGGACCTCGAAGGTGGAGACGACCGCCACCAAGCTGGCGTCGGCCGAGCTCGACCGTGCGCACCGCATGACCTACGACGACGTCGGGATCGTGGGCGGCAGCCCGCCGGGCGTGATCGCCGCGACCCGGGACGTGGTCGTGGGGTCGGTCACGTACCGGGTCGCCATGGACGTGGTCTACGTCGACGACCCCGCCCTCGGCCAGCCCCAGACCTACGTGAACTACAAGAAGGTCACCGTCACGGTGACGCCGCAGACCAGCCGCGCCCGTGCCTACTCGCAGACGACGCTCGTCGCGCCGCCCGCGATCGGCGCCATCTCGGGCAAGTCGACGATCATCGTCACCGTCATCGACGCGCTCACCGACCAGCCGGTCGCCGGCGCCCCGGTGACCGCCGACCTCAGCACGTCCCCGACGCAGACGCGCACCACCGGCTCCGACGGCAAGGTGGTCTTCGCCGGCCTCGAGCCCAGCGCCATCCCGGTGAACGACCCCAAGTACAAGTACCGGCTGACGGTGGGCCTCTCCGACCCGTGGGTCACCCACCCGGACAACGTGCCGGCCCTCGCCCAGCAGCACCTCACGGCGTCCCAGACCTGGACGACCACGCTCAAGGTCTTCAAGAAGGCCACTATCCAGGTCAACGTCCGCGACTCGGCGACCGGCCTGCCGATCGGCGAGCGCACGGAGGTCGTGGCCAGCACTCCCGGCCCCGACGTCCTCAGCGAGTCGCAGACCGGCTCCACCGGCGCCTTCACCTTCGCGACCATCGGGTCGAAGGCGATCCCGCCGAGCGCCTCCAACTTCACCGTCACCGCGCAGCCCGACTGCTACGCATCGGGGTCGATCTCGCGCCCGGTCCCGGCCGGCTACCCGAACAACACCACCGAGGTCTTCGACTTCTCGCTGACACGCGTCCCGAGCGGCTACCTCGACGTCACCGTGCGCAGCACCGCCGCGGGCAACCCGGTCATCGGGTCGGCCCAGGTCCAGGTCTCGGGCGGGCAGGCGAACATCGCCCCGCGCGTGCGCGACACCGATGCGTCCGGCTTCGCACGCTTCTGCCTCGAGCCGTCGGGCACCGCCAGCTACGTCGTCTCGGCGGCCCGGGCGGGCTACGGCGCGGGTTCGATCCTCGCGACGGTCGCCCTCAACCAGACGACCCCGCTGACCATGTACCTGGTGCCCGCGCCGAGCACCGGCACGATCCGCCTGAGCGCGGGCTCGTCCAACAGGCTCGTCCGCCTGCAGGCCCTCACCGGCACCTACGACGCCTCGCAGAGCACCAACTCCTTCGGCAACGCCGACTTCACCGGCCTCGCGGCCGGCAACTACATGGCGTACATCGCCGTCGGCTTCTCCGGCGGCAATCCGACCTGGAGCACCGGCAAGGTCGTCAGCGCCGTCGGAGGCCAGCTGCGGACGTACTCGGTCCCGTGAGCCGCCACCGCCGCCAGGGGGGCTTCACCCTGATCGAGCTGCTGATGGGCATCGCGCTCTCCTCGATCTTCGCCATCGCCCTCTTCAGCTTCTTCTACTCGGGCGTCGACTCAGCTCGCACCAGCGAGACGCAGGCGCGCGCCCAGGCCGACGGCCGCACCGCCATCGACCGCTTCGTGCGCGAGTCGCGCCAGGCGGTCAGCCCCGACGGCGGACTCACGCCACCGGTGATCGCGCTCACGCCGACGCGCGTCGAGATGTACGTGGACCCCTCGCGGGCGACCGCTGACAAGACCCCGCGCCCCTACAAGGTCCGCTACTCGGTCGTCGCCGACCAGCTGGTCCGCGACAGCGCGGCCCCGGTCGGCGCCGTCGCTCCGTACTCCTACGGCTCGTACATCCGGCCCGAGGTGCTGATCGAGAAGCTCGACAACGGCGCCGCCGCGGCGTTCTCGGGCGCGACGGCCGACGGAGCCGTCCTGCCGGCGGCGCCGACCGCCGTCCAACTGCGCGACATGGCCCAGATGACCGTACGGCTCCTCGTGAGCCAGAAGACCGGCAATGCCGCCTCGACGCTGGAGCTGACCACGGATGTCGCACTCCGCAATGCGATCACCATCTGACCGCCGCCCCCGCCGCGGGGGATCCCAGGACGGAGCCAGCCTGATCGTGACGATCGCGCTCACCGGCATCCTCGCGCTGCTCGTGCTCGCGAGTCTCTCGTTCGCGCGGAGCTCGACCACCCAGACGGCCAACCAGGGGCGCGGCGACATCGCGCTCCAGGTCGCCGACGCGGGCGTCAACCGCTACATCTCGCGCCTGGTCGAGGACCCGCGCTACTACGACCACTGGATCGACCTCGCCGAGGATCCGCGCATCGATCCGTACGGGGCGGTGCACGCGCCCGGCTCGCCCTGGACCCCGGGTGTGTCGTGGACCTACGCGGGGCCGTCGCAGACCTGGGCGCAGCTGCAGGACGCGCGCTTCGGCACGGCGGCCTACTCGCTGCGCGTCACACCCCCCGCCCCCGGCTCCGACCTGGTCACCATCCAGTCGACCGGCCAGGCGAGCCGTGACAGCCCGTCGCCGGTGACCCGCTCGGTGCAGAGCCAGATCCACCCGTCCTCGATCGCCGACTTCCAGATGATCTCGAACGCCACGATCAAGTACGGCTCGTCGGCGACCACCACCGGCAAGCTCTACTCGGCGGTCGACATCAACCACCAGGGTCTCGCCCAGGCGCCGGCCTTCGCCCAGCATCTGGTCTGCTCGAGCAGCGCGTTCAACTGCGCGAGCTCCAACCCGACCGGGTCGGTGTTCCAGGGCGGCGCCTACGACTCGGTGACCAACCCGTCGTTCCGGTCCAAGTTCGCGACGCCGATCGACTTCAGCCACTTCACCCAGTCGCGCCTCGACATCAAGGGCGCGGCCGAGGCCGGCGGCACCGCCTGGAACGACCCGACGGCGAACGCCTGGCTGGTGCAGTTCCTCGCCGACGGACGCGCCCGCGTGCACAAGATCACCGGCGGCGGCGACATCGGCGCCTCGCTCACCACGATCGGCTGCCCGGTGACGGTGAACGTCCCGGCCAACGGCGCCATGTACTTCGAGCAGTCCGTCGTCGTGTCGGACGGCAGCACCAAGACCGACAGCTGCGCCTCGACCGTGGGCCCGCGCCCGTCCGTGGTCAACGGCAGGGTCACCATCGCGACCAAGGGCAACGTCTACATCGGCGGCAACATCACCTACGCGTCGTCGGGTGACGACGTGCTCGGCCTGATCTCCGCCAACGAGGTGATCATCGCCCGCTACACGCCCTCGACGCTGACCTGGCGGGCCGCGTCGCTCGCGCAGTCGGGTCAGTGGCGCACCTACCAGGGCAGCGCGACGGGCAACCACAACTCGATGACCTACATCGGCTCCCAGACCACGGCCGACGGCGGGTACGCGTCAATGTTCAACAGCCGCACCTACCAGTACGACGAGACGCTCCAGCGCCTGCGCCCGCCCTTCTACCCGATCCTCGAGGGGTCGTGGGAGACCTTCTACTGGCGCGAGGTGAAGCCCCCCGCCTGACCCCGGGCAGGGGCGGGGACCACGGCCGCGGGGCTCCGCTAACCTCGCGGCCGTGAGCCCCGGATGACCGAGACCGCCTTCGGGGCGCTGCTGATCATCCTCGCAGGGGCCGCGGCCCGCCGCGCCGGCGTGCTCCGGCGCGAGGACGGCCCCCTGATGGTGCGGGTGGTCATCAACCTCGCCCTTCCGCCGCTGATCTTCCTGATCCTGGTGCGGGCCGAGCTGCACGCCTCGCTGCTGCTCGTGCCCGTCGCCGGGTTCGCG
The DNA here is from genome assembly GCA_001464995.1 of Actinobacteria bacterium Ga0077541. Lineage (GTDB taxonomy): Bacteria > Actinomycetota > Thermoleophilia > Miltoncostaeales > Miltoncostaeaceae > Miltoncostaea. Next base: position 9,585 of record LNEQ01000153.1, read on the forward strand.
ATCCACGGCATCCTCCTCGGCCTGGTGTGGCTGTCGGTCCGGGTGTGGGGGATGGAGCGCCCTCGCGCCGGCGCGATGATCGTGGCGACGGCGATCGGCAACACGGGGTTCTTCGGCCTGCCCCTGATCGCGGCGTCCGGCAGCGGGTTCTCCCTGCCGGCGGCCGTGATGTACGACTCGCTCTGCACCGGCGTGCTGACCTGGACGTCCACCGTCGCCATCTCCGAGGCCTACGGGCGCGTCCCCACCGGCCCGCGCCCGTCGCTGTGGCAGGGGCTGATGGCCTTCGTGCGGCTGCCGCCCAACTGGGCCCTCGCCGCCGGGCTGGCCGTCAACGCCGCCGGCCTCGACATGCCGGCCCTCGTGGAGCGGCCCTTCGAGATCCTCGGCGCCGCCACGCTTCCGCTGACCATGCTGTACGCGGGGCTCATGATCGAGTTCCGCGGCCTGCGCCGCCTCTGGGGCGAGGTCACCTACGTCGTCGTCGTCCGCCTGGGCGTCGCCACGCTGATCGGCGTCGCGGTGGCCGGCGCGCTGCGGTTCTCCGACGACGTCTTCAACACCGTCGTGATCATGGCGGCGATGCCCACGGCGATGATGTCGCTGGTGATCGGGGCCCGCTCGGGCCTGCGATCCGACGTGCTCGCGGGGGCCGTCGTCGTCACGACGCTGCTCTCAACCCTTACGCTGCCCGCATGGCGGGCTCTCCTCCTGTGACCGGCGCGACCCGCGACGGCTTCGGCACCCGGCTCTCCGCCGCGGTGGAGGAGCGCGCGAGCCAGGTCGTCCTCGGCCTCGATCCCGATCCCCGGCGCGTGCCCGGCGGCGCCGAGGGCGCGCGCGCGTTCTGCCGCCGCGCCATCGCCTCCGCAGGCCCGGCCTGCGTCGCCGCCAAGATCCAGCTGGCCTCCTTCGAGCGATTCGGGGCCCCGGGCTGGGAGGCCTTCGAGCGGGTGGCCGCCTCGGCCGCCGAGGCGGGGCTGCTGGTGATCGCCGACGCCAAGCGCGGCGACGTGGACGTCACCGCGCGGGCCTACGCCGACGCGTTCATGCGGGCGCCCATCGACGCGCTCACGATCAACCCGTCGCTCGGCGGCGACGCGATCGCCCCCTTCATCGAGGCGGCCGTGGACGGCGGCCGCGGGCTGTTCGCCCTGGTGCGCACCTCCAATCCCGGCGCCGCCGACTTCCAGGACCTGCCGCTCGCCGCGGGGGGGCTCTGGCACGAGGAGGTGGCCCGGCGCGTCGCCGGCTGGGGCGCGGCGTCCGTCGACGGCTCGGGCCTGTCGGCGCTCGGCGCCGTGGTCGGTGCGACGGTCCCCGAGCGCATCGCGGCCCTCCGCGCGCTGATGCCGCACCAGCCGTTCCTGATCCCCGGCGTGGGCGCGCAGGGCGGCCGGGCGGAGGATCTCGGAGCGGCGTTCGGCGGCCGCGCCGCCGGGGCGCTGGTGGCGGCGAGTCGGTCGATCATCTTCGCCGAGAGCCCCCGCCGGGCCGCCGAGGAGCTGCGCGCCACGCTGTGGAGCACCTACGAGGGGTCCGCGCCTCCGGGCTGAGCCTGAATCCGCGATCTCGTCCCCGCATCCACGATCTCGGACGGATCCGGGCTGAGGCGGCGCGCATCGGCCCCCACGGACGCCGGCCGGACCTCCGGCGCGCCGCGGGGGCCGTCCCGTCGCCCGTGGAGCGGCGACGAGATCTGTGACGCTCAGGCCGCGCAGGCCCCGAGCAGCGCGATGTGCTCCGGCGGGAGCGGTGCGACGACGATCACACTGCCTCCCGGCGGCGGGTGGGGGTTCGTACGTCATACGGGCGTCCGGGGCGGGCGGATCACATTCCGCAACCATGCGACCGCCCCGGGGGTAGAGTCACGCCGTGCTGCGCCTCCGGGCTCTCGCGTTCCTCGCCGTGCTGGCCTCGGTGATCCCGTTCCCGGTCGCGTGGGCGGCGCCACCGACGGTCGATGCGGCGGCATATATCCTCGTCGACCCGGCGACCGGCGAGACGCTCGCGCAGCGCGCCCCCGATCGGAAGCTCCCGATGGCCAGCACCACCAAGATCATGACCGCCCTCGTCGTCCTCGAACGCGCGGATCTCGGCGACCGGCTCACGGTGCCGCCGGCGGCCGAGGCGATCGGCGGCTCGACAGGGTTCCTGCGGACGGGGGAGACGCTGACCGTGCGCGACCTGCTGACGGCGCTGCTGGTGCCGAGCGGCAACGACGCGGCCATCACGCTCGCCGAGGGGGTCGCCGGTTCGCAGGAGGCCTTCGTGTCGCTCATGAACGCGCGCGCCGCGGCGCTCGGCCTCACCGCGACCCGCTTCGCCAACCCGCACGGCCTCGACGGACCCGGGCACCACTCCACGGTCCGCGACCTGGCGCGGCTGGGCATCGTCGCGATGCGCGATCCGGTGCTGCGGGAGATCGTGGCCTCGCGCACCGCCCGGATCCCCGGCCCGTTCGGCCAGGGCACGCGCTCCTACGAGTCCCAGAACGCCCTGCTCGACATCGATCCGGACGCGGACGGCATCAAGACCGGGATGACCGACGGCGCCGGCTACTCGCTCATGGCGCGCGCCCGGCGCGCGCGCCTCGGCGTGACCCTCCAGGCCGCCCTGATCGGGTCGCCGAGCTCGGAGGCCCGCGCGCGCGACGCCAAGCGGCTGCTCGACTGGGGCTTCTCCCGGTACGCCACGGCGACCGTCGCCGACGCCGCGATCGATCTCGGGCGCGTGCCCGTGGACGGCCGCCCGGGCGTGACGGTGCCCTACCGGGCGGCGGCCCCGCTCAACGCGCCGGTGCGGCTCGGGGTGCCCATCATCCAGACCCTGGTCGCCCCGGCGGAGGTGAGCGGGCCGGTGGCGGCCGGCCAGGTGCTCGGCAGCGTGACGCTGCGCCAGGGGGACCACGTGCTCGGCCGGCGCGATCTCGTGGCGGCCCGGGGCGAGGACGGGCCGAGCCTGTGGGATCACGTCCGCTCCGGAGTGGGCAACCTCATCCCGTGATCGTCACCGTCACCCTCAACCGCGTGCCGAACTTCCAGGTGGGCGCCCGCCATCGCGCCGACGCCTCCCTGCGGCTGCCGGGCGGCAAGGGCGTCAACGTGGCGCGCGCGCTGAAGTCGCTCGGCCAGCCCGTCATCGCCACGGGCCTCGCGGGCGGCCGGGCCGGCACCTACATCATCGAGGAGCTGACGGCCGAGGGGATCCTCAACGACTTCGTCCGGATCTCGGGCGAGTCGCGCACGAGCACGGCGGTCATCGACCCGACCAACAACCAGCAGACCGAGATCAACGAGTGGGGGCCCTCGGTCGACAAGGCCGAGCTCGACGTGCTGCTCGACAAGATCCGCTACCTCTCCAAGGGCGCCGACGTCTTCGTGCTGGCGGGCTCGCTGCCGCGCGACGTGCCCGTCGACTACTACGAGCGGCTGCTGCGGGAGCTGCGCCGGGAGAAGATGATCACCGCCGTGGACGCCTCGGGGCCCGCCCTGCGGTCGGCCCTCTCGGCCGAGCCGGGCGTCGTCAGCCCCAACGTCCGCGAGGCCGAGGAGATCGTCGGCCACGAGTTCGGCGACGAGGACGACATCGCCGCCGCCGCCGAGATGATCACCCAGATGGGCGCCGGCAGCGCGATCATCCACCACGAGGACGGCTGCGTGGCGCGCATCCG
>LNEQ01000154.1 GCA_001464995.1 Actinobacteria bacterium Ga0077541
ATGCGGCGCGTCGAGGTGGTGACCGATTGAGCGGATTCTCACGCGCCCGGCAGGAGACGGGCGGCCGACCCCGACGCTAGGATCCCAGGATCATTCTCATGGGAACCGACCTACCTACGCAGGTACGACCGACCCAGGTCCGGCGACGACGCCGAGCCTGGGTTTTCTCGTCCTGAGGGGCCGTTCGGGCAGACGTGGCGGGGGGCGCTGAGTGGAGATCGAGATCGGGCGGGGCAAGAAGGGGCGGCGGGCGTACGGGCTGGATGAGATCGCGATCGTGCCGAGCAGGCGCACGCGCGATCCCGAGGACGTCGATCTCACGTGGAAGCTCGACGGGCACACGTTCGAGCTGCCGCTCCTGGCGTCGGCGATGGACGGGGTGGTCGACACCCGCACCGCCGGCATCATCGGCAAGATCGGCGGCCTGGCCGTCCTCAACCTCGAGGGCATCCAGACGCGCTACGAGGAGGCCGACGCCGAGCTGGAGCGCATCTCCCGGATGCCTCCCGCCGAGGCCACCCGGGGTCTCCAGGAGATCTACCAGGCGCCGATCAAGCCCGAGCTGATCGCCCAGAGGATCAAGGAGATCAAGGCGCAGGGCGTCACGGTCGCGGGCTCCCTGACCCCGCAGCGGGTGACCGACTACGTCGACATCGCCATCGAGGCGGGCCTCGACATCCTGGTGATCCAGGGCACCGTCGTCTCGGCCGAGCACGTCTCCTCGGTCGCCGAGCCGCTCAACCTCAAGCGCTTCATCGCCGAGCTCCCGGTCCCGGTGATCGTCGGCGGATGCGCCTCGTACCACACGGCCCTGCACCTCATGCGCACCGGAGCGGTGGGCGTGCTGGTCGGTGTCGGCCCGGGCGCGGCCTGCACCACCCGTCAGGTGATCGGCGTGGGCGTGCCCCAGGCGACGGCGATCGCCGACGCCGCCGGCGCGCGGATGCAGCACCTGATGGAGACCGGTCAGTACGTCAACGTGATCGCCGACGGCGGCATGGCCTACGCCGGCGACCTGGCCAAGGCGATCGCCTGCGGCGCCGACGCCTGCATGATCGGCTCGCCGTTCGCCAAGGCGGCCGAGGCCCCCGGTCGCGGCTATCACTGGGGGATGGCGACCTTCCACCCCTCCCTGCCGCGCGGCACCCGGGTCAAGACGACCACGATCGGCACGCTGGAGGAGATCCTCACCGGCCCGGCACACGAGAACGACGGCACGCTGAACCTGGTGGGCGGCCTGCGCAGCGCCATGGCCACCTGCGGGTACGACTCGATCCACAGCTTCCAGAAGTGCGAGGTCATGGTCGCCCCGGCGCTCAAGACCGAGGGCAAGAAGCTGCAGGTCTCGCAGGCAGTGGGGATGGGCTAGCCCGAGTACCTGCTCACCCGGGGACGCACGGCGTCACAGGCTCGCCCGCGATGAGCGGGCGAGCCCTCCCCCGGTCCAGCGCGCCCGCGGCTCAGATGGACGCGGCGTCGCCGCGCAGTTGGGGCCCCGCAGCGGCGGCGAACTCGACCGCGCCGTCGTAGGCGCGCTGGAGCTCCTTCGGGCGACCCGCGATCCGAGCGCCGCCACGGCGTCCGCGACCCGGCCCTGCTCGAAGGCGAGGACCGCGTCGAGGACCGCGTCGAGCACCGCCCCCTTGTCGCCGGCGCGTCGCAGGAGGGCGTCGGCGATGCTCGGCTCGAGTGGCAGCTGCTCCAGCAGCACGTCGAGGGGGGCGTGCATGATCGCGTCGAGCACGGAGAGCATCCCGGTCATGAAGAGGGCCGGGCCCTCGCCCGATCCCTCGGGCGCCAGCAGCTCGCACATCCGCGCCCGCGTGAGGCCGAGCACCAGCAGCTCGCTCGGGGCCTCCTCGCGGGAGGCGAGCGGGATGAGCGTGACCCAGCGCCGCACGGCCTCGCTCCCCGGGACCGTGAGCGTGCCGTGGACCGAGTCGAGGGTGCGCCGGAGGCCGCAGAGCGCCGAGTTGACCTAGCGCAGCAGCTTGTAGCTGAGCGCCAGGTCGCGCCCGACGATCTCGACGAGCTCCTCGAACTCCACGGTCGGGTCGAGGACCTCCGAGATCATCCTCAGGCGCCCGAGGCTCGCAGGGGCGAGCGAGCGCTCGCTCATCATCTGCGGCTTGCAGAGCACGTAACCCTGGAAGAGGTCGAACCCCATGTCGCGGCACGCCGCGAGCTGCTCGTGGGTCTCGACCTTCTCCGCCAGCAGGCGCGTGCCGGGGAACCGCCGGATCAGCGCCGCGATCTGCGCCAGCTCGGCGGTCGACCGGCCGAGCACCTCCACCTTCACGATGTCGGCGAGCTCGATCAGCGGGTCGTAGGCGCTGGAGTAGACGAAGTCGTCGAGCGCGAGGCTGTAGCCCTCGCGCCGAAGCCGCCGGGCGGCGGCGAGGACCTCCTCGTCGGCCTCGACGTCCTCCAGGATCTCCAGCACCACCTGGTGCGCGGGTAGCGGCATCGCGTAGTCCTCGACCAGGAAGCGGCGGGAGATGTTGATCCACGCGGGCCGGTCTCCCACCAGCCGCGAGAGGCCGATCTCGGTGAAGGCGGTGAGGATGACGCCCGAGGTCGCCGCCTCGGCGTCGACGACGAGGGCGCGGTTGTCGGCGCCGCTGCGGAACAGGAGCTCGTACCCCTGCACCGTGAGCTCGGCGTCGAAGATCGGCTGGCGGGCCACGCAGACGGCGGCAGGGGCGGTGGTCGTTGGACCGGGGCCCCCGTCGAGGCCGCCGGGGGCTGGTGAGAGGCCGAGGCCGATCGCATTCGCGAGAACAGCGTCGGCCCGCGCGACGGCGCAGATGAGGGCCCCGACCGAACCGGACCCCGTGATCCCGGAGCGCGACCCTGCGAGCGCCGCGCGACACCGATGAGGCCCCCGGTGAGTAGGCTCGCCGCTGCATCGACCCGAGTGGTCGTCCCGGCTGCTGGAGGCCCAATGAGTGAGACCGTCCGCTCCTTCGGCGGCGCGATGACCGTGACCGGCTCCTGCCACCTGCTCGAGGCGGGCGGGAAGCGGCTGCTGATCGACTGCGGCGCCTTCCAGGGCTCGCGGGCGCTCTTCGACCTCAACCGGCGGGAGCCCGGCTTCGACGCCGCCGGGCTGGACGGGGTGCTCCTGACGCACGCGCACCTCGACCACTCCGGGCGCATGCCGGTGCTGCTGCGCCGGGGCTACGAGGGCCCGATCCACGCCCTGCCGGCGACGCAGGCGCTCTGCGAGCATCTCCTGCTCGACGCGGCGAAGATCCAGCGCGAGGACGCCGAGCGCGACCGCCGCCACGGCCGCCGCGCCGACGAGCCGATCTACGTCGAGGACGACGTGCGCCGCACCCTCGAGCGGATGGTCCCGGTCGCCTACGGCACCCCCGTCGATGTCGCCGGCTTCCGCGTGACGCCCCAGGTGGCCGGGCACATCCCCGGCTCGGCGAGCTTCCTCGTGGAGCACGGCGGCCGGCGCCTCGTGTTCAGCGGCGATGTCGGCAACGCGGGCAAGGAGATCATGCCCGACCCGACGCCCTGCCCCGAGGCCGACGTCGTCTTCATGGAGGGCACCTACGGCGACCGCGACCACCGGCCCTACGCCGGGACGATCGAGGAGTTCGCCCGGGTCCTGCGCGACGCCCAGGAGCGCGGCGGCAAGATCCTCGTCCCCTCCTTCGCCCTCGAGCGCACCCAGGAGGTGCTCTACACCGTCGCCCACCTCGAGCGCGACCACGACATCGCGCCGATGCCGGTGTACGTCGACTCCCCGCTGGCGACGAAGGTGGAGGACGTCTACGACCGCTTCCCCGAGGAGCTGTCGGAGGAGCTGCGCCTGCTGCGGGCGACGGGGCGCGACCCCTTCCAACCCAAGCACCTGCGCTTCACGCGCTCGGTCGACGAGTCGAAGGCGATCAACGCCTCGCGCGAGCCGGCGATGATCATCGCCGGCTCCGGGATGCTCTCGGGCGGGCGCATCCTCCATCACCTCATGGCCCACGGCCACGAGCCGAGCACGACGGTGATGATCGTGGGCTACCAGCCCTCGGGAGGCCTCGGGCGGCGGCTCATCGACGGTGACCGCAGGGTCCGCATCATGGGGCGCGAGGTCGAGATGCGGGCGCGGGTGGTCACGATCGGCGGACTGTCGGCGCACGCCGACCGCACCGAGCTCCTCGACTGGGTGGCCCCCTCCGGGCCCGCCGAGGTGCGGCTGATCCACGGCGAGCCGAAGGCCCTCGAATCGCTCGCGGGGGCGCTGGAGGCCACCGGCCGCCGCGCGGCCCTCCAGCCGAGCGCGGTCGCCCTCCCCGATGGCGGCCACCGCGAGGAGGCCGGAGAGTAGGGGCCCGCTCGGGGCGTCCGGCCCGCTCCGGTAACCTGACGGCCTGGCCGCCCCCGCACATCCCGCGCTCGATCCCGCTCTCGCCGCCGCCGTGCCGGGCGGGGTGCTGGTGGTGGACTTCGGGGCCCAGTACAGCCAGCTGATCGCGCGGCGCATCCGCGAGTGCCGGGTCTTCTCGGCCGTGGTGCCGCACGACGCGCCGCCCGAGGAGATCCTGGCGCTCCACCCCTCGGGGCTGGTGCTCTCAGGCGGCCCGGCATCGGTCTACGCGCCCGGGGCCCCGTCGCTCGACCCGCGCCTGCTGGAGCTCGGCATCCCGGTGCTCGGCATCTGCTACGGACAGCAGGCGATGACCCTCGCCCTCGGCGGCGAGGTCGCGCGCACGGGCGCCGGCGAGTACGGCAAGACGCCGATCACGGTCCGCTCGCGGGAGGGCATGTTCCACGCGCTCCCGGCCGATCAGTGCTGGATGAGCCACCGCGACGCCGTGTCGCGCGCGCCCGAGGGCTTCACGGTGACCGCCGAGACCGCGTCGTCGCCGGTCGCCGCGATGGAGAACCCGCAGCGGCGGATGTACGGGGTCCAGTTCCACCCCGAGGTGGTCCACACCCCGTTCGGCAACGACCTGCTGAAGTGGTTCCTGTTCGAGGCCTGCGACTGCTCGCCCAC
>LNEQ01000155.1 GCA_001464995.1 Actinobacteria bacterium Ga0077541
CGCAGCCGGCCGGCGGGCAGCGCCCGGCGGCTGGCGTTGAAGAAGAACTCGTCGGCGAACACCAGGACGCGCGCCGGAGGGGGCGCGACCGCGTGCGGCGGTATGGCGACGGGCACGAGCATCGACTCCGACCCTATCGACGCGTTCCGCCCCGGGCGTGAGCCCCTCGTGTGAGGGATGTTCGGGATTTGGGAGCGCGCCCGTGTACGGTGCCGTCGTGTCCGCGATCACTCCGCCCGACGCGACCCACGGGGCAGGGCCCGCCGGCTCGCGCACCTTCGACGTGGGCATCGCGGGGGCGGGCCAGCTGGCGCGCATGACCTGCCTGGCGGCCTGGCCGCTCGGCATCCGCGTCGCCGTGCTGGGGTCGCCCGGAGAGCCCGCCGCGCCCATGGCCGCCGGCCTCGTGGAGGGCGACTGGCGCGACGCGGAGGCGGTGCGCGCGCTGGGCGCCCGCGTCGGCGTGGTCACGCTGGAGAACGAGTTCGTCGATGCCGCGGCGCTGGCGTCGGTGCAGGCCGCCGGGACGCCGGTGCGGCCCGATCCGTCGTCCCTCGGCCAGGTGCAGGACAAGGCGCTCCAGAAGGAGCTGCTGCGCGGCGCCGGGCTGCCGACGGCGTCGTTCCTGGTGGTGGAGAAGCCGCGCGAGCTGGCCGCCGCCGGGCGCGACCTCGGCTGGCCCCTGATGCTGAAGGCGCGGCGGCTCGGCTACGACGGCTACGGCAACGCCACCTGCGCCGACGAGGACGAGGCCCGGGCCGCGATGGCGCGCCTCGACGCCGGCGAGGGGGTGCTGGTGGAGGCGATGGTGGGGTTCGAGAAGGAGCTTGCGGCGATGGTGGCGCGCGCGCCGAGCGGCGCCGAGGCGTGCTACCCGGTGGTCGAGACCGTGCAGCGCGACCACGTCTGCCACGAGGTCGTGGCGCCCGCCCCGATCGCGCCCGACGCCCGGGCACGCGCCCGCGAGGTGTCGCTGGCGGCCGCGCGCGCCGCCCGGGGCGCCGGTGTCACCGGCGTCGAGATGTTCCTGTCCCCCGCCGGAGAGGTCCTGGTGAACGAGCTCGCCCCCCGCCCCCACAACTCCGGGCACTTCACGATCGAGGCCTGCGAGACCTCGCAGTTCGAGAACCACCTGCGGGGGGTGCTCGACATGCCCCTCGGCGACGTCCGCATGCGCTCCCCCGCCGCGGCGATGGTCAACCTGCTCGGCAGCGCGGCCGGGCCCGCGCGCCCCGACACCGCGGCCGCGCTGGCGGTGGAGGGCGCCCACCTGCACCTCTACGACAAGGCCGAGGTGAGGCCGGGGCGCAAGATGGGCCACGTCACGGCGCTCGCCGGCGACCCCGCGACGGCGCTCGCGATCGCCCGGCGCGCCGCGGCGGCGGTGGCGCTGTGAGCACCTCGCAGCCGCTGCCGCTGGTGGGCATCGTGATGGGCAGCGACAGCGACCTGCCCGTGATGCAGGGCGCGGCCGACGCGCTCACCGAGCTCGGCGTGGCGCACGAGGTGCGCGTGGTCTCGGCCCACCGCACGCCGCACGACATGATCGCCTACGGCGGTGAGGCGGCGGACCGGGGGCTGCGCGTCATCGTCGCGGGCGCCGGCGGCGCCGCCCACCTGCCCGGAATGCTCGCCGCGGTGACGACGCTGCCCGTCATCGGGGTCCCGGTGCGCAGCTCATCGCTCCAGGGCCTCGACTCCCTGCTGTCCATCGTGCAGATGCCGAAGGGCGTGCCGGTGGCGACGGTGGCGATCGACGGGGGGCGCAACGCCGGGCTGCTCGCGGCGCAGATCCTGGCGCTGGCGGACGCCGAGCTCGGCCACCGGATCGCCGGCGCGCGCGCCGAGATGGCCGAGGCCGCCCGCGCCGCCGACGGACGGGTGAGCGGAACGTGACCCGGCGGCGGCGAGGCGCACTCCTCCTCGCCGCCGCGATGCTGGCCGTGCTCGCTCCCTCCGCGGGCGCCGCGACCCTCGCGGGTACGGTCGTCGGCGGCCCCCTCCCCGGGCCGCGGACCGGGGTCGCGCTGGTGCGCGTCGTCGACCTGAGGACGCTCGAGATCGTCGCGACCGACGCCGCATCGGCGCGCGGCGCATGGTCGGCGCGCGGCATCCCGGCCGGCACATACTCCGCCCTCACGTCGGTGGTCCGCACGAATGGGAGGGTGACCCAGGCGATCTCCGCGCCGGTGCGGGCCCGCGCGAAGGGGCGCGTCGGTGTCCGGACCTCCCTGAAGCGGACGCGGGCGCCGCGCCCCGCCGTCGGGCGTATCAGGCGGCCGGCGGAGACGCGGGCCGTCGCCCACGCCTCGCCCCTCCCGACGGTGATCGTGCGCCAGTTCGCGGGATCGGGCGCGGCGGGCGGCCTCGGCCGCGGCCTCTCCGAGATGCTGATCACCGACCTGGGCGACGGGGACGAGCGGTGCAGGATCCAGCAGAAGGAGGGCATCCGCGACGACCTCATCGCCCGGGAGATCGCCCTCCAGAACAGCGGCTTCATCGCGCCCGGAAGCCGCATCACCCCGCGCCCCATCCGCGAGACGCTGATCGTGCGCGGCTCGGTGAGCACGACGGCCGACTCGATCACCTGGAGCATCCAGCTCGTCGACGCGGCGACGGGCTCGGTGGTGGGCGGCGATCAGGGGACCGCGCGCGGCGCGACGGGGATCCTGCGCGAGGCGCCCGGGCAGATCGCCGATCGCCTCCTGACGCAGATCTGCAGCGGGCGCTACGACGTCGCGCTCAGCCTGAGGACCGACTCCACCTTCGTCAGCCACATCGCCTCGGGAACGGTCTCGGCCGTCCTCACGGCGACCGGCACACGATCGGCCGGTGGGGCGCCTCCGACGCGCTTCACCGGCACCGGGCCGCTCGGCTACGAGAACCTCTCGTTCATCCCGTCGAACGAATGCGCCCTGTCGAGCCCCGTGGGTCAGCCGGGGTCGTGGTCGGTCGTGCTCGAGGTCACCGCGGCGGGGCGACTGCGCGTCGTCTGGAACCCTGAGGCCTCGGGCGGCCCGCCCCGCGGGACCGCGACGATCACCTGCCCGGGGACGCCGCCGGTGCCTGTGCCCGGCACCGTCGGCCCCATCCTGATCGCGCCGAGCCCGACGACGTTCGAGCTCCCCGTCGACGGGGGCCAGCAGACGATCGAGGGCGGCCTCCAGGGTGGCCCCCAGGGGTGGGCGCACTCGGGGACGGTCACCGTCACCCGCATCCCGGAGTAGCGGTCCGGGGGCCGCGACAGGGCCCACGGGGGCCGCGTCGAAACCCGCCGGCGACCCGGGCGCTCATGCTCCGGCACCATCCTGCCGATGCCGGCGCCATCGCCGGCATCGCACGACGAGGAGACCAGGTGGACGACCGCACGCAGACCCGGCAGCCGCGGCGGCTGGAGATGATCGGCGCCTGCCTGCTGGGCGTCGCGCTCTTCGCGATCCCCTTCGCGATCGACCTGGCCCGCTCCGTCTAGGGACGGGGAGGGCCGCCCGGTCGCCCGGCGGCCCTCCCCGTGCTCCGGCCGTGCTCAGACGGTCGGCTTGCCGATCGCCGCGCCCTTGCGGGCGTTGAAGGCCTCGAGCATCTGCTCGACGTTACTGTCCTTGGCCGCCTCGACGAGCGCCTTGTACTTGTCGTTCAGGGTCGCCCGCTGCTCGCGGTAGAGGATGCCGAGCTTGAACCCGCCCTTCAGGGCGAGGTCGAAGGCTGCGACCTTGTCGGCGGCGTCGTGGTCGGGGGAGACGTCGGTGACGAGCTCCTTCCACTCCTCCTGGTGGTTGTTGAACACCACGCAGGGCGACATCGCGTCGATGTAGCTGAAGCCCTTGTGCTCCATCGCCTGCACGATCAGCTCGGTGAGGAGCTTGGTGTTGAACGACGCGCCGCGGGCCACGAACGAGGCGCCCGAGGCGACCGCGAACGCCAGCGTGTTGAGCGGCGTCTCCAGGTTGCCCCACGGGGTCGAGGGCGCCTTCTGATCGGTGAGCGACGTCGGTGAGACCTGACCCTTGGTGAGGCCGTAGATCTCGTTGTCCATCACCAGGTAGGTGATGTCGATGTTGCGGCGGGCGGCGTGCGGGAAGTGGCCCGCGCCGATGGCGAACCCGTCGCCGTCACCGCCGACGGCGATGACGTTGAGGTCGGGGTTGGCCAGCTTGACGCCCATCGCGACGGGCAGCGGGCGCCCGTGCAGGCTGTGGAAGCCGTAGGTCGATACGAAGCCCGGCAGGCGGCTGGAGCAGCCGATGCCGGAGACGACGACGGTCTTGGCGGGGTCGAGGTCGAGCTCGGCGAACGCCCGGTAGAGCGAGGCGAGGACGCCGAAGTCACCGCAACCCGGGCACCAGATCGGCTTCAGGTCCGACTTGTAGTCGGTGGGCTTGCGCTTGGCGGCGGGAGCGGTGCTCAACTGGGGACCCTTTCCATGATGACGTCGAGGACGTCGTCGGCGGTGAACGGAAGGCCGTCGCACTTGGCGTGGCTCTCGACCTGCAGGCCGCACTCGCCGCGCACGAGGCGCGCGAGCTGACCGGTGAAGTTGACCTCGGGGATCACGATGCGCTTCGCGTTGGCCGTGAAGTGCGCCACCTGGTCGGCCGGGAACGGGCCGAGCACACGCGGGTAGAACGCGCCGACCGAGGCGCCCTCGGCCTTCGCCAGGGCGACGGCCTCGCGGACGGCCCCGTAGGTCGAGCCGAAGCCGATCAGCGCGATCTCGGGCTGCTCGTCGCCATAGAGCTCGTGGCGCACGAGGTCGGTCTTGAGCGGGTCGAGCTTGGCCCAGCGCTTGGTCTGCATCGCCACGTGGTTCTCGGGCGTGTAGGCCGGGTGGCCGAGCTCGTCGTGCTCGATGCCGGTGGAGACGTAGCGGCCGTTCAGCTCGCCCGGGATGCCCATCGGGGAGATGGAGTCCTGGGTCAGCTCGTAGCGCTTGTACTCGCCGTCGCCGACCGAGGCCGCCGTCTTGCGCTCCCACAGCTCCAGGTCGCTGGTGTCCGGCTTGTGGATGACCTCCATCCGCGTCGCCAGGCCCTGGTCGGTGAGCAGGATCACCGGCACCTGGTAGCGCTCGGAGTAGTTGAAGGCGTCGATCGTCGCCCAGAAGCAGTCCTCGACGGTGATCGGCGCGATCACGACGCGGGGGGCCTCGCCGTGGCCGCCGTAGAGGGCGTGCTGCAGGTCGGACTGCTCGGTCTTGGTCGGCAGGCCGGTGGACGGGCCGCCGCGCTGGGCGTCGATGACGACGCACGGGATCTCGGCGGTGCCCGAGTAGCCGAGCATCTCGGTCATCAGCGACAGGCCGGGGCCGGAGGTGGCGGTCATCGACTTGGCGCCGGCGTAGCTGGCGCCGAGCACGGCCGAGATCGAGGCGATCTCGTCCTCGCACTGGATCGTGATGCCGCCCACCTGGGGCAGCTTGGCCGACAGCCACTCGAGGATGTCGGAGGCCGGGGTGATCGGGTAGCCGGCGAAGAACTCGAGGCCGGCCGCGACGGCACCGGCGGCGATCGCCTGGTTGCCCGACAGGAGGATGCGGTCCGCCTCCACCTCGACGGCCTTGGTGATCTCGAGCGAGCCCTTCAGGTCGCCGCTCTCGTCACCGCCGGCGCGCAGCGCCGCGATGTTGGCGTCGGCGACGCCCTGCTTGTGGGCGTACCGGCGGAGCACCAGCTCCTCGATCGGGGTCGTGTCGAAGGAGATGACCCCCGAGACGGCACCGACGGCCACCATGTTCTTGGCGCGCAGCGAGCCGCCGATCTCCTTGGCGAGCTTCTCCATGCGCACCGGGCGGGCACGCGGGGCGTACTCGTCGGGGATCTCCACGGCGGTCTCGTCGTAGAGGATCACGCCGTCGGAGGCCAGGGAGTCCCAGTGCAGGTCCCACGCCTCCTGGTTGAAGCAGACCAGCAGGTCCACCCACTTGCCGTGGCTGTAGATCTGGTCCTCGCCCATGCGCACCTGGTACATGCACGGGCCGCCCTTGATCTCGGCCGGGTAGGTGCGGAACGTCTGGGTCCAGTACCCGCCGCGCGCCGCCGCCTGGGTGAGGATGTCCCCCGAGGAGATGACCCCCTCCCCGGACTCCCCGGCAAGCCGGATGACCACGCTCTTTCGTGCCAAGTTCGCCTCCCGCTCGCGTCGCGAGCCGCGAGGGACCCCCGGCCCGCGTGGGACCCAGCGTCGATGCACGGTCTCGCCCCCATGTGCGGCCGCGGCAGGGCGGGTGGCCCCGGCACGCGGACGTCGGGCGATGTTATCCGCAGGCCGACCCGGTGGGCAAGATTCCTCACAATGTCGACGCCGTCGCCGCCCGCACCCGCGCCCTCCCCCGCCGGCGACGGCGCCCGCAGCCGCGCCCGGGCCGAGCTGCTCTGGTACATGCGCCACGCCGACGCCCTGGCCCGCTGGCCGGTGCTCACCGAGCCGTGGGCGCAGCGCGTCGAGCGCCGCCGGCTGGAGCGCACCGGCGAGGACATCACCGCCGCCACCTTCTCCATGGGCGGGCGCTGAGCGGGCGCTCAGGCGGGTGGCCAGCGCTCCTCGGGTGGGCGGTCGGTGTTCGGCAGGGCCATGCGGCCGGCGGCGGGGTCGGCGGCCTCGTAGGGGCGGATCACGGGGGCGCGCCAGGCCTCGTAGACGGCGCAGGCCGCATCGGGGTCGTCGGGGCTCTGGGCGATCGCCAGCGCCAGGGCGTGGGCGTCCCCCAGCCCGAGGGCGGCGCCGACCCCGGTCTCGGGCCCGAAGAAGTGGGCGGCATCGCCGATCAGCACGACGCCCGGCCGCCACCAGGTGTCGGCGCGCAGCACGGCGGGCTCCTGGTAGAGGAGCTGGTCGGTGGAGGTCACCCCGGCGAGGGCGCCCTCGGCTTCGGGCATGAGCTGAGCGAACGATCTGCGGAAGGCCTCGACCCCCGGCGCGAGCGCAGCGTCGCGCCCGACCCGGTCGATGGTGCGCCAGCCGGCCGAACCCTCCGGCCAGCCCAGCAGGCCCATCTGGCCGCCGTCGGAGAGATAGCGCATCGAGAACGAGCGGTCGATCACCGACGGACTCATGAAGGTGAGCGTCGCGTCGGAGAGCGCCGAGACCTCGGCCTCGAGGCCCGCCATCGCCCGCACCCGCGAGCCCACGCCGTCGCAGGCGACCACCAGGTCGGCCTCCAGCCGGGAGACGCCGCCGGGGCCCTCGAGCGCGACACCCGTGACCCGGTCGCCCTCCTGAAGGAGCCCCGTGACGCTCTCGCCGTGTCGCACCGGCACACCCTCGGCGAGCGCGTCGAGCAGGTGCCCGACCTTCACGCAGATCGCCACCGGGGTGCCGTCGGCGCCGGGGGCGATGTCCCATCCCGCGCCCCGCACCCGCTCCAGCAGCCCCAGCTCCTCGAGCGCGGGGAAGCCCTGGAAGCCGAGCATGAACGGCCGCGCCTGGTGCGCCCCGGGAGGCCGGCGCTCCAGCAGCACCGGCGCGTGGCCCCGGTCGCGGAGCAGCCGGGCCAGCGTCAGCCCGACCATGCCGCCGCCCACGATCACGATCCGCATCATCACCGCGACCCTAGTGGAGCGTCAACCAACCTTCGCCGGGTTCTGGCTCGCTGCAAATCATCGCGGATGCTGCGTCCTCGGTCGAACGCATAGCCTCAGCTATGCGGCGGGATTTTCGCGGCCAGAACACCAGCGACGTTGGTGGACGCTCCACTAGCCCGGGCCGGACGCCGGCGCCCCGCGGGGGCCGCGGGCGCAGCGGGTAGGCTCGGCCCGTGGACGTCCCCCCGACCGTCGAGGCGACGCGGTACGTCGCGCCCCTGCGCGAGGGCGGCTCGCTGCCGGCGCTGATCGAGGCCGACGACGACGGCCTCTACGTCCTCAAGTTCCACGGGGCCGGGCAGGGCCCGCGATCACTGATCGCCGAGCTCGTGGCCGGCGAGATCGGGCGGGCGCTCGGCCTGCCGGTGCCCGTGATCGCCTTCGTGATGCTCGATCCCGCCCTCGGCCAGGCCGAGCCGGACCGCGAGATCCAGGACCTGCTGCGCGCGAGCCCGGGTCTCAACCTCGGCCTCGACTACCTGCCGGGATCGCTGGCCTACGACCCGGCGGCCGGCCGGGAGGTCGACCCGGCGCTGGCGGCCGACATCGTCTGGTTCGACGCCCTGCTGACCAACGTCGACCGCTCGGCGCGCAACCCCAACCTGCTGGTGTGGCACGAGCGCCTCTGGCTGATCGACCACGGCGCCGCGCTCTACGCCCACCACGGCGACCCCCTGCTCGCCGACGCGTGGAGCCGGCCCTTCCCGGCCGGCGCCGACCACGTGCTGCTCCCCCTCGCAGGGCCCGTCGCCGAGGCGCACGCGCGGCTCGCGCCGCGGCTCGCCGGCGGGGTGATCGACGAGATCGCCGCGCTGATCCCGGACGCGTGGCTCACCGGCACCGAGGCGACGGCCGACGAGCGCCGGCGCGCCTACGCGACCCACCTCACGCGCCGCCTGGAGTCGGCCGCGTTCGTGGAGGAGGCCGATGCCGCCCGCACCGCGTAGCCCGTTCCAGTACGCGATCGTGCGCGTCGTGCCGCGCATCGAGCGGGGCGAGTGCCTGAACGTCGGCGTGGTGCTCCACGCCCGCACGCGCGACTTCCTCGGGATGCGCGTGGCGCTCGACGAGGCGCGCCTGCGGGCGCTGTCGCCCGACACCGATCCGGCGCCCCTGCGCGCCCAGCTCGACGGCATGATGCGGATCGCCGCGGGCGAACCCTCGGCGGGGCCGATCGCGCGCCTGCCCTTCCCCCAGCGATTCCACCAGCTCGTCGCGCCGTCGAGCACCGCTCTCCAGACCTCGGCCGTCCACACGGGCGTCTGCGACGACCCCGAGGCGATGCTGGAGCACCTCCACGGGCGGCTCGTCCTCTGACGGACGCCCGCGGCGGCACCTCGGATAAGGTCCGCCCATGACCGAGACCGAGACCACCACCGAGCCGCCCGCCTGCGAGCGCTGCGGCACGCGCACCTTCCCGTCGCGCCGCCAGATGCTGCGGCACCGCATCGAGGACGCCAAGGCCGTCCCGCAGGAGGGCTACGTCGACACCTGGAAGTGCCCGCGCTGCGGGCGTGAGGAGCCGCGGGGCTGATCGAGCTCGGCGTCTACACGTTCGCCGAGCGGACCCCCGACCCCGCGACCGGGCGGACGATCGGCCCGGGCGAGCGCCTGCGCGACCTCATGGACGAGATCGCGCTCGCCGACGAGCTCGGCCTCGACGTGTTCGGGGTCGGCGAGCACCACCGGCCCGAGTACGCGGTGTCGGCGCCGGCGGTCGTGCTCGCCGCGGCCGCCGCGCGCACCCGGCGGATCCGCCTCACGAGCGCCGTGACGGTGCTCAGCTCGGACGACCCGGTGCGGGTGTTCCAGGACTTCGCCACCCTCGACCTGCTGTCGGGCGGGCGGGCCGAGATCATGGCCGGGCGCGGGTCGTTCATCGAGTCGTTCCCGCTGTTCGGCTACGACCTCGCCCACTACGACGAGCTCTTCGCCGAGAAGCTCGAGCTGCTGCTGGCCCTGCGGGAGTCGGAGCGGATCACCTGGCGCGGGCGGCACCACCCCGACATCGACGACCGCGGCGTCTACCCGCGCCCGGAGCAGGACCCGCTGCCGGTATGGATCGCCGTCGGCGGGACGCCCGCGTCGGTGGTGCGGGCGGGGGCCCTCGGGCTGCCCCTGGCCATCGCGATCATCGGCGGCGCCCCGGCGCGCTTCCGCCCGCTGGCCGACCTCCACCGCGAGGCGGCCCGCGAGGCCGGGCACACCGGCGACATCCCGATCGGGATCAACATCCACGGCTACGTGGCCGACACCTCCGAGCGCGCCGCGGCCGAGTTCTACCCGCCCTTCGCCCACATCATGACGCAGCTCGGGCGCGAGCGCGGCTGGAGCCCGATGACCGAGGAGCAGTACGAGGTGATGCGCTCGCCCCTCGGCGCGCTCGCCGTGGGCGACCCCGCCGAGGTGGCCGAGAAGATCCTGGCGATCCACCGGGTCTTCGGGAACCGCCGCTTCCTGATGCAGATGAGCGTCGGCACCATGCGCCATGACGCCGTCATGCGCTCCATCGAGCTCTACGCGACCGAGGTCGCCCCGGCGGTGCGCGCCGAGGTGGCCCGGCGCGAGGGAGCCACGTCGGCCGCGGGCGGCGCCTGACAGGGCCCTCGCGGCGCGGGGCCGCCGGACGGTAGCCTTCGGGACATGCCTCCATTGCGATCCCGCACCGTCACCCACGGCCGCAACATGGCCGGCGCCCGCGCCCTGCTGCGCGCGGCCGGCGTCGAGAAGGACGACCTCGGCAAGAAGCCGATCATCGCGGTCTCCAACTCGTACACCCAGTTCGTCCCCGGGCACACGCACCTGAAGCCGGTGGGTGAGATCGTCGCGGACGCGATCATCGCGGCCGGGGGCATCCCGAGGGAGTTCAACACGATCGCCGTGGACGACGGCATCGCGATGGGCCACGGCGGCATGCTCTATTCGCTCCCCTCGCGCGACCTGATCGCCGACAGCGTCGAGTACATGGTCAACGCGCACTGCGCCGACGCGCTGATCTGCATCTCCAACTGCGACAAGATCACGCCGGGGATGCTGAACGCGGCGCTGCGCCTGGACATCCCCACGGTGTTCGTGTCGGGCGGCCCGATGGAGGGCGGCACCGCGGTGCTGGTGGACGGAACGGTGCGCACGCGCGTGAACCTCATCAGCGCGATCGCCGACGCCGTCGCCGACGAGGTCTCCGACGAGGACATCGCGATCATCGAGGAGAGCGCCTGCCCCACCTGCGGCTCGTGCTCGGGCATGTTCACCGCCAACTCCATGAACTGCCTCACCGAGGCGCTCGGCCTGGCGCTGCCCGGCAACGGCTCGATCCTGGCGACGCACACCGCGCGCAAGGAGCTCTACGAGGCCGCAGGCCGCTGCGTCGTCGACATCACCCGCCGCTACTACGACGAGGATGACGCCTCGGTGCTCCCCCGCGCGGTCGCATCCCGCGCCGCGTTCGAGAACGCGATGACGCTCGACGTGGCGATGGGCGGCTCCACGAACACCGTGCTGCACATCCTGGCCGCCGCCCAGGAGGCCGAGCTCGACTTCACCATGAAGGACATCGACGCGCTCTCGCGGCGCGTCCCGTGCCTGACCAAGGTCGCCCCCAACGGGACCTACCTGATGGAGGACGTCCACCGCGCGGGCGGCATCCCCGCCATCCTCGGCGAGCTGCGGCGGGCCGGCCTCTTCAACGACGACGTCACGACGGTCCATTCGCGGACGGTCGATGAGTGGATCCCGGTGTGGGACATCCGCAGCGGACGCGCCTCCGACGAGGCGATCGAGGTCTTCCACGCCGCCCCCGGCTGCCGCCGCTCAGCCACGGCGTTCTCGCAGTCCGAGCGCTGGGACACGCTCGACACCGACGCGGCCGAGGGCTGCATCCGCGACGTCGCCCACGCCCACTCGACCGACGGCGGCCTGGCGATCCTCTATGGCAACCTCGCCGTTCGCGGCTGCGTCGTGAAGACCGCCGGCGTGGACGAGTCGATCCTCACCTTCACCGGACCGGCGGTCGTCGTCGAGTCGCAGGACGACGCGGTGCGCGCGATCCTCGGCGGGCGGGTCGCCGAGGGGGACGTCGTGGTGATCCGCTACGAGGGCCCGCGCGGCGGCCCGGGGATGCAGGAGATGCTCTACCCCACCTCCTACCTCAAGGGCCGCGGCCTCGGGAAGGCGTGCGCGCTGATCACCGACGGGCGCTTCTCCGGAGGCACCTCGGGTCTGTCGATCGGGCACGTGTCGCCCGAGGCGGCGTCGGGCGGCACCATCGCCCTGGTCGAGGACGGTGACCCGATCGTGATCGACATCCCGAACCGCACGATCACCCTCGACGTCGCCGACGACGTGCTGGCCGAGCGCCGCGAGCGCCTCGAGTCGGGCGGCGGCTACGTCCCGGCGGCGCGCGACCGCGTCGTGTCCCCCGCCCTGCGCGCCTACGCCGCGATGGCGACGTCGGCCGACACGGGCGCGGTCCGCGACGTCAACGCCGTCGAGCGCGCGGTCGCGGCCGCCGCCGACTCGCGCAACGCCACGCTCGCCGGGTAGGACGCGCCCCGCGGCGAGGGCGGCCCGGCGGCGCGGGAACGCGAGGTGAGCCCGCCGCGCGCGCTGTTCTTCGACGTCTTCGGGACGTGCGTGGACTGGCGCTCCGGAGTGGCGCGGGACGTCGCGGCGATGGCGGCGCGGCACGGGGCGTCGGTCGATGCCCACGCGATCGCCGATGCCTGGCGGGCCGAGTACCAGCCGCAGATGCAGACGGTGCGCGACGGATCGCGCCCCTGGGTGACGCTCGACGTGCTGCACCGCGAGTCGCTCGACGGGGTCCTCGCCGGGACGGCGCTCGCGGGCATCCCGGCGGCGGACCGCGACGCGCTGACGCGCGCCTGGCACCGCCTCGACCCGTGGCCCGACACGGTCGCCGGCCTCGCCCGCATGAAGGCGCGGGCGGTCATCGCCCCGCACTCGAACGGCCACATCGCGCTGCTGCTGAACATGGCCAAGCGGGCCGGGCTGCCCTGGGACGTGATCCTCGGCTCGGAGACCGCGCGGGCCTACAAGCCGCTCCCCGAGTCGTATCTGCGCAACGTCGCGGCGATCGGCCTGGCGCCGCACGAGGTGATGATGGTCGCCGCCCACAACGACGACCTGGCGGCCGCCGCCGCCTGCGGCCTGCGCACGGCGTTCGTCCCGCGGCCGGCCGAGCACGGGCCCGGCCAGATGACCGATCTCGACCCCGCCGGCGACTACGACCTGGTGGCCGGCGACCTGGTCCACCTCGCGGAGCTGGTCGAGCGGTAGCCCCGGCGACGCCGTGCGGGGCGCTACCGCGTGCGGCGCACGTCGAAGTAGCTGAGGCCGAGGGGCCGATCCGGGTAGCCCTTGGCCAGATACGGCCAGACCCGCCAGACGTAGCGGCCGCCCGGCGCGAGACGCGTCGCCGGCACCCGCAGCCGGGTCGTGCGCGGGAAGGCCGAGAGCACCTTCGTCGCCGTCGTCCCGCGCAGGCGGAAGACCTGGACGTTGTACAGCCGCGCCCGTGAGTGCGCCCTCCAGCGCAGCACCGGCCGTCGCGACGACACGCGGGTGCCGGCGCGCGGGGTCAGGCGCCGGGCGTTGAGGGTCCGCGGGCGGCTGACCCGGCGCACCGCGGGCGCCGCGACGGCCGTTGGAGGCGTCACGGCGACGGGCGGCGAGAGCACGGTGACGGGGCCGGCCATGACCTCGTAGCGCGCCTGGCGGACCGTCTCGTTGCCGGCATCGTCCCGCGCGCGGACCGTGAAGGTGAA
>LNEQ01000156.1 GCA_001464995.1 Actinobacteria bacterium Ga0077541
TCCCGGCGACGGCCGCGTGAGCGCGATCGTCGGAGGCGTCATGTCCACACGGAACGTCCGCTCGGCGGTCACCGGGTTGAAGATCAGCCCCTCCCGCGCGATCAGACGGTAGGTCCCGTCGGGGAGATCGTCGAGCCGCACGCGCACCGGCGACCGGCCGTCGTCGAAGGCGATGCCCGGAACCTGCCAGTAGACGCGCAGCCGCGGCGAGGCGGCCGTGATCGTGTAGGTCGGGTCGGGATCGGCGGCGTTCCAGACGTCGGTGTCGGCACCCGAGATCGCCGGCACCGCCGAGGCAGTGGAGACGATCCCCAGCGCCGCGGCGCCGGCCGCGAGCGCGAGCGCACCCCGCCGTCCGATGATGCGCCGACTACTCACTTCGCAGGAACCTCCGGGTTCGTGGAGACGATACATACCCCGTCCGTGTCGAAAACCTGGCGCGGGACGGTTCAGCCGCGACCCGGCCGCCGCGCCGTCCTGCTTCCGCAGACGCCGGCGGGCTCCTCCCCCGTGGCCGATCGGTGACCGCTGCGAGTCACGATCTCGCTCGGACGGATGCTCCGGGCCGCCCGCCGGGCGGAGAGGGCCGGGACAGAAAGAGGCGACGATGGGAGTCGAACCCATGAATAACGGTTTTGCAGACCGCTCGCCGCGTCGCGAGAACGCAGGCTAGCAGCGATGCCGCTCCGTCCCGCGACGCCGCGCGAATCGGGGGCTTGACCTCAAGTTGACTTGAGGTTGCATGATGCCCAGGGACAGCCCAGGGGCCAACCGAGGAGGACGCGATGCGGACGGAACTGGTCGAGAAGGCGGCGGCGCCTGTCGCCGTGGAGCAGACCGGGGGCGAGGGGCCGGTCGA
>LNEQ01000157.1 GCA_001464995.1 Actinobacteria bacterium Ga0077541
CGGGGTGACGATCTCGGAGGGGCGCTTCGGCTCGACCGCCTTCCACCTCGGCCGCCGGGAGCTCGGGCACCTGCACGCCCGGCCCGGTGGCGACGGGGTCGCCGACCTGCCGTTCCCCCGGCGCGTGCGCGACGAGCTGATCGCCGCCGGCCGGGCCCGCCCGCACCACGTGCTGCCCGACTCGGGCTGGGTCAGCGCGCCGCTGCGCGACGCCGCGAGCGCGGAGGACGTGATCGCCCTGTTCGCCGCCGCCTACGGACGCGCGCGGGCGGCGGCGGCGCGTCGGGAGGGAGTCCCCTCCGCCGCGTGACTCAGAGGGCCTCCCCGACCTCGGGGCGCAGGCCGGGGAGGCCCTCACGTCGCCCGCGGGCGAAGGCCGAGTCCCAGTAGAGGCGCTCCTCGAGGAATCCCGCGTTGCTCAGCCGGAAGACCGAGACGCCGAGCACCTCGATGCGCCTGCCGTCTGCGCGCCAGCGGCCCCAGTCGGCCGCGTGGGTGCCGCGCACGCGCCACTCGGTCCACAGGCGCCGGTCGCTGCCATACCCCGCAGAGACCACCTCGACCGAGATGTCGGGGACCGCGCGCATCAGCATCCCGAGGTCCTGGCGGATCGCTGCGCGGCCGCGGACGCGGTGCGACGCCGCACCCTCGTCGCCGCAGGGCGCGGCCGTGAGGAACTCGCGGACGGCGTCCTCGACGAAGCACTCGGCGCAGTCGCGGTGGTCGTGGAGGTTCAGCCCCCGCTCGTAACGCGTGAGGAGCAGCTCCTGGGTCATCGCGACCGCCAGCATCGGACGGATGCGGCGGCCCCGGCCACCCACCCTAGGTGGACGACGGGCACACCCATGGCCTAGGGGGAGCGCAGGATCCCGGCCGCGAGGACGATCCGTACCAGGGCCGTACGCTTCTGAATCTGCGGGAGATCCTCGATCTCGAACCGGCGGAAGAGCTGGCGCAGCTGCGCCTTGACCGCGTCGACGCTCAGGTGGAGCTCGGCCGCGACCTGCTCGTTGGAGGCCGGCGGGTGCGGACCCCCCGGGGCCAGGCAGGGGCGGCAGAGCACCTCGAGCACGCGCCGCTGCCCGGGTGAGAGGGGCGGAGGCGCAGCGAGACGCGACTCGGGCACCGTCGGTCGGCTGGCGTCCTCCGGCGGACAGCGGAACACGAGCATGGTGTGGCCGACGCGCACGACGTCGCGGTCGGCCAGGCGTCGGCGCCCCGACACACGGATCTCGTTGACGAAGGTGCCGTTGCGCGAGAAACCCTCGTCGTCCACGGACCACTGGTGCCCGACGCGGGTGAGCTGGGCGTGTGTCCGCGAGACGCGGTCGTCCCAGGGGATCGGCACGTCGCTCGTCGCGCTGCGGCCGATGACGCGGGGCGCCGCGTCGTCGCCGAGCACGACCACCCGCGGGGAGCCGTCTGCGGCCCGGTAGAGGAGGAAGGCGCCCCCCTCGGCCCCGGCATCGCGCACCGCCCGGCGGGACGCCGGGTCGTCGGGCCACACGCCTGGTTCGGGCACGTCCACGCAGTCCACCCCCGCCCCGAGGGTACAGCGGGCATGCGGAATCGGCACGCGCGGTTTCGCCGGATGGGGTGTGGAATCGCCCACCCTAGGGGGGATATCGCCCGACGGGCCGACCGGCGTATAACCGACTCACACGCCGATTCACGTTGACGAACCGGACGTCCAGATGCCCGATACACCTGAAGACGCGGGGACAGTGCCCTCCCGCGGCGAAGGTCATGCCACCCCGGCCACCGGGGTCGTGACGCACGCCGGGAGCGTCGCCGGATACCGCATCGATTCCCTCGCCGGCACGGGCGGCATGGGCGT
This sequence comes from Actinobacteria bacterium Ga0077541, assembly GCA_001464995.1. Lineage (GTDB taxonomy): Bacteria > Actinomycetota > Thermoleophilia > Miltoncostaeales > Miltoncostaeaceae > Miltoncostaea. Next base: position 1,838 of record LNEQ01000157.1, read on the forward strand.
CGTGTACCGCGCCACCGACACCGAGCTCGGCCGCCCCGTCGCCCTGAAGCTGATCGCGCCCGAGCGGGCGGCCGATCCGGCGCTGCGCGAGCTGTTCGTGCGCGAGTCGCTCACCGCTGCGCGCCTGGAGCACCCCAACGTCATCCCGATCCACCGGGCCGGAGAGGACGACGGGCAGCTCTTCATCGCGATGCGCTTCGTCGAGGGCGCGAGCCTGCAGGAGCTGATCGCGGCGAATCCGGGGGGCATGCCGCCCGGACGCGCAGCGCGCATCGTCGCCCGCGTCGCCGACGCCCTCGACGCCGCGCACGCCCGCGGCCTGGTGCATCGCGACGTCAAGCCCGCCAACGTCCTGATCGCCGACCCGGACGGCGAGGAGCATGTCTACCTCACCGACTTCGGGCTGAGCGTGCCGGCGACCGGCCGGGCCGCCCGGGGTGGCCGCGATCCGGGCTGGGCGGGGACGCTCTCCTATCTCGCCCCCGAGCAGATCGACGGCGGCCCGCTCGACGCGCGCACCGACGTCTACGCCCTGGGCTGCGTCCTCTTCCACGCCCTCACGGGGCGCCCGCCCTTCCCCGGCGGCGACGAGGAGGCCGTGCTCGAGGCCCACCGCGCGGCAGAGCCGCCCGCGCCCTCGTCGGCCGTCCGGGAGCTACCTCCGGCGATGGACGCGGTGGTGCGCCGCGCGATGGCCAAGCTGCCGGAGGACCGCTTCGCGACCGCCGGCGAGCTCGGCCGTGCCGCGCTGTCGGCGCGCTACGACGTGGCGCTCCTGGTCGCCGAGGGCGACCGCGCGGCGGCGGAGGAGGTCGCCGCGAGCCTGGCCGCGTCGGGCATGCACGCGCTGGTCGCGACCGGCGGCGCGCCGGCGACCGCCGAGGGGGTTCGCGCGTCGGGGGCGTGCGCCGTGGTCGTCGGGCGCGGCGGGCTCGGCGACTGGGCACGGACCGGCCTGGCGGCGGCGCGGGAGCTGGCGATGCGCGACCGGGCGTTCCGGCTCGCGCTGGTGCTGTTGCCCGGCGCGCCCGACCCGTCCGATCCCGGTCTCGCCTACCTCGCCACCCACCCCTGGGTCGACCTGCGCGCGGGGATCTCGGATGCGCTGGCGGCCGGCGACCTGGTGCGCTCGCTGCGCGGCGCCGACGTGCCGGCGGGGCTGCCCGCCGACAGCGGCGAATGCCCCTACCGCGGCCTCGAGGCCTTCCGTGAGGAGGACGCCGCCCTCTACTTCGGCCGTGAGCAGGACACCGCCCAGTTGATCGAGCGCCTGCGGGGCACGCGGTTCGTCGCCGTCCTCGGCCCCTCGGGCAGCGGCAAGAGCTCGCTCGTGCGCGCCGGCCTGCTGCCCGCGGTACGCCGCGGGGCGATTCCCGGGGGCGAGGCATGGCGCGTGATCGACGTCGTGCCGGGCGAGCACCCCCTCGCCGCCCTGGCCGCCGGCCTCGCCCAGCTGCCGGGCGCCGGTGCCCCCTCCGCCGCCGACCTCGCCGCCGACGAGCGGGCCCTCGACGTCGCCGTCGCCACGGCGCTGCAGGGCAGGCCGGACGGCGAGCGGCTGATGGTCCTCGTGGACCAGCTCGAGGAGGCGTTCACCCTCTGCACCGATGCGGCGGAGAGGGTGGCTTTCCTCGGCAACCTGGTCTACGCGGCCACCATCCCGGGCGGGCGCGTGGTGGTCGTCGCCTCGATGCGGGCGGACTTCTACCACCGGCTGGCCGAGCACCCCGAGCTGCGGGCGCTGGTGTCCACCCACCAGCACATGGTCGGCCCCATGGACGCGCGTGCCCTGCGCCGCGCGATCGAGGAGCCCGCCCGCCTCGCCGGCCTCGAGCTGGAGCCCGGGCTGACCCGCAGGATCCTCACGGACGTCGCCGGCCGGCCCGGAACCCTGCCGCTGCTGGAGCACCTGCTGGTCGAGCTCTGGCAGCGCCGCCGCGGGCGCACCCTGACCCTCGAGGCCTACGCCGCCTCGGGGGGCGTGGAGGGTGCGCTCGCCCGCCGGGCGAACGAGGTCTACGGCGCGATGCCGCCCGAGCGCCAGGCCGTCGCCCGGCGGATCCTGCTGCGCCTCACCCAGCCCGGCGAGGGCACCGAGGACACCCGTCGCCGGGCGATGCGCGCGGAGCTGGTGACGCGGCCGGAGGAGGAGGCCGACGTCGCTGCCGTTCTGGAGTCGCTGACCGCCGCGCGCCTGATCACCGTGGGCCGGGACCCCGCGGGCGACGGGGCCGTCGTCGAGGTGACCCACGAGGCCCTCATCCGGGGCTGGCCCGAGCTGCGCGGCTGGCTCGACGAGGACCGCGACCGCCTCCGGGCGGAGCGCCGCCTGTCTGATGCGACGACGGAATGGGAGCGCGGAGGCCGCGAGGACGGCTCCCTCTACCGGGGAGCGCGGCTGCTGGCCTGGCAGGAGCGAGACCGATCGGCGCTCAATCCGGCCGAGATGGAGTTCCTCGCCGCAAGCGATGAACTCGCCGAGCGTGAGCGCGCGACGCGCCGGCGCCGCACGACGATCGCGCGTGGGGCGCTGAGCGCCGTCGCGGTGGTCGTGGCGGCGCTCGCGACCTTCGCGTTCATCCAGCGAGACGACGCCACCGACCAGCGTGACGTGGCGAAGTCGCGTGAGCTGGCCGCGAACGCGCAGCTGCAGCTGCCGGGGGACCCGGAGCTCTCCCTCCTCCTGGCGCAACGCGCGCACGACGTCTCTCCCACGCCCGCGGCGGAGACGGCCCTCCGCCGGGCGACCTTCGCATCGTCTATCCGCCAGACCTTCCGAGGTCACACCGACTGGGTCACTTCGGTGGTCGCCACCGCCGATGGCCGCACGATCGTCAGCTCGGGACAGGACGGCACGATCCAGGTCTGGCATCCGCTGGACGGTTCGGTGACGGTCCTCAAGGGACACGACGGCCCGGTCCGGGATGTCGCGATGGCCCCTGATGGTACGAGTCTGGCCTCCGCGGGTGAGGACGGCACCGTTCGCCTCTGGTCCGCTGACGGCGGCGACGCGAAGCGCGTCCTGCGCGGGCACGAGGGCGGGGTCAACAGCGTCGCCTTCCGCGGTGACGGCCAGGCGCTGGCCACGGCGGGGGACGACGGGACCGTGCGGCTCTGGCGGCTCTCCGGCGGGCGCCCGGTCGTACTCCGCGGCACCGAGGGCGCCGCGCGTACGGTGGCCTTCGCCCCCGCGGGCGGCCTCGCTTCGTCCGGCGACGATGGCGTGGTGCGCCTGTGGACCGAGACGGGAGAGCGCGCGGGCGCGCGCAGGGCGGGCGAGTTCATCGTGTTCGACGTGACCTACTCCCCGGACGGCACACTCGCAGCCGCCGACTCAGATGGAGTGGTCACCATCTGGGGCGCCGCGACGGAGGGACGCACGCGGAACGTGAAGGCGGCGGCTCTGACCGGTGTCGACACCGTCAGCTTCAGCCGCGATGGTTCACGCTTCGTGACGGCCGGCCAGGACGGGACGCTACGTGTGTGGTCGGCGGCCGGGTCGGTCCTCGCCGTCCTGCGCGGGCACGACGGCGAGATCCTCGGCGCGGACTTCCTCCCGGGCGGCCGGGTGGTGAGCGGCGGCGTCGACGGGACGGTTCGCATCTGGGACTGGCGCCAGGGACTTCCGGCCGCCGTGCTGACGAGCCCCGTGGCGATCGTCGGAGCCGGAGACCCGGCGTTCACTCCCAACGGTCGGATAGTCGAAGGGATCTCGGATGGCTCCGTGCGGATCTGGCGCCCCGGATCCGCTGCACAGGTGGTCGTGCCGCCGGGACCACCGGGAACATCGATCTCCGTCCTCGCGGTCGACCCTGGCGGCACGAGTGCCGCCCTGGGAGATTTCACCGGCACGGTCGTCGTCCACCCCCTTGACGGGCCTCCGGCCACGCCGAAGATCCTTCGCGGACACGAAGGGCCCGTGTGGTCGGCGGCGTTCACCCCCGACGGCACAGGCCTCGTGACCGGCGGCGACGACGGGACCACCCGGATGTGGGACCTGACGACGGGCGAGGGGCGTGTGGTCGGTCGCGACCAGGGGCCGCGCCTCGCGCTCGCGATGAGCAGAGACGGAGCACAGCTGGCGGGCGCGGGCGTCGACGGCGCCATCACGCTCCGCGACCTTGTCGGCGAGGAGGACCCGATTCAGCTGGAGGGTCACGAGGACGTCGTCTTCGCCCTCGGCTTCAGCCCCGACGGACGTCAGCTCGCCAGTGGTTCCGGCGACCGGACGATCCGCGTGTGGAACCTCGACTCCGGCATTTCGACAGTGCTCGGCAAGCAGGAGACGACCGTCTATTCCGCGTCCTTCTCCCCCGACGGCACGCGCGTGCTCAGCGCCGCCAGCGACGGTGTGCGTGTGTGGGATCCGACCACGGGGGCCGTCGTCTTCGCGCCTCCGACGCCCGCCCGAACGGCCTTCCGAGCGAGCTTCAGCCCCGACGGGTCGCGTCTCGCGATCAACACTTTCACCGACACCGTGCGCATCGTCGACTGCACTACCTGCGGATCGCTCGACAGCGTCCTCGATCTCGCAGCGGATCGCGTCACGCGGACGCTCACACCGGACGAGAGGGATGCGTTCGGTGACTGACCATCATGAAGAGGAGGCCTGATGCCGCCCAAAGAGTCCGGACTGATCATCGAACTGACCGGTGCCCTGCCGATCGCGGACGTCTGCAACATCCCGGATGTCGTCACGATCAAGGGATGGCTCGGCAAGGGCCCCGTGGTCGACGGCAATCAGAGCTGGCGGATCTACTTGAATCACTCGATGACCGCCTACTACGAGGTGCCGGCCGAGGCCGACATCCTCCATACCGTCCAGCTCGGCACCAGCGTCGACGACCCTCAGCGGATCTGGCTCAGGCAGGGCACGAAGACGCGCCTCGTCACGATGCGCTCCGGGAACGCCGAGATCGTGCGAGGGCCGCTCGAAGGCACCGTGGCGCAGACGTACTACTCTCCCGTCCCGGCGGCTCCGCAGATGGTGTTCGCCTCACCCGGGACGCCGGGAGGGTTCCCGCCCGGGTGGGACGGGGGCGGGGGCGGAGACGGTGGCGGCTGGGAGACCAGTCAGTGCAAGAACCACTGCTACTCGGCCTCCCCGTAGCGCGGCGAGGAGGGGGCCGTCAGGGGTCTCCGCCCGTGGCGGGATCCGTCCGGTGGCTCCTGAGCCGAGGCCTCGTCGACCCTGCGGATGTCGTGGGGGGCGATCTCCGGGTCAGGGACGTCTCGCGACGCAACCTGAACCTCGTAGTCGAGCGCAGCCGCCGCCCGTCGCACTTCCTCAAGAGCCCAGCGACGGCTGGCGACGCGCCGGCCATCGCCCGGGAGGCCGCGATCCTCGCGTCGTTCGAGGGGACGTCCGCGGAGGACGTGGTGCCCCGTGGGCGCCTCGTCGACCAGACGCTCGTCGCCGAGGGCATCCGGTCGGCATGCGACCTGAAGACCTTCCACGCCTCACGGGCGCGCTTCCCGATCGAGGTCGCGCGCCTGACCGGCGAGGCGCTGGGCCGCCTGCACGCGGCGGCGGATCCCGATCTCGCGGCGCGTGACGACGCGCACTGGGCACTCGCGATCCACCGCCCGACCGTGCAGGCGCTCGGCCGGCTCACGCCGGGAAGCCTCGACCTCGCGCGCGCGATCCAGAGCGACCCTGCCCTCGGCGACGCCCTCGACGTTCTCCGACGCGGGTGGCGAGCCACAGCCTTGGTCCACGGAGACGTCAAGTGGGACAACATCCTCGTCGCGGGCGAAGGTGGCGCCCTGCGCATCCTGGTCGTCGATTGGGAGCAGTCCCGAGGCGGGGATCCGATGTGGGACCTGGGATCCGCGCTGGCTTCCTATCTCAGCGCGTGGCTGTACTCGATCGACACGACGAGCGGTGCTGCGCCCGCGGATCTGCATCATCACGCCCGTCGTCCACTCAGCGATGTCTCCGCGGCGGGACGTGCCCTCTCGGCCGGGTACCTGGAGCGCGGCGGGCTCCAGTGGACGCATGGGGTGGCCGTGCGGGCGATCCGCTTCGCGGGCGCTCGCCTTCTCGTGACGGCGCAGGAGGCGACCCAGGCGGGTGCACCGCTGACCCCCCACATCGTGCTTCACGTACAACTTGCGGCCAACCTGCTCGCGAACCCGACCGACTTCGACGAGATGCTGGGGCTCGACTGCCCGCCTGGATGAGCGTGCACCGAGCCACGGTCCTGAGCCTCCTGGGGGCGATCCGACTCCGGTCGCACGACGCGTACTCCTGGCTCGGTCAGACCTTCGCAGGCGTCGGCATCTCCGTCGAGACGCCCGCCGGGGAGCCGTCCTGGCTCGCCCGAAAGGTCCACGCGCGGCTTTATGGGGACTTCTACCTGACCGGGGGCCCGGCGCCGGCCTCAGCGCCCCTGTCCTGGCGCCTCGACCTGGCCCGGGGGGCGACGACCGAGGCACTGTCGGCAGCCAACGCCGGGCGAGGGGCGGCGGAGCCGGGCTGGACCGTCGTCGGGGTCGACCCTCCCGAGATCGTGGTCGCTCGCGACGGCCTCTCCATCCGCGCTCGGGTCTCGCAGATCATCGACATAGGCTCGGGAACGGCCCCGGGCGCTCCGGTCGCGCTCGTCATCCCCAACGAGCGCCGCGGCGCCTCAGAGGGCTTCTACACGCTGCTCGGAGACGCAGGCGACGCCAGCACGGCCGCGGCGCTCGACCGCCTGTACTGGCACCTGAGGCCGGCAGGAGGTCCGCTCCTGGTCGAGGCCGTCTCGGACCTCATGAACCGCGAGGGGATCGGCTTCCGCATGAAGACGGTCAACGACTCTCGCGCCTTCCAGCGCTGCGATACGGCCGTCCTCTACACGGATCGGGAAGACCGCGCCGCGACCCTCGCCGTGGCGAGACTGCTCCGCGAGCGGGTCGGCGCCCACATGAAGGCCGCGGTCCCCGCCCTCACACATCGGCTGGCGCCCGGCCTGGCGTTCGCCGAGGACCCGGGCCATGGCGAGAGCTTCGGATCCCATCGCTGCCGCCTGATCTCCGAGGCGCTCGTGGGAGCGTGGAGGGCGGGCGACCTGTCGGAGCACAGACGCCTTCGGGCCATCGACGAGCGCTTCGGAGCCGAGGGGCTCGACCTCGACCGCCCCTACCTCGGGCCGGGAGCGGCGGGCGATCCGCCCCCCGCCATGATCGCGCCCTGACCGTGGGCCCGCTCGAGACGGCGCACGTGATCGGCCGGCGGGTCTGCGACGACGCCGTCTGGCACGCGGGGTCCTGCTCCTGGATGGGGGCCACGCCTTCGCCGACCGGCACCCTGATGGCGCCCCCCGCCACGACCGCGGCCCTCGGACCCGACCTCTACTCGGGGACGGCAGGCGTCGGGCTCTTCCTCGCATACCTTCACGCGCTCACAGGAGACCCGGCGTCGCTCCGGACGGCACGGGGCGCGCTTCACCATGCTCTCGGGGCTGTCGAGATGGTGCCGGCCGCGCGCCGCCTCTCGCTCTTCACCGGCACGCTCGGGATCACTCTTTGCGCCGCCCGTGCCGGACGGGTGATCGGGGATGAGGACGTGGCGGCGACGGCCTCCCGGATCGCCGCCACCCTCAACGAGCCCGGCGTCTCGGGACACGATCTGATCTCGGGCGCAGCCGGTGCGATCTGCGGTTTCCTCGCACTCGCCACCGAGCTCGAGGACGCTCGCTATGCAGAGCGAGCTCACGAGATCGCGCGGGGCCTTCTCGCGGGGCCATGCCGACTCAGCCTCTCAGGTATGGCGCACGGTCATGCCGGCGTGGTCCACGCGCTGCTCGAGATCGACGCAGGCGGCTCGAACGCACCCGTGATCGCCGCCGCCGCCCGGGCAGCCGAGCATGAGGGTCGCCTCTTCGACTCCCGGACGGGCAACTGGTCGGATCTTCGGGAGATGACGGCGCGCGAACTGGGAGACGTCGGCGCGACTTCAGCGATGGCATGGTGCCATGGCGCTCCTGGCGTCCTGCTGTCACGGCGAAGCGCCGCTGGGCGATTGGGGCCTGAGGAGGACCGAAGGAAGGAGGCCGCTGCAAGGTGCGTCGAGCGGTGGGTGCGCGCGGCACTGAACACGCGGCCCGGCAATCTCTCACTGTGCCACGGACTGACCGGCAACGCCGAATGCCTCTGGGACGGCACTGGCAGCCTTGCGGCGCGCGGGCTCGCGGAGGACGTCGCCGCCCTGGCCTGGGAGGAGTACGGGCGGACGGGTGCCGCCTGGCCCTGTGGCACCCCGGCCGGGGAGACCCCTTCTCTGATGCTCGGACTGGCGGGCGTGGGCCTGTTCCATCTCCGGCTCGAGGACCCCTCGATCCCGTCCGCCCTGGCGCCAGGTGCTGGCGTCCTCAGGCGATGACCAGCGCCGTCGGCGCCCTCGCCTCCCTCACGTCCACGTCAAAGCGACGCACCGGCGCGCCGGCGGCGACGAACACGCGACGCTTGCGCGGCCCGGCGGGTCGGTCGTCGTAGATGTGCTCCTCTCCCACCTCCACCCAGCGTCCGAGGCTTTCGTCGAGGAAGACGCGCCACGTGGTGCCGGGGCCCAGGCCGAGGTAGCCCTCGACGGTCACCAGGTCCGGCAGGAGGCACGGATCGACATCGGGCGCGAAATCGGGGACCGGCGGGATGGCCCCGGTCGCGGACTCGAGCGCCGCTCCGCAATCGCAGAATCCGTGCCCCACATGGCGATTCCAGGGCGCCGCCCCCGTAGCGAAGTCGGGGTTCGTCTCGAAGACGTCAAGGGTCGTGTACCTGCGGGCGCTCAGGGCGATGATGTTGCGGACCTCACCGGCCGAGAGGGCCGGGTGCAACGCGAGCAGCAGAGCTGCGACGCCGGCGACATGCGGCGTCGCTCCGGACGTCCCGTTCATTAGGAAGAAGTACCGGCCGGGCGCCTGGTCGCCCCACGGCGGCGTGTAGTGCTTCCCGTTCCAACGAATCTCCTCGGTTCGCCCCTTGCCATCGACGTTCCAGCCCATGCCGGGATCGGAGATGTCCGTCGTGACGAGACGCACGCCGGGAGCGACGACATCGAGCCCTCGTCCCCAGCAGCTCTCCCAGTACTCATCTCCGGGCTGGTTGGGCGGCGGCGGCTCGTACGCGTAGCGGCGGCAGTCCTCTCCCGCGGCGCCGACGCCGATCACGTCCCGGTGCCACGCGGGGAAGCCGACGTCATCCGCGTTGAACTGGGGGAGGGTGTTCCCCGTGGCGGCGCACAGCACGAGGCCGGCCGCCGCCGCCGCACCTATCACGTCGATGAGCCCCGAGGTGGCGGGCGTCGTGAGGCTCATGCTGATGACGCGAGCCAGCGGCCCAGGCCCACCCTGGTGGGGATCGAGCACCCACCCGACAGCCACCGCGAGTTGGCCCGCGCTCGGCATCGGTCCCAGCCGTATCGGCAGCAGATCGCAGTCTCCGGCGACGCTCGCGACGCCTATGGCGTTGCCGGTCGTCGCGCCCACCAGCCCGGCGACGGCCGTGCCGTGCGGAAGGGCATCACCGAAGCGGGGCTGTGGAGAGACAGCAGGGTCGACGACGTCGGTCTCCCAGAGCCTTTCCGCGTCGAGGCGACCGTTCGCGGCGATCGGCAGATCCTCATGGGCCAGGTCGAAGCCGGAGTCCACCACCGCCACCGTCACCTTCACGCCCACTCTCCCTGCTGCGATCCTCCCGGCCTTCTCCATGTTCATGGCCAGAAGCCCCCACTGCTGACCCGAGGCGTAGTAGTAGTCGTCGGGGGGGACCTCGGAGAAGCCACCGTGGAACGTGATCAGCCGCACCCAGTCGAACTCGACCTCCATGACACCGGGGGTCGACCGCACCTCGTGTACCAGGTCGAATCCCGTGTCGGGATCGTCGGCCACGACGAACAGGTTGTCGCGAGGAGCGAGCAATCGCGACGCGGCAGGCCGATGCTCGACGCCCAGGGCGGCCAGGGCATCGATCACCTCGCCCTCCGCTCCGCTGGCGATGCGCACGACCAACTGACCCGGCAGGGGTGTCGCCGCCTGGAAGTAGTCCCCTCCGCCGGGTTCGTAGACGGGGGTCACCTGGATGATGCGCGCCGGGTCGATCGTACGGATCTCGTTCGCCCGCGTACGCAGTTCCGCGTCGACGGGGACCGTGATCCACAGCCGCCCCGCCGCACGCATGGCGCGGAACCAGGGCTGGTTCTGCTCCCACGTGAAGAGAGCCAGTCCATGGTCGGCCGCGAAGGCATCCATCGTCGCGGGCGTCACGCCGGCCCCGGGCCGGAAGTGGACGACCAACTCCCGGGCGCGACGCTCGTACACGCGCTCGTATCGCCCCTTGCCGATCGTCAGATCGTCCCAGAAGGCTTCACGCGCCGCGGGCGAGGGGGGGAACCGCGAAAGTGGATGCAGGGGCAAGACCAGTGACCCTCCGACAGCCGCCGTGCCCCAGCACGGTAATACGGCGGATCCTGCGTGTCACGCATGGTGTGGGAGACCTAGCCCTTGGGGGACCGGCCCCTCATCCCGTGGGTGGAGGCCGCGGACGGCCGGACGATCGCAGGCCGCGAAAGTCCATCCCGGAGACCGATTGGCCGGGGGCCTCCCGGAGACGATGGTGTGGCATGGCCGTCTGCTGCGAGCGTCCGGCGACCGCATCGGGGGGGCGGGGTGCCCACCGCCCCTCAGCGAGGGCGTCCTCCCGGCGCCGTCGCGGGGGTGTGCGCGGTCGACACCTTGGGGTGCTGGTCGCCGGACCGTGGTCGGGGGAGAAAGGCTCCACATCTCGCTCCGACCGCAGGAGGCCTCCATGGGCACCGTGTACCGCCTGTCCGCGTTCGACAACCGTCCGCCGCTCGTCGAGGACCCCGACGGGAACCTGGAGCTCCCCGACTGGGCCGAGTTCACCGCCGCGCGCGAGCGCTTCTTCGCGGGCCTGCGCTCGGCCGCCGAGCTCTACCGCGAGCACGACCCGCACGCACCCGAGCCCGAGGACCCCACCGACTGATGCCACTGCGCGAGGCCAACCGGCAGCACATGGACCGGGCGTGGAACGCCGGCCGGGACGTCATCGAGGAGGTCTTCGCCGACGATCACGTCTACCACGACCCGGTCCTGGGTGAGCTGCCCCGCGGCCCCGAGGGAGTGCGCTGCGTCGTCCACGCCGTCCTCGACGGGATGCCGGACGCGCTCCTCGCCGTCCACGAGTGGATCGCGGACGGCGACTCCCTGATCGCCCGGTGGACCCTGACGGGGACCCACACCGGGGTGCTCTGGGGGATGGCTCCGAGCGGCAGTCCGGCGACCGTGTCGGGGACGCACGTCTTCCGGTTCCGCGACGAGCGCATCCACGAGACCTGGGCGAGCTACGACGCCCTCGGCCTGCTCGATCAGCTCGGCCTCGTCACGCTCGGCATCGCCCTGGGCGGACCCGTGCTGCCCCTTGCCTGAGCCGCCCCGCCGGGACCCGGCCCGGCGCGACGCGGTGATCTAGACGGGCGGCGCGGCGCGGGGATAGCCTCGACGGACGCCCGCGGGCCGGCCGCGTCCCGCAGCCGTCACCATGCGCACGCCGCCCCCGATCACGCCCTCCCCCCTGCTCGAGCGCGCAGGCGAGCAGGAGGCGCTCGAGTCGGCGCTCGGCGCGGCGGCCGGGGGGCGGGGGCGCACGGTGCTGCTGACCGGGCCTCCGGGATCGGGGAAGACGCGGCTGCTGGAGGCCGCCGCGCAGATGGCCCCCCGGTGCGGGGTGCGCCCCCTGGTGGCCCGCGGGACCGAGCTCGAGCGGCCGTTCCCGTTCGGCGTGGCGCGGCGACTCCTGGAGCGGCCGGTCCGGGCCGCGGCCGACCCGCGGGCCCTGTTCCAGGGGGCTGCCCGGCATGCGGCGGGCGTATTCGACCTGGGTGAGGACGGCGGCGCCGACGGGGACCCCCTCGCCACGATCCACGGGCTCCACTGGCTCGTCGCCGACCTCGCCGCAGGAGAGCCACTGATGCTCGGCATCGACGACCTGCAGTGGGTCGACGGGCCGACGCAGCGCCTGCTCGCCTACCTGGCCCGCCGCCTCGACGACCTCCCCGTGGCGCTGGTCGTGACGGCGCGCGCCGAGACCGCCGACGATGCGGAGGGGGCGCTCGACGCCGTCGAGGAGGCCGCGGCCGGCGGGCGCCTGGAACCGGCCCCGCTCAGCGCGGACGCCGTCACCGCCATGCTCGCGGGCGCGCTCGAGGGGCCCGTCGCGCCGGCGTTCGCGCGCGCCTGCCGCGATCGCACCGGAGGGAACCCGTTCCTGGTCACCGAGCTGGTGGACGAGCTGCGCGAACGGGGCGTCGCGCCGGTCGCCTCCGCGGTGGGCCTCGTGGAGGCCGCCGCCCCGGGCGGGGTGGCACGCGCCGTGCGGCGGCGGCTCGCCCGCCTCGGCCCGGACGCGCGGCTGCTCGCGGGCGCCCTCGCCGTGCTCGGCGACGACACCGACCTCGCCCCCGCCGCGGAACTCGCCGGCCTCGGGAGCGCGACCGGGGCGACGGCCGCGGTGGAGCTCGCCGGCGCGGCGATCATCGACGACGCCGAGCCGCTGCGCTTCCGTCACCCGCTGCTGGCGGCCGGGGTGGAGGCGGAGACCCCCCGCATCACCCACCACGCCGCCCACGAGTCGGCGGCGCGGATCCTGGCGGGCAGGGGCGCTCCGCCGCGCCGGATCGCGGCGCACCTGCTGGCCGGGCACGGCGGGGCGGGCGACGAGTGGGCCGTCACCCTGCTGCGCGCGACCGCCCGCGGCTTCTGCGCCCAGGGCGCACCCGAGCAGGCGGTGGCGCTGCTGCGCCGCGCGCTCGACGAGCCACCACCGCCCGGCGAGAGGGCGGCGGTCCTCCGGGAACTGGGCTCGGCCGGGCTCGCCGCGCTCCAGCCCGGGGCGGACGCGCACCTGCACGAGGCCCTCACCGCCACCGACGATCCCCCCCTGCGGGCGACGGTCGCGCTCGAGCTGGCCATCGCCCGCTACTTCGCCCAGGACCATGCGGGCGCCGTGGCGGTGCTGGTGGAGGAGATCGAGCGCCTCGGCGGCGCCGCCCCCCTGCGCGAGGAGCGCCTGAGGCTGGAGGCGTTCCTCGGCCTGGCCGGGCGCTACGACCTCGGCACGGAGGGGAGGCTGAGGGGCCGCCTGCAGGACGTAGCCGCGGCGCTCTCGGGCGCGACGCCCGCCGAGCGGCTGGTGCGGTCGGTGGCGGCGCTCGAGGCGCCGGGCGACACCGCGGCCGACCTCGCCCGCGCGGCGGCCCTCGCCGAGGCGGCGATGGACGACGACTCCTGGCCCTATCCCAACGAGGGTGCGGGAACGGTGGTGATGTACCTGTTCGCCGGGCGGCCCGACCGGGCGGCGGCGCTCGCCGGCCGGATGCTCGACGAGGCGCGGTCGAGCGGGTCCCCCCTTCGTCACGCGCTGGGGCTCGCCGCACGCGGGATCGTCGCGCTCGAGGTCGGCGACGTCACGGGCGCGGTGGGCGACCTCGCCGCGGCCACGGCGACCGTGGCCGAGCTCCGGGCCCAGGTGATCGCCCCGACCGTCGGGTACCTGGTGCTCGCGCTGGTCGAGGCCGGCGACACGGCGCGCGCGCAGGAGCTGCTGGAGACCCACGGCCTGACCGGCGAGCTGGCGCCGCAGATGCTGCTCAACCCGCTGCTGCACGCGCGGGGGACGCTGCGCGCCGCCGAGGGCCGCTGGGCCGATGCCGCGGACGACCTCACCGAGCTCGGGCGTCGCCACGGCCAGTGGGGCATGACCCGGCCGAATCCGCCGTGGAGGTCCGGTGCGGCGCTGGCGCTGCTCGCGACCGGGGCGACCGGCGACGCGGCGCAGCTCGCGTCCGAGGAGCTCGCGATCGCCACCCGATGGGGCGTCCCGAAGCCGATCGCGGTCGCCGAACGGGCGCTCGGGCTGATCGAGGGAGGCGCAGGGGGGCTCGAGCGGCTGCACGCGGCGCGCGAGCGGCTGGGTGGCACGCCGTGGCGGCTCGAGCACGCGCGGGTGGGCGTCGACCTCGGGGCGGCGGTGCGCCGCGCCGGGCGGCGTAGGGAGGCGCGCGAGATCCTGGTGGACGCGATGGACGAGGCCCACCGCTGCGGCGCCGAGGCACTCGTGGAGCGGGCCGGCCACGAGCTGCGGGCCTCGGGTGCGCGCCCCCGCCGGCGCGCGGTCACGGGCGCCGACGCGCTGACCCCCAGCGAGCGGCGCGTGGCCGACCTGGCGGTGACCGGGATGACCAACCGGGAGATCGCGCAGGAGCTGTTCGTGTCGCTGGCCACCGTCGAGACGCACCTGACGCGCACGTACCGCAAGCTGGCGATCGACGGCCGCCCCGACCTCGCCCGCGTGCTCACCGGGACCTGAGGGCGAAAAGTTCCGGGTGCCGACCCGGACGCGACGGAAGCCCGGCCGGGGGCAGGCTGCGGACATCACGCAGACACCGCCCCCGAGGAGGAGACCCGAGTGAGCACCACCTACGACGCCCGCGCCGAGACGATCGCCCTGCGCAGCATCGAGATCATGGCCAGCGGCACCTATGACGACTTCGTCGAGACCATCCACCCCGGCTTCGTCAATCACGAGGCCAAGGACGAGCCGCCCGAGTGCCGGGTCGCCTACGGCCCGGACGCCGCGTACGCCACGGCACTCTGGCTGCGCGACGCGTTCGCCGAGCTGCGCTTCGAAATCCACGAGGTCGTGGCCGAGCGTGACCTGGTGGTCGTCCACCTCTCCATGTCGGGCCGCCACGTGCGCCCGTTCGTGGAGTACGACGCGGCGGCGCAGGTCGGCGGGGCCTTCCCACCGACCGGGAAGCGCTTCAGCGTGCTGCACACCCACTGGCTGAGGATCGCCGACGGCAAGGCCGTCGAGCACTGGGCGAACCGGGACGACCTCGGCATGGCGCTCCAGCTGGGCTGGGTGCCGCCGACCCCGGTGTACCTGTGGAAGATGCGCCGGGCCAAGCGCCGGGCGCTCCGCGAGCGCACCGGGTAGGGCACCTCCGGCACGGACGGCACGCGCCCGTCACGAGGACCGCACCCTCGTGACGGGTAGCGTCCCGGACGAGCAGACGGGGGACGCATGACGGACACGATCGAACGCGAGATCACCACGCCGCAGGGGCCCGCCCGGGCCCATCTCCACCTGCCCGAGAGCCCACACGCGGCGCTGATCCTCGGCCACGGGGCCGGCGGCGGCGTGGCCGCGCCCGACCTGGTCGCCGCGACCGGGACCGCCCTGGCGCTGGACGTCGCCGTCGCGCTGGTCGAGCAGCCCTACCGGGTCGCCGGCCGGCGCTCCCCTCCCCCGGCCCCGCGCCTCGACGCCTCCTGGACGGCCGTCGCCCGGGACCTCGCCTCGCGCGAGCTGGCCGGCCTTCCCCTGGTCACCGGGGGCCGCTCGTCGGGCGCCCGGGTCGCCTGCCGTACGGCCGCGGCCACCGGCGCCGTGGGCGTCCTCTGTCTCGCCTTCCCGCTCCAGCCCGCCGCCCGGGCCGGCGCCACGCCGCGCCCCAGCCGCCTGCCCGAGCTCGAGGCGGTCGCCGTCCCCGTGCTGATCATCCAGGGCGAGCGCGATCCGTTCGGCATGCCGGAGGCCGCACCCGGGCGGACCGTGGTGCGCATCGCCGGCGACCACTCGCTGAAGGCCGACATCGCGGCGCAGCGTCAGGCCGTCGCCGCGTGGCTGGCGGAGCTGCTCGGCACCTGAACGACGCGGACCCCCCGGCAGTCCGAGGGGTCCGCGGCCGTGAGATGCCCCGACGGCCTACGCGGTGCCCGCGCCGACCAGCATCTCGCAGGGCCCGACGAAGGAGTCGTCGGTCTCGAACTGCTCCAGGGCCTCCTCGATCTCGACCCAGACCTCCGCCTGCTGCGTCTCGGTCAACCCGGCCATCATCTGGTGGAGCGCCCCGAACGACTCCCGCTCGAACCGGACGCATTCGGCCGCGCTCGGGAGGCGGACCGGCGAGGGCACCC
>LNEQ01000158.1 GCA_001464995.1 Actinobacteria bacterium Ga0077541
GGCCAGACCGGCGAGCACCGCGGCGTCCCCGAGACCCACCGCGCCGCTGCCGAGGATCGCCGCCGGGTCGAGGTAGTGGAACACCGACAGCGGTCCGAGCGGCTCGGCGATCGACCAGACCTGCGCCAGGTAGTCGAGCGCGTAGGAGATCAGCAGGAACGCGGCCGCCCAGCCGATCGCGCGGCCGCCCGTGCGAACCAGGGAGGCGACCAGGAGCGCGACGCCGCCGACGGACAGGAAGAGGAGGAAGCCCATCGCGAGGGCCCCGGCGAGGGGGGCGGGGCGGACGGTGGACAGGTCCTCGACCGACAGGGCCGCTGCGAGGCCCCCGGCGTATCCGCCGGCCACCACGACGGCGAGGCCGGTGGCCATCGCGAGGGCGTGGGC
>LNEQ01000159.1 GCA_001464995.1 Actinobacteria bacterium Ga0077541
AGCAGGAGGATGCGCACCCGCGCCCGCTCGAGCGCCAGGCCGTAGACCGTCCTCACGTCGCGTAGAGGTCGCGGAAGGCGTCCTCGAGGCTCGCGCGCTCGATGGCGACGTCGGTGACCGGAAGGCGGGAGAGAGCCGCCAGCAGCGGCGCGGGGTCGCCCGACAGCGCGAAGCGGTGCCGGTGCCCGTGGACCTCCGGGGGGCCGACGCCCTCGCCGGCGTAGCGGGATGGCTCGACGTCCTCCGAGAAGGTCACCTCCACGCTGCGCGTCCGCGAGCGGCGCAGCTCGCCCAGACGGCCCACGAAGAGCAGGCGCCCGCCGCGGATCATCGCGACGCGGTCGCAGAGCTCGTCGACCTCGGCGAGGACGTGGCTCGAGAAGAAGATGGTGCGCCCCGCCCGCGAGCGGCCCGCGAGCCAGTCGAGGAGCCGGGCCTGGATCACCGGGTCGAGCCCGCCGGTCGGCTCGTCGAGGATGGCGAGCGGCGGATCGTGCTGCAGGGCCGCCACCAGGCCGAGCTTCTGCTTCATGCCGCGCGAGTACTCGCGGACGCGCTTGCCGAGCGCGGACGCGTCGAGCTCCAGCGCGGCGCACAGCTCCTCGCGGAGCACCGGCGGGCGCGGGTGCAGCCGGGCCAGAGCGTCGAGCGTCCGCCGGCCGGTGAGGCCGGCGTAGAGGCCGAGCTCGCCCGGCAGGTAGCCCACCTGGGCGAGGGCCCCCATGCGGTCGGCGGCGAGGTCGTGGCCCATCACCGCGACCCGGCCGGAGTCGGCGCGGATCAGGCCCAGCACGAGCCGGATGAAGGTGGTCTTGCCGGCGCCGTTCGGGCCGAGGAAGCCGAAGCACTCGCCCCGCCCGACCGTCAGGTCGACCCCGTCGACGCCGGCCGACGGGCCGTACATCCTTGTCAGAGCCGCGGCCTCGATGGCGTGATCCACTCCGCTGAAGGGTAGCCAACCACCATGCAGATCAGCCTCACGTCGGCGCACGAGTGGGGCGTCGGCTGGATCGCCGCCGAGCCGCCCTTCATGCAGCGCGCCTCGCACGCGCTCGCCGCCGGCGGCGACGTCTGGCTGATCGACCCGGTGGACGGCGACGGGCTCGAGGAGATGATCGCGCCCCTCGGAACCGTGCGCGGCGTGGTGCAGTTGCTCGACCGGCACCCACGCGACGGCGCCGCGCTCGCGGAGCGCCACGGCGTCCCCCTCCACGTCGTCCCCGAGAACGGCGTGCCGGACTCGCCCTTCACCGTCCTGCCGGTGGCCGGCCGTCGGTGGTGGCGCGAGGTCGCGCTCTGGTGGCCCGAGCACCGGGCGCTGGTGGTGCCGGAGGCGCTCGGCACGGCGCCCTACTACCTCGCCCCCGGGGCCGCGGTCGGCATCCATCCCGCGATGCGGCTGGTGCCGCCCACCGTGCTCGACGGGCTCGGGCCCCTGCACCTGCTTCCCGGCCACGGAGCCCCCGTGTCGGGGGATCACGTGGCCGGCGCGGTGCACGAGGCGATCGCCCGCAGCCGCCGCGACATGCCGGCCACCCTGTGGGCGGCGATCCGGAGCCGCCACCGGGATCGGGCCGCCGGAGCGCGATCGCCCTCCGGCGGCCCGGACGGTCCCTAATGGCTTTGGATCAGTCTCTTGCGAGAGGCTGATCCTCCGAGCCACCGGCAGGTCAGCACTCATCGATCCCCGGGCCTTCGAGCCCTACGGC
>LNEQ01000160.1 GCA_001464995.1 Actinobacteria bacterium Ga0077541
CGACGCGTACCGGCGGTGAGGTGTCGCGCTCACTTCGGGTGGACCTCACGGTCGCGACGGTCACCACCCGCGCCATCGGCGGGCCGAACGAGCACCTCCGACGGTCCGGGCCCCGACCGCGGCGAGATCCTCACGGACGGCCGGCGGGAGCGGGACGCCCGGAGATCGCGACGGGGTGGGGGAGCACGACACCTAGGGGCACTGTCGCCCGAGGACCGGGGCGTCGCAGACTGGCATCGAAGTTGTTGCGAATCCGCCTGAAACGACAGTGAGATGGATCTCGCGATTGCGCGCCGAGGGGCCCGCGTGGTGGGCTCGACACGAGGGAGGGGGACCGGGCGGCGTGGCGGAGGCCCCGCCGGCGGATCGCCCGGCGCATGATGCGTGGACCCTGGAACAAGTGGCGTGCTCCTGACCGGCCCGCCCCGCGGCCGCCGGCGCACCCGCCCACGGGGGCGGACGGGCAGCCCGCCGGCGCGCCGGGCCCCTCGCCCGTTCCCCGGGCCCCGTCGCCCCCGCCCCCCGACGTCATGGTGCGCCTGCTCGGCCCGTTCGAGATCGCGATGGGCGCGGCGCCCGCCGCGCGCTGGAGCAGCTTCAAGGGGCTCACCGTTCTGAAGTTCCTGCTCATGCACGACGGCCGGGCGCGTCGCGAGGAGCTCATGGAGCTGCTCTGGCGCGGATACCGTCCCCAGTCGGCCCGCAACAACCTCAACGTCGCGATCTACGCGCTGCGCCGCGCCGCCGACGCTCCTGGTCTACTCCGAGGGGCGGTACCTCCTCGACCCGGACCTCGTCTGGTGGACCGACCTCGGCGCGTTCTCCTCCGCGACCGCCGCCGGGGACGCCGCGGCGGCCCGCGGTGACGCGCCGGCGGCCACCGAGTGCTACCTGCGCGCGTCGGCCCTCTACCGCGGCCCGCTGCTGGAGGACGAGATCCACGGTGAATGGTGGCTCGACGAGCAGCGCGTCGTGCAGGAGCGCTACCTCGCCGCCAACGAGGCCCTCGCCGAGCTCTATCTCGACGCGGGGGACGTCGGCGGCGCGGTGGCGGTGGGGGAGGACGTGCTGCGCACCGACCCCTGCCGGGAGTCGGCGCACCGGCTGTTGATGCGGTGCTTCGCTCTCCAGAGCCAGGGGCAGCTGATCGCCCGCCAGTTCCGCCGGTGCGCCGAGGCGCTCGAGCGCGAGGTGGGGTTGCGCCCGGCCGGCGAGACCCAGCGCCTCTACCACGAGCTGACGCGCACCTGACGGAGCGCTCCGGGCGCCGTGGAGCCCGGAGCGCTCCGGGGGGTCACCCCGCCGCGTCGGCCCGCAGCAGGCCGTTGGCCGCGAGGTCCTTGGCGACCCGCAGGCCGAGCGGCACCCCGCCGACGTTGCGGCTGAGGTCCATGTCGCCGCCGGCGTCCACGGCGAACGCGTCGAAGACCCAATGGACGCCGAGGTAGACCCTGCTGCGGCCGTTGGCCTCGATCATCTCCCAGAGGCCGCCCGGGAAGCGGCGCTCGTGGCGCGAGCGGGTCCAGCCGCGCTCGTCCCGGGCATGCCCGTCGAGCTCGTCCGACACGAGTGCGCCGGGGAAGAGGTCGTCCGGGCCGTCGTCGGTGACGCCGTAGAACAGCCTGACCGACTGGAGGGCGGCCGCGCCGAAGGTGGCATGCCCGGACGGGTAGGCCGGGAAGTCGGGCGTCCGCCAGCGGGGGCCCGGCGGCGGCGCCGGCGCGGGGTCGTTCCACTGCGGCGGGTTCGTCCGGGGAGCGCCGAGCGGCAGCCACCCCGGGTCGCAGTCGTTGCCGATCCGGGGGCCGGCGACGGCCGTGCCGGCGCCGCCCATCGACGCGTCGTGCTCACGGATCCCGATGACCGGGCGCCACAGGTTGTAGCGGTACTTCTCGGCCCAGGCGAGTACCCCGGCGTCCGCCATGGCGGTGTTCACGAGCGCGAACAGCCGGGCGTCGTCCTCCACCGAGTTGCCGTGGTCCTCGGAGACCCTGCGTACGATCTGGTTGTAGAGCCGGGGCGGGGTGCCGATGCCGGCGGGGCCGTCGTAGGCCCAGAAGTGACCGATGAGGGTCTCCTCGGGCGTGCGGAGGTCGGCGCCGGCGCCCAGAGTCCCCATCAGCTCGGGTGCGATGCCCTTCGCCCGGACCTCGCGCAGGGCCCGCAGGTACTCGTCGTCGTCCAGGGCCGGCGGCGGGTCGAGCTGGTGGCGCTGGGTGACGGCGAAGAGCCGCGACGCGCCGACGAACGGCCCGTAGAACCCCTGGCCGTGGTGGGCGGGGTCGACCCGGTGCTGCCCTCGGCCGATGGGGGGTTCGTAGCCGCGGTGGCCGGTGTCGGGGTCCGCCTCCCGGTCGCGCAGGATCGCGTCGGCGATCGCGACGCCGTGCGCGTGGCCCTCGGCGATGCCCGGCCCACCGAGCTCGGGCCGGTGGAACTCGCTCGCGCGGCTCGCGTAGAGCACCGAGAGCGCGCGCTGGGCGGCCGCATCGGCGGCGGCCTCCGGGTCGGCTCCTGTGGGGGCGGGTCCGTGGCCGGCGAGGTAGGTGGGGTACGTGCCGGTGATCGAGAAGTAGGCGTCGTGCATCGCCAGGTGGACGATCGCCAGGGCCCGGGCGCTTCCGGTCGGCCCGTGGGCCCCCCGGTCGTCCCCGGTCGTGTGCGCGATCCGGTTCGCCTCGAGCGCGACGGCGTTCCAGTGTCGGATGACGTTCTCCGAACCGCGCGCGGGAGCCGACGGGGCCGGGGCGGCGGGGGCGGCCGGTCCCCGGTCCGGGGAGGGGCCGCCCAGGAAGGGGACCGCGGCGCGGAGCGAGTGGCCGACGTCGCCGATCTGGGTACCGATCCACTGGCCCACGGCGTCGGGGCTCCAGTCGGCCTCCACGTGCTGGACGGGCGCGTCGCTCTCGGCACGCGCGACGACCGTCTGGCGCTGCTCGTCGCCGGCGTCGCCGGCGCGCCTCTCGAAGCTCACGACGAACGACGCCTCCCGGTCCCATCCCGGCGACGGAGGGGACTCCAGGCGAAGCCGCCGCGCCCGGTCCTGCCAGGTCGCGATGTCGCTCATCGAGGGCAGCGGCGTGACGCCGGCGGACTTCAGGGCCGCGCGGATGGTCTGCCGGGGGGCGAGTACGAGGTCCATCAGGGTGGTGATCCCGACGCCGGCGAGTACGGCCGCGGTGGCCTCCTCGACGCCGGTGACCGCGGTGAGCTCACCACGGGGCATCGCGTCCTCCTCTCGGACGTCGCCCGGCGCCCGGACGGGCGCCGGGCGGGGGTGTCGGATCAGCTGTTGTAGAACTGGAACTCGCCGAGGGACTGATAGCCCACGACCGGCACCGGCTTGCCGCAGGGGTCGAGCATCTGGAACGTGGCGGCGACCCGGTAGAGCTTGTTCTTCGGGCCCGCCGGGACGGTTCCGGCGGGGATCGTCACGGTGACCCAGAAGTGCCGCGCGCCCGGCGCGCAGCCCTTCCAGTCGGTCAGCGAGAGCTGGTGCTCGATGTTCGGGAAGTCCGAGAGCGACAGCTCGGCCCCGCCCCCGATCGACTCGAACGACATGTCGAAGCACCAGTCGCCGCAGATGCAGCGCCAGAGATCGCCGGTCAGCCACACGTGGAAGGCGACGACGAACGGGTCGTTCACCGAGATGATGCTCCCCGGGTCGACGCCGTACTGGTCGCGGAGCTCCGCCCGCCAGTAGCCCTCGAGCGACTGCGAGGACGGCTTGCGGATCTCCACGACGCCCTCGGGCGGGTGGTGCAGGTCGGCGTTGCCGGGGTAGAGGCTGGCGCCGATCGCGGCGGCACCGGCGGTCGCGTCACCGCCGTTCGCCGGCGCGGGGGCGGTCGAGGGCGGCGTGATGGTCTGGGTTCCCATCGGGGTCCTCCATGTCCGTGCCCGGCCGCGTGCCGGCCGGGCGGGTGGGAGGAGGCTCCCGCTCGCCGCTTAAGGCGCCCTGAGGGCCGCGGTGAGCGGGCATCCGCCCCCGCGCGCTGCCGGCGCACGGGCGCTTAGCCGGCGCTGTGCTCCCGCTGGCTGGGCCGCCCCCGGGGCGAGAGAGTGCCCCGGCGCGGGGCGAGCCGCCCGGGGCGTGGCCCGCACGAGGGAGGGAGTCCCTGTCGGGCGCCTGGATCCTACGCGCCCCGGCTCCGATCGGCGTTCCGCGGTGACCCCGGTCGAGTTGCTCAGCGTCTCGAAGAGGGATATGAGGGTCACGCTCGCCTGAACGCTCCGATCCGGGGGAGGGGAATGGACGACGACACGCACGCCGGCGCCCGGCACTTCTGCGATCTGATGGAGCAGGTGCGCGGAGGGTCCCCGCCGCCGGCGGTCCTGGTGGCGGGCTGCGGCCTGGGCCACGAGGCCCGCTACATCCACGCGCGCCTCGGGGGTGAGACGGTCGGCGTGGACCGCGTCCTCGCCGACGAGGCGCGCGAGCCGGCGCCGGAGGGGTGCACGCTGATGGAGGCCTCGGTCCTCGAGCTCCCCTTCGAGGACGAGAGCTTCGACGCGGTCTTCTACCACCACGTCATCGAGCACGTGCCCGACGCGCCCGGCAGCCTCGTCGAGCTGGCCCGCGTGCTCAGGCCCGGAGGGTGGCTCTACGTGGGCACGCCGAACCGCCATCGGGTGGTGGGCTACCTGGGGTCCTTCGACGCGACGTTGCGCGACAAGCTGGCCTGGAACCTGGCCGACTACCGGGCCCGGCTGCGCGGCGAGTTCCGCAACGAGCTCGGGGCGCACGCCGGGTTCACCGAGGGGGAGCTGCGGCGGCTGATGGACCCCCATTTCACCGATCACCGATCGCTCACCAGCGACTACCTGCACTTCAAGTACGGGCGCAGGCTGCCGGCCCCGGTCCTGCGGGTGGTGGCCGACACGCCCATCGCGGCGGTGGCCGCGCCGGGCATCTACGCCCTCGCCCGGAGGCCCGGCCACCACACGCCCGAGGTGGGGGACGACTAGGCTGAGGGCGTGCGCGGAGCCCCTCTGATCCTCCTCGACGGCGCCCTCGTGGTCGCCTTCGCCGCCCTCGGGCGGCGCAGCCACGACTCGGGCACGGGGCTCACCGCCGTGCTGGAGATCGCCGCCCCGTTCCTGATCGCGCTCGCCGTCGGCTGGCTGGCGGCCCGCGCCTGGAGGGCGCCCGCCGCCCTGTCCACGGGGCTCGTCGTCTGGGCGGTCACCGTCGCCGGCGGCCTGGCCCTGCGGAGCGTGGTCTTCGACCGCGGCATCGCCGCGTCGTTCATGGTGGTCGCCGCGCTCACGCTCGGCGCGTTGCTGCTGGGATGGCGCGCGGCGGCCCGCCTGACACCGGTCCGCCGCGCGCTCCCGCGCGCCTGACCCGCCGCTACAGCAACTTCTGAAGGCGCTCCGCCAGCGCGCCGGCGTCGGGGACGAGCCCGTCGGGCGTGACCTTGTCGACGAGCTCGGGCAGGAGCGCCGCGAGGCCCGATGCGGCCTCGTCCTGGGAGACCCCGGCCTCGTCGGCGACCCGCCGGACCTCGTCGTCACCGAGGGCGCTGCGCACCTGGTCGGCCGAGACGGCCTTGTTGTCGCCGGTCCCGATCCACGACGCGGCGAGATCGCCGAGCCCGCCCGCCTGGAACTTCTCGACCAGGCCCTGCAGGCCGGCGCCCGAGCCGCCGTCGCCGCCGCCGATCATCCCGGCCACCGTCTCGACCATCTTCACCGCCTGGTCGTTTCCGCCGACGCGTCCGATCACCTGTCCGAGAACACCGTCCAGCAGGCCCATGTCCATCCCCCCGTGTCGTCCTCCGGTCGGGCCGATGCTACGTGGCCGCCCCCGTGCGGGGAACGGGACCGGCACGACGGCTCAGGCGGGTGCGGGGCCCCCGGGGCGGCGGGCGGCGCCCGAGCGGTCGACCGGCGCGCCGGCCTCGGCGGCCATGGCCTCGATCAGCACCGCGGTGTCGACGGCGGCCGGCGTGTCGGCGTCGGTCGCCGAGTCGGCGACGAACCACGCCTCGCGGGCGAAGTAGGCCAGGCGCGTCGCCGCGTCGGGCCGGCCGGCGCTCTCGCGCGCCTGGGTCTCGAGGTAGTCGAGGATCTCGCGGCACTCGGTGCTGGTCCAGCCGCCGCCACCGCCCGGGTCGCGCTTGCGGGCGATGATCCACCAGGCGACCGCGAGGAGCGGGATCTTGATCAGGATGAGGGCCGCGACCGTCCATGCCGCCAGCGTCTCCGGGCTGCCGGCATTGGCGGCGACGAGCCCGCCGTAGGTGCCGATGCTGAGCAGGGCGACCAGGCCGATCAGCAGGCCGACGAGGAGCGTCGTGCGCAGATCCCCCCGCGAATCCGAGAAGGCGCGCGCGAAGAGGGACCTCTTCGGTGCGGCTGCTCTCGGGGTGTCGGCCACGCGACGAGGCTAGCAACCTTCGGCAGCCTCACGTCCATCGGGTGGTGCAGGGCTCGCCCGATGGGGAGTTGCCCGGGACGCGCCGCACGGATACACAGCATGACGATGCGATCCCGTTCCACGGGACGCGGCGCTCGTCGGCCGCTCCCGCTGCTCGTCCTCGGACTCGGCGCCGCCCTCTGCCTGCCCGTTCCCGCGCAGGCAGGGCCCCTCGCCCGTGCGCTCGACCACCTCGCCGCCCGGCAGGACCCGGTGGCGGGGGGCTTCGCCGTCGGCCCCGGGACCGATCCGACCTACACCGAGTGGGCGGCCCTGGCGGTGGCGGCGGCCGGCGAGGACACCCGGCTCTGGCGCCGCGGCCGGGCCTCGCTGCGCGCCGCGCTGGTGCGGCCGATGGAGGGGACGACCCTCGCGGAGGTCCAGCGCGCCACCGTGGCCCTCGCCGCGGCGGGCCTCGACCCGCGGGTGGCCACCGATCGCAACCTGGTGCGCGAGGTGCTCGAGGCGCAACGCACCGACGGCACCATCGGCCCCGATCCCTCCACCACCGCCTGGGGGATCCTCGCCCTCACCGCCGGCGGCCTCGGTCGCGACTCCCGCGCGGTGAGCGACGCCGCCGAGGCACTGCGTCGCATCCAGCGGGCCGACGGGGGCTGGGCCCTCAACGACGCCGACCCGCGATCGGGCCCGAACACCACCGCGGCGGCGATCCAGGCGCTGATCGCGGCCGGGCACGACGCCGAGGGCTCGTTCACCCTCCGCCGCGCCCGCCTCTTCCTGCTGTCGGCCCAGAACGCCGACGGCGGGTTCCCCCCGGTGGTCGGCGGGCCGAGCACCGCACTGACGACGGCGTGGGTCGCCCTCTCGATCCGCGCGCTCGGGGAGAGGGGAAGCCGCGCCCCCTGGGACCGCGCGGGCGGCCCGCTGGCCTACCTGCGCACCCTCCAGCGACCGGACGGCGGCGTGCGCAACGCCGCCGAGGCCACCGAGGCCTCGGTCTGGGCGACCAGCCAGGCTGCGCTCGCCTTCTCCGGCAAGTTTCTGCCGCACCGCCGCCTGGTGCCCCGTCCGGTGCCGCTCCGCGCGCCCTGGGTGGTGTCGCGTCCCCCGGTGCGCGCCGAGGGCCTGGTGGTGCGCTTCCGGGACGACGACGGCGGCACGGGGGTCGATCCCGCCGCGGTGCGCGTTCGCGTGGCCGGGCGCGACCTCACCTCCCGGGCGGAGGTCTCCGCGTCCCAGTTGCGGCTGCCGCGGTCGCTGGTGCCGACCGGGAGGCCGACCGTTCGCCTCGTGCTCGCCGATCGCGCGGGCAACGGCCGCGCCGTCCGCTGGCGGCTGATCGCACCCCCCGGTCGTTAACGGGCGAACGAGCTTGCGGGCCCGGCGGGGCTTTGCCACACTCGGTGCGTCGCCGGCAGTCGGATCACGCGAGGGGTCGCCAGATGGTCACGCTCACCCAGGACGCCAAGGACAAGCTGCGGAGCCTGATCGCCCAGGAGGGCCAGGATGGCGCGGGGCTGCGGGTGCAGGTCGTCCCGGGGGGCTGCTCGGGCTTCGAGTACGACCTCTCGCTGGCGGCGCCGGTGGAGGGCGATGAGATCGTCGACGGCGACGGGGTGCGGGTGATCATCGACCGCTTCAGCGTCCCGTACCTCCTCGGGGTCGAGCTCGACTACGAGGAGGGCTTCCAGGGAGCCGGGTTCCTGATCAACAACCCGAACGCCTCCGCCTCGTGCGGCTGCGGGAAGAGCTTCCAGGCCTGAGCCCGGAGGCGGACCGCCGGTCCGGTCCCTAGGACCCGTAGTCGGCGGTGAGCACGGTGCTGGAGCAGTCGGCGTCACTCGCCGCCCCCGCGCCCGCCCAGCGGAAGGCCGGGTTGAGCAGGTTGGCGCGGTGTCCCGGGCTCTTCATCCACATCTGGACCGTCCGGGCGGCGACGCCCGTGCTGCAGCCCGGCACCATGGCGAGGTTCTCGCCGAGCGTGCGGCCGCGGGGGTAGCCCGCGGCGATCAGCCGCGTCCAGAACGGCGATCCGTCACGGCCGGAGTGGTCGAGGATGCCCTGACCGAGCAGGTAGCGGCTCTGGGCGCGGGCCGGGCGCTTGAGCGTCGCGATGGGGCGCAGCGCGCGTCGTCCGTGGTCCGCCCGGACCCGGTTCATCTCCGCCAGGAGGGCCGACTCGATGCGCGGGGCGCTCGCGCGGGCGCCGTCGCCGTCATCCCGGGGGGCGGAGTCCGCGGCGGTCCCGGCCCCCACGGGCACGAGGAGCGACACCGCGGCGGCCGTCATGGCCATCGCTGATCTGCATCCATGCATTCACCTCATGTATCGGCCGGACACCCCCGGAAGCTGAACACCCGCCGGGAGCGGGAGTAGTTTGCGCCCGGTCCACCCTGTGAGGAGGCGCGAGTGAGCGAAGCGGTCATCGTCGGCGCGGTGCGCACGCCGATCGGGTCCTTCATGGGCGGGCTCGCCCCGGTGCCGGCCACCCGCCTCGGCGCGATCGCGATCGCCGAGGCGATCCGCCGTGCGGGGATCCCCGCCGGCTCGATCGACGAGGTGCTGATGGGCAACGTGCTCTCGGCGGGCCTGGGGCAGAACCCGGCGCGCCAGGCGGCGCTGGAGGCCGGGATCCCCGAGACCGTCCCGGCGACCACGGTCAACAAGGTCTGCGGCTCCGGCCTCAAGGCCGTCGCCCTCGCCGCGCAGGCCATCCGCGCCGGCGACGCGCGCACCGTGGTGGCGGGGGGGATGGAGAACATGAGCGCGGCCCCGCATCTGCTGCCGGCCCTGCGCGCGGGGCAGCGGATGGGCGACGCCGAGCTCGTCGACTCGATGATCCGCGACGGGCTCTGGTGCGCGTCGTGCGACGTGCACATGGGCGTGACGGCGGAGAACGTCGCCGCCGAGGACGGGATCTCCCGCGGGGACCAGGACGCGTTCGCCCTCGAGAGCCAGCGCCGCGCCGCGGCCGCCGTGGCGGCGGGGATCTTCGACGCGGAGATCGTCGCGGTGACGGTGCCCGCCCGGCGGGGCGAGCCGGTGGAGCTCGCCCGCGACGAGCACCCGCGCCCCGACAGCACCGCCGAGAGCCTCGCGCGCCTGCGCCCCGCCTTCGCCGCCGAGGGCACCGTCACCGCGGCGTCGTCGTCGGGCATCAACGACGGGGCCGCCGCGGTGGTGGTCATGGAGGCCGGGGCGGCGCGCGAGGCGGGAGCCCCGGTGCTCGCCGTCATCCGCGGATACGCGTCCGTCGGCGTGGCGCCGCGCGTCATGGGCCTCGGTCCGGTGGGCGCCGTGCGGGCCGCGCTCGCGAAGGCCGGCATCGCGCTCGCCGACATCGGCGTCATCGAGCTGAACGAGGCCTTCGCCGCCCAGTCGCTCGCCGTCTCGCGCCGCCTCGGCCTCGACCCGGCCCGCGTGAACGTGCACGGTGGGGCGATCGCCCTCGGCCACCCGATCGGCGCCTCCGGGGCGCGGGTGCTGACGACCCTCGTGCATGCCATGGCGCGCGACGATCACCGCTTCGGGCTCGCTGCGCTCTGCATCGGCGGCGGCCAGGGCATCGCGATGGTCCTCGAGAGGGTCCCGCAGGCGTGATCGCCCACGCGCCACCCCCGCCGCCGGTGATCTCCGCGCCGGCCGTGGGGTTCGGGCGCGTCGCGGTGCGGGTGGGCGCGGGCACCCGCCGTCTCGAGGTGCAGGCCGACGGTCGCATCACCGCGCGGCTCGCGGTGGCGCCCGGGCCCCGGCGCGTGTCGGTGCCCGTGCCCGCCGGCGTGGCGCCGGTGCGTGTCCGCGCCGTGGGCCCGGGCGGCGCGCGCTGGTCGGCGACCGTGCGGGTCAGGACGCTGCCGCCGTCGGCCCGTCGCTCAGGGCGCGTCCCGGGTTTCGTCGACCGCCGCCTCCAGGGCGATGTGGACCGCCTGGTCGCGGGCATGCCCGCGATCTCGGGCGTCTACGTCCAGCACCTGATCACCGGGTGCGGCGCATCGGCCAATGCGGACGCGCAGTTCCCCGCCGCGAGCACGCTGAAGGCGGCGATCCTGGTCGATGCGGTCCGCCGCGGCCGCCAGGGCGCCCTGGGGCCGCTGCTCGACCGCATGGTGATCGGCTCCGACGACCGGGCCGCCAACGACGTGCTCGCCGCCCTCGGCGGAGGCTCGGGGACGGCGGGGGCTGCGGGGGTGACCGACACCCTGCACCGGCTCGGCCTCGGCCGCTCGCTGGTGCGGCGTCCGTACATCATCGAGGACGCGCGGCGCGCGATCCCGATCGCGACGACGGCCAGCCCCGCCCTCTACACCAACTTCATCACCACGCCCTTCGAGCTCGGCCGGCTGATGGTGGCGATCCACCGGGGGGCCGTCGGGGCGGGAGGGGTGGCGCGGCTCGGCATCGCCTCCGGCGTCGCGCGCGCGGAGCTGCTGGCCCGCCTGCTGGACGTCGCCGACCGCACCAAGCTGGTGGCGGGGCTGCCGTCCGGGGTCCCGGTGGCCCACAAGACCGGCTACACCGAGGAGGTGAAGCACGACGGCGGCATCGTCTACCTGCGCAGCGGGCCGGTGGTGGCCGCGGTCATGACGTGGAGCGCGTCGGGCGTCGGGGACGCCACCGGCGACCGCTTCATCGCCGACGTCGCGCGTGCGGCCCGGGCCCGGCTCTCGGGCGGCGGCGCCTGCCAGGGCCTGCCGCTCGCGCCGCGCCGGGGCGTCCGGTGACCCACCTGTTGTCGCACGAGGAGAACGAATGGCGGACGCGGATTGGTACCCGGACCCGACGCAGGCGGGGCGGCTGAGGTACTGGGACGGCGCGGGGTGGTCGGAGCACGTCAGCGTGGGCGGGGGCACTGCCAGCGACCGCCTCCCGCGGCTCCGCCTCCCGCTGCTCCGGGGCCGGCCGCCGCGCCGCCGGACGTGCCGGCGGGCGGCCCCGTCGGCATCGTCTACCCGCCGACCCCGCTCGGCCGGGCGGGGTTCGGCGTCGCCGCCGTGGGCGGGGTGCTCGTGGCGGCCACCGCGGGATCGACGGCGGTCACCCAGGGCGACCTGTCCGGCATCGAGGTGGCCGGCGGGTCGTGGCTGGGGGTGAGCGCGGCCGTCCTGTGCGTGGCGGCCGCCGCCGCGCCGTGGGCGTGGTCGCGCATCGCGGGCGTCGGCGCCTCCGGCTTCTTCGCGATCATCGTGGCCTTCGCGGTCATCGGCTTCCGCACCTCCGACGACTTCATCCCGGGGGTCGGCGTGAGCCTGGGTGCGGCCGGATGGCTGATGGTCATCGGAGTGGTGCTC
>LNEQ01000161.1 GCA_001464995.1 Actinobacteria bacterium Ga0077541
GCGCGCCGATCCGGCCTCCCGCTCGTGAGGGATCTCACACGGTGCGCCCGGCGGAGGGAGGTCGCAGGCGTGATTCCGGCGCCCTGGGGTAGCGTGATCCCATGGCGTCCGAGTCCACGGGGGCGGGCACGCGTGCGACGCCTCTGGGCGGCGGCGGCGTTCTCGAGTTCCGCGATGTAACGAAGCGTTACGCGGCGGGCGCGCGTCCGGCCGTCGACACCCTCTCGCTGACCGTGCCGGCGGGCGAGGTCTGCGTGCTCGTCGGGCCGTCGGGGTGCGGCAAGACGACCGCCCTCAAGATGGTCAACCGGCTGATCGAGCCGACCTCGGGCGAGATCCTGATCGACGGGCGCGGCGTCCGTGACCGCGACCCCGCCGCGCTGCGGCGCGAGGTCGGCTACGTGATCCAGCAGGTCGGGCTCCTCCCCCACCTCACGATCGCCGCCAACGTCGCGACCGTGCCGAAGCTGCTCGGGTGGGACAAGGAGCGGATCCGCAGTCGCGTGCGCGAGCTGCTCGAGCTGATCGGACTCGACCCCGACGAGTTCTCAGGCCGCTACCCCGCCCAGCTCTCGGGCGGCCAGCAGCAGCGCGTCGGCCTCGCCCGCGCGCTGGCGGCCGACCCCCCCGTGATGCTCATGGACGAGCCGTTCTCGGCGGTCGATCCGATCACCCGCGAGCGCCTCCAGAACGACTTCCTGCGCCTCCACCGGGTCGTCCCGAAGACCGTCGTCTTCGTCAGCCACGACATCGACGAGGCCGTGAAGATGGCCGACAGGATCGCCGTGATGCGCGACGGGCACCTGGTGCAGTTCGCCCCGCCCGCCGAGCTCCTGGCCAATCCGGTGGACGACTTCGTCGCCGACTTCGTCGGCTCCGACCGGGCCCTCAAGAGCCTGTCGCTGACGCGCCTGGAGGACGTCGACCTGGTGGAGCCCCCGTCGGTCGTCGTCGGGGAGCCTGTGGCCCGCGTGCGCGAGCGGATCGCCGCGGGCGAGCTGGTCCCGATCGACGCGCAGGTGCTCGTGACCGACGGCGGCGGCCGCCCCCTGGACTGGCTCGAGCTCACCCGCCTGGACGCCGCGCCCGACGTGCCGCTGCGCCCGGCGGGCGGGGCCGAGCCGGTGCTCGACCAGGTGACGACGCTGCGCGACGCGCTGTCGGCGCTGCTGGAGGCCAACGCGGCCTACGGGGTCGTCGTGGACCGGAGCGGACGGGCGATCGGGCTGCTGGGGATCGGCGAGGTGGCCTCGGTCTTCAGCCCGGTCCCCTCGGCGGGCTGAGCCGGTGGCGCAGGGCATCGACTGGGACTGGATCTCCCGGCACACCGACGACATCCAGGAGCTGACCGTCGAGCACCTCCAGCTCACGCTGGTGGCGGTTGCGATCTCGGTCGCCATCTGGGTGCCGCTCGGGGTGCTCCTGCGCAACCGGCGGATCGTCTTCCCGGGCGTCACGATCCTCGCCGGGCTGGTCTACACGATCCCGAGCCTCGCCCTGTTCGCCTTCCTCGTGCCCACCACCGGGATCGGCCGCAACACCGTGATCATCGGCCTGGTGCTCTACTCGCCCCTGATCCTGATGCGCAACACGGTCGTCGGCCTCCAGGGCGTGCCGGCCCCCGTGCAGGAGGCCGCCCGCGGCATGGGCTTCACACCCCTGCAGACGCTGCTGCGCGTGCAGCTGCCGCTCGCCATCCCGTCGATCTTCGCGGGCATCCGCATCGTCACCGTCACCACGGTCGGGATCGCGACCATCGGGGTGCTCGTGGGCGCCGAGGGCCTCGGGACGCTCATCTACACCATGGGCCTCAACCGCGACTTCCTGACGCCGATCGTCGTCGGCGGGGTGGCCGCGACCCTGCTGGCGATCGTGCTCGACCTGCTGCTGGTGGGCATCGAGCGCCTGCTGACGCCCTGGTCGCGCGCCCGGGCCGCAGGCGGCTGAGATGGGTCCGCTCGCCGACGCCTGGGACTTCTACACGGCCAACCGCGACCTGGTCGACCCCGCCTTCTGGGGCCACGTCCGCCTCTCGCTGACGGCGCTGGCGCTCGCGGCGGTGACCGGGGTCACCCTGGGCATCGTCTGCGCCAAGATCGGCAGGGTCGCCGCCTTCCTGGTCACCTCGATCGGGAACCTGGGCCGCACCGTGCCCACCTTCGCGGTGATGGGCATCGTGCTCACCCTCTCCACCGTCGGCTTCTGGCCGGCCGTGATCGGCCTCTACCTGCTCGCCGTGCCGCCCATCCTCCTCAACACGTTCACCGGGATCCAGGAGGTGGACGCGGGCGTCGTGGAGGCGTCGCGCGGAATGGGATTCCGGCCCCTCCAGATCCTCGGCCGCGTCGAGCTGCCCATCGCGGTGCCCCTGATCTCCGCGGGCATCCGCACGGCGTCGGTCGAGGTGGTCGCCACGGCGACCCTCGCCGGGCTCGTGGGCGGCGGCGGGCTGGGCCAGATCGTCATCTCCGGGCTCGACACGGGCCAGGACGACGTGCTCCTCGCGGGAGCCATCCCCGTCGCCCTGCTGGCGCTCGCCGCCCAGGTGACCTTCGGCGGGATCGAGCGCCTCGCGACTCCACGGGGCCTGCGCATCTCGCGCGGCCTCGCCATCAACGAAGGGAGAATCACATGACTCGACGGGTCAGACTCGTCGGAGTCGGCCTCATCGCGGGGTTGGTCCTGACGCTCGGTCTCGTCGCCGGTTGCGGCGACGACGACGAGGGCTCGGCCGACTCCTCGACGCCCGCCGCCGCGGTCGACGGCACCGCCGTGCGGATCGCGGACAAGGGCTTCACCGAGAGCCAGATCGTGGCGCAGCTCTACGCGCAGGCCCTCGACGCCCAGGGGTACGAGTCGGAGGTCACGAGCCTCGGTAGCAGCGAGATCGCGCACGCCGCCGTCACCAAGGGCGACATCGACCTCTACCCCGAGTACACCGGCACCGCCTACGGCGTCATCCTGGGGAAGACCGACGTCCCCGACTCGGCTGCGGTCTTCGAGACGATCAGCACCGAGTACGCGAGCCAGGGCCTGACGACCCTGACCCCGAGCCCGTACAGCAACGACAACCGCGTGGCCTGCACGCAGGATGCCGTGGACGAGTTCGGGCTGACCACGCTCTCCTCCCTGGGCGAGGCCTCCGGCGAGATCACGTACTCGGCCAACCCCGAGCACCTGACCCGCGCCGACGGCCTGCCTCTGCTGAAGTCGGCCTACGGGATCAACTTCAAGGAGGTCGTGTCCGTGGCCCTCAACCTGCGCTACAAGCCGGTGCAGGACGGCAAGGCGCAGTGCGTCTACGCCTTCGGCACCGACCCGCAGATCGCCTCGGAGGAGCTCGTGCTCCTGGAGGACGACAAGGGCCAGTTCCAGGGCCTGCCGTACGAGAACTTCCCCGTGATCAACACGGCGTTCTTCGACGCGCAGCCGCCGGTCTTCGCCGAGACGGTCAACGCGGTCAGCGCGCTGCTGACGCAGGAGGCCATCGCCGAGCTGAACGCGGCCGTGGACCTCGACAAGGAGGACCCGGCCGACGTGGCCGAGACCTTCCTCGCGGACAGCGGCATCCTCGAGTAGCACCCGCGCCCGGAGGCGGCCGTCAGCCGGCGGCCGCCTCCGCCGCACTCTCCCACTCGCGCATCAGCCAGGCGAGCTCCTCCTGGAGCGCCCGGTGCTCCTCGCCGCGCGAGGCCACCCTCTCCCGGTCGGCGAGCGTCGCCGGGTCGGCCAGATCCGACTCCACGTCGGCGATCCTCGCCTCGACGCGGGTGATCTCCCCCTCCAGGCGACGCACCTCGCGCTGGCTCTTCTGCGAGGGCCGGCGCTCGGGAGCGGCCGGTGCCGCCTTGCGCTCGCGGGCCGCAGGGGCCGGACGACGGGGCGCCGGCGCGGCGGGGGCGGAGGCGGCCTCGGCGCGCAGGTTCAGCAGATCGGTGTACCCGCCGGCCCGCAGGCGCGCCACGCCGTCCTCGAGCGCCAGCGTGTGGGTGGCGATCGCGTCCACCAGGGCCCTGTCGTGCGAGACCATCAGCACGGTGCCGTCGAACGCCTCGAGCGCCGCCTCCAGCGCCTCGCAGCTCTCGACGTCGAGGTGGTTGGTGGGCTCGTCGAGCACCAGCAGGTTGCCGCCCTTGCCGATCAGGGTGACCAGCTCCAGGCGACGGCGCTCGCCGCCCGAGAGGCGCTCCACACGGGCCTCGGCCGCCTCGCCCGAGAAGAGGAAGCCGCCGAGCAGCGTGCGGGCCTGGGTGGGCGTCAGGTCGCTCCCCGCGAGCACCGTCTCGACCACCGTGCGGTCGTCGCGCATCTCCTCGCCGTGCTGGGAGAAGTAGGCGGGCACGACCTTGTGGCCGATACTGACCCGGCCCGAGGCGGCCGCGCGGCGGCCGATCAGCGTCTCCATCAGCGTGGTCTTGCCGGTGCCGTTCGGGCCGATCACCGCGAGCCGCTGACCCCGCTCGAGGGTGAACCCGACGTCGGCGAGCAGCGTGCGCCCGGGCACCTCGAGCCCGAGGCCATCGACCTCGATCACCACCCGGCCGCTGCGCTCGGACTTGGGGAAGCCGAACGCGAGGTGGGCCGCACGGGTGGGCGCGGCGACCCGCTCGATCTTGTCGAGGCGCTTCTGACGCGACGATGCCTGGCGCGACTTGGTGCCGGCCTTCCAGCGCGTGACGAACCGCTCGAGACGGGCGATCTCGGCCGCCTGGCGCGACGCCTCCGCCCCCTGGCGGTCGATGGCCAGCGCCCGCTCGCGCCGGAAGGTGGAGTACCGCATGGGCCACAGCTTCGACCGGCCCCGGTCGAGCTCGAGGACGCCGGTGGCGACCGATTCGAGGAACCAGCGGTCGTGCGAGACCAGCACGACGGCGGCGCCGAGCTCGCCGATCGCGCGCTCCAGCCACTCGACCGCATCCAGGTCCAGGTGGTTGGTCGGCTCGTCGAGCAGGAGCACGTCGGGCCGCGACACCAGCGACCGGGCGAGCGACGCCCGCGTCAGCTCTCCGCCGGAGAACCCGCGCAACGGGCGGGCGAGCTGGTCCTCGCCGATGCCGAGGCCGCGCAGCACCCGCTCGAGCCAGGAGCGCCAGGCGTACCCCCCGGCGCGCTCCAGCTGCGCGTGGGCCTCCTCGTAGGCGGCCAGCACCTCGGGCCCGGCGTCCCCGCCGGCCATGCGCGCCTCGAGGTCGGCCAGGTCGCGCTCGGCCTGCTGGGCGCCCGCCATGCCCTCGGCGACGTACTCCTCGAGGGTCAGCTGCGACGTGAGCGGGGGGCGCTGGTCGTGCAGGGCGACCTGCGCGCCCTTGGGAAGGCTGATGGAGCCGCCGTCCGGATCGAGCTGGCCGGCGAGGATCCGCAGCAGCGTCGTCTTGCCCTCGCCGTTGCGCCCGACGACGGCCAGGCGCTCGCCGGGGTTGATGCGGAAGCTGACATCCGACAGGACATCGCGCGCTCCGAAGGCCTTGCTGATCTGAATCGCCTGCACGACCGGCTAGGGTAGCGGGGATGGCGACCCCGGAGACGATCACCGACCCCGCCGGGGTTGACGCCGTCGTGCGCGAGGTCCGCGCGGAGGGTCGTGCGGCGATCGATCTCGAGTTCCTCTGGGAACGCACCTACGCGCCGATCGCCTGCCTGGCCCAGGTCGCGACCCGCGCCGGAGTGCACCTGATCGACCCGATCGAGGGCGCGCCCCTCGGCCCCATCGCCGAGCTGGTCGCCGATCCGGACGTCGAGGTCGTCATGCACGCCCCCTCCGCCGATCTGACGCTCCTCGGCATGGCGCACGGGATCCGGCCGCAGCGGCTGACCGACATGCAGATCACGGCCGGCTTCGTCGGCCTCGGCGCCGGGCAGGGTCTGGCCGCCCTGCTCGAGCGGGTGCTCGGCGTGAAGCTCGACAAGGCCGAGCGCTACACCGACTGGAGCCGCAGGCCGCTGTCGGCGGCACAGCTCGAGTACGGCGCCGGAGACGTCCTGCATCTCCTCGACCTGGCCGACGAGCTCGCCCGCCGGGCCGAGGCACTCGGCCGCACCGCCTGGGTGGCCGAGGAGCACGAGCGGCGCTACGGACCGGACGCGCGCATCCTCCCCGACCCGGACAACGCCTGGCGCAAGGTGAAGGGCGCCGGCCGCCTGAAGCCGCGCGACCGGTCCGTCCTGGCGGCGCTCGCCGCCTGGCGTGAGCGCGAGGCGCGGCGGCGCGACAAGCCGGCGTCCTGGATCGTCCCCGACCGCACCCTGGTCGAGATCGCCCACCGCCGCCCGGCCGACCGGCAGGCGCTCGAGAACGAGCGGGGCCTTCCCGACCGCATCCGCGGCGCCGACGCCGACGCGATGCTGGCCGCGATCCGGGAGGGCGAGGCCGCACCCCCCGTGTCGATGCCGCCGCCGCCGTCGCCGGAGGTTCAGCAGAGGCTGGAGGTGCTCGGCCCCCTCGGCGCCGTCCTGGTCACGGCGCGGGCGGCCGGTGTCGACCTGGCGCCGAGCCTCCTCGCCACGCGCGATGAGATCGGCGCGTTCCTCGTCGCCGCCGTGCGCGGCGACGACCTGGAGGGCATGTCGCTGGCCACGGGCTGGCGCCGGGAGCTCGCCGGTGAGGCGCTCATCGACCTCGCCGAGGGACGGTTGAGCCTGGGCGTCGACCCCAAGCGCCCCTTCCTCGCCGAGATCCCCCGGGGCGACGCAACCACGAACGACGCGAGGACATGATGCGAGGCCCGATCTCCTACCAGCACATCGCATGCTTCATCGACGAGTCGCCCGCCGCGCGGACCGGCCTGGCCCACGCGGAGGTGCTCCGTGCGCTGAGCGGAGGCCGCCTCAGCGTCGTCCACGTCGTCCCCTCTCCGGGCTACCTCGTCACCCTGGCGGCCAGCCTGGGGGGCGGCACGCTGCCCGACGCCGGCCTCGAGCGCGAGGCGGCGACGATGTGGCTCGACGAGCAGGTCCGTGACCTCGAGGGCGCCGAGGCCGTGCTGCTGGAGGGAAATCCTGCCCAGGAGGCGTGCGAGTGGGCGACCGGGAGCGGGTGCGACCTCATGGTGGTGGCGACCCACCGCGGGCTGGTCGAGCGGTCGCTGCTCGGAAGCTTCGCGGGACACGTGGCCCACAACGCACCCTGCCCGGTGCTGCTGGTGCCCCCGGCCACGGGCGTCCCGGGCTGAGCCCGGACGCACCGCGGGCGGCGGCTCCCGGAGGAGGTCCGCCGCCCGCGGGCCGGCCGGGACGCGAGGGCTACGCCGCGAGCGCCGGGACACCCTCCTGCGCGGTCGCGCCGGTGTGGAGGTGCAGACAGCCGGGCACGTGGCAGACGGGCGCCGGGTCGGGGTCGAGACGGGTCAGAAGCTCCTCGATTCGAGCGATCTGGGCGAGCGTGAGGCTGGGCGACATGGTGACTCCTGTGGGTCGGACGGTGATTTCACGCGGCATCCAATCCGTCATCCGTGTCATGTCGGTTGAGCAGGCGTTAGGGCTCGGTGAAGCCGTCGTCGTCGACCAGCGGAGCGAGGTCGGCCATCGCGGTCACCAGGGCGACTCGCGCGACCGACGGCGCCCCGGCCGCCAGCGGGAGCACCTGCCAGGTGGTGCGGCGCAGGTAGGTGCCGGCCCAGTGGCGGTAGCGCGTCCCGGTGCGCATGACGAGCGCCTGGATGCTGCGCAGGTTGTCCACGCGGTCGGCGAGCTTCAGCAACTGCGCGTCGAAGGGCGCGCTGGCGCGCAGGCGCTCGTAATAGCCCGGCAGCAGGTCGTGTGCGTCGGGAGCGGTCAGCCAGTCCACGAGGTCGGCCACCTCGGGGCCGAAGCCCACGCGGATCTCGTCGATCGTCGTCCGGGTGTCCTCGACGGTGTCGTGCAGGAGCGCTGCCTGGAGCAGCACCGGCGAGCCCTCGCCCCATCGCGCGAGCTCCATCGCGACGCGGACCAGATGCACCCAGTAGGGCGTCTCGCTGCCGCGGCGGAACTGCGTCCCGTGGCGCGCGCGGGCGAAGGCCAGGGACTGGCGCAGGGCGGTGCGGTGGCCCTGATCGGGCAGGCCGGCGACGAAGTCGGTCCAGACCCGCTCGACGGTGCCCGGGGCGTCGAAGGTGCCCGGCCACGCGCGTCCCTCGGGGCTCGAGGGGCCCGCGTCACCCGTGTCGCTGATCGCGGGGGGACGAAGCGGGGTCGGGGCCATGACAGCTAGGTTAGCGCCGCACGCGGGCGGCGCCGAACGCCGCCTCGCGGTGATCGACATGGGCTCCAACACGTTCCGGCTGGTGGTGTTCCGCTACCGCCCCGGAGGGTCTTTTCAGCTTGTCGACGAGATCCGCCACGCCGTGAGGCTCTCGGCGGGCGCGGGCCCCGAGGGCCTGCACCCGGACGCGCTCGAGCGCGCCGGCCACGCGGCGAACCTCTACCGGGCGTTCTGCGACGCCGCCGGCGTGGACGATGTGGCGGCCGTCACGACGAGCGCGGTGCGCGACGGCGCCAACCGGGACGAGGCGCTCGCGGCGCTCTCGGTGGACGGCGGCCTGCCGGTGAGGGTGCTGTCGGCCGAGGAGGAGGCCTGGTACGGCTATCTGGGGGCGGTCAACAGCACGACCCTGACCGACGGCCACGTGCTGGATCTCGGCGGCGGCAGCGTCCAGGTGTCGCAGGTCTCCGGGCGGCGGCTCGGCGAGGCGGTCTCCCGCCCGCTCGGCGCCGTCCGGATGACCGAGCGCTTCCTGGCCGATGAGAAGCCCGGGCGCTCCGACATCCGCGCGCTGCGGCGCCACGTGGGCCGCGAGCTCGACGGCCTCGACTGGCTCGCCGGCGCGGGCGGGCGCATGGTCGGCATCGGCGGCACGATCCGCACGCTCGCCTCGATGTACCAGCGGAGCGTCCGCTACCCCCTGATGGGCGAGCTGCACGGCTACCACCTGCCGCGCTCCGGCATCGACGAGCTGATCGACACGATGATGGCGGTGCCGGCCTCCGAGCGCAGCCGCATCCCGGGCCTCAAGCAGGACCGCGCCGACATCACCCTCGCCGGCGCCGTCGTGATCGGGGCGGTCCTGGAGAGGGCCGGGGTCGATCACGTCGAGATCTGCAGTCAGGGCCTCCGGGAGGGGCTGTTCTACGAGCGCTTCCTCTCCCCGGCCGCCCCGCCGCTGATTCCCGACATCCGGCGCCAGAGCGTGATGAACCTCGTCGACACGTACCGCTGCGACATCCCGCACGTCGAGCACGTCTGCACCCTGGCCCTCGCCATCTACGACGAGCTCGTCCGCCTCGGCCTGCAGGCGCCGGACGCGGCCGAGCGCGAGATGCTCTGGGCCGCGGGGATGCTGCACGACGCCGGGGTGCTCGTCGACTACAACGACCACCACAAGCACGGCTACTACCTCGTGCTGAACGCCGGCCTGCCGGGGTACGCGCACCGCGAGCTCGCGATGATCGCCCTGCTCGTGCGCGGCCACCGCAAGGGCCAGCCCACGCTCTCGCCGCTCGAGGACATCATGCGCCCGGCCGGCGGCGCGCACGGCGAGGGCGACGAGGGGGCGCTGCGGCGGCTCGCGTCGTGCCTGCGGATCGCCGAGCAGCTCGAGCGCGGCCGGGCGCGCGGGATCCGCAGCCTGGAGATGACGGCGACCAAGAGCGCCCTGCGTCTCGACGTCACCGCCATCGGGGACCCGTCGGTGGCGCTGTGGTCGGCCGCGCTGGAGTCGCCCGTGGTGCAGCGGGCCTTCGG
>LNEQ01000162.1 GCA_001464995.1 Actinobacteria bacterium Ga0077541
GCGTAGGAGCCCACGAGGGCCGTGCCCGCCCCGCCGCGCACCGAGCGGATGCCCGCCCAGAGGCCCGGGACCACCCAGCCCTCGTCGTCGGCGGGGATCGCGTTCATGCGGGCCTGCCCGACGCTGTCGTAGCCCGAGTACATCGTGGCCCGCTCGCCCGCCACCTCGGCGCGCGAGACCAGCTCGCGGGCGGCCACCTGGGCGTCACGCTCCGACTGCCGCGCGATCAGGTGGATGCGCAGGCCGAATCGCATCGGACGGGCGGCGCGGGCCCGCATCTCGGCGATCCGCGCGGCGATCCGGTCGGGGGGCTCGCCCCACATCAGGTAGGCCTCGGCCTGGTCGGCGGCCAGGGCGAGCGCGGCCTCGGAGGCGCCGCCGAGGTAGAACGGGCCGGCGAACCGGGCGCGCACGACCCGCGCGAGCTCGGCCAGCTGCGCGTAGCGCTCGT
The DNA here is from genome assembly GCA_001464995.1 of Actinobacteria bacterium Ga0077541. GTDB lineage: Bacteria > Actinomycetota > Thermoleophilia > Miltoncostaeales > Miltoncostaeaceae > Miltoncostaea. Next base: position 452 of record LNEQ01000162.1, read on the forward strand.
CGTGGGCGAGCGGCTCCGTGCCGTAGCGGCCCTCCGGCCCGCCACCGGCGACGAGGTTGATCGCCACGCGCCCCGGGGCGACGCGCTCGAGGGTCTCGGCCTGATGCGCGGCGAGCTCGGGCGCGACCCCCGCAGGGTTGATCGCCACGATGATCCGGATCGAGCGCGTCAGCGCCGCGAGGGCCGTCGCGGTCGTCCAACTCTCCATGAACGGCGCGTCGGGGGCGAACGAGTCGTTCACCGTGCCCGTGGGGACGAGGATCTCGCGCGCTCCGGCGCGCTCTGCGGCACGGGCCACGGTAGGCCGCATCGGGCGCGCGCTCGGCGCGCCGGGTGCCCAGCCATCTCCCGTCGCCCTCGGAGGGGCAGTACCAGCCGAGTTCGATCAAGGGGCCATGCTACCCCCCGGCCGCCGCCGGGGACCGTCGGCGCCGGGCGCGGGGCTGCGGCGACTACACTCGGAACCCGATCGGCGAGAGGCGGCGCGGTGTCCTGGATGGTCATCCTGGAGAGCAGGGACGCGGAGACCGGCGAGCGCCAGCGGGACGTCGGGCCGCGAGCGCGCGATCCTGGCGCAGCTCGTGCACGGCATCCACCCCGGCGCGGTGGAGCACTCCTACGACGGCGCGGTCGCGGTGTTCGACGAGGGCTCCCGGCAGATCAGCGCGTCGTTCACCGTGGACGGCGCGCCGCCGAAGGCCGACCCCACCCACCCCGGGACCCAGGGCTCGCTCTTCGACGCCTGATCGTCTGGGCGCGGCTCGGGGTGATCTCACGGCCTCTGTGCCGGACGGCGCGGCCTCAGCGCCTCGGCGCGCTTCGGGCGAGATCGGCCCCCGCGCGGGAACGGGGTCCAATCGAACCTCGGGCGTTCGTTCAATTGAACCGATCCCACGAAACGCCTGCGTGGAGTTGGTTCTCGCGGGGTCCCGAGGTGGCCTCAGAGCCTCTGCGTGGGACAGCGTGACCTCAGCGCCTCTTGCGCGGGACGGCGTGACCTCAGCGCCTCGGCGCGCTTCGGTGTGGTCTCACCTCGGAGTGATCTCACCTCGGAGTGATCTCACTCCCCTTGCTGAGGACGATCGTCTGGGGCGTCCAGAGACCACCGCCCTTCGGACGTGCGTCGACGCACTCCGCTCCTCCGGGCTTCGCCCGGGGTACGTCGCGGTCAACCAATCACGGTGGTCCGAAGACGACGGACCTGTTTCAGGCCTCACCCCTCACCAACGCGGCTACGGGTATCGGCGACACAGCGCAACCTGGCGAGCCCCTCGGATCGTCTGCGGACGCGCAGTGGAGCGCAGTGCGCTCGGTGTCTCTGGGGCCATCCCCCGCCGCGAAGCGGTGCGACGACGCGAACTCAGACCAGTTCGGCGAGCCTCCGGTGACGATCGGTGCCGTAGGAGAGGAAGAGCTCGCGGATGTCCTGCCGGTACACCCTGGTCGCCGCCTCCTCGACCGCCTCGGGGAGCACGGCGGCGAAGCGCTCGTAGGCGGCGGGGTCGGGGTCGCTGAGGTTGACGCGGATCGTGGTCGTCGCCCCCACCTCGCCCAGGCCGTCGCCGGGGTAGACGGCGACGTGGCGC
>LNEQ01000163.1 GCA_001464995.1 Actinobacteria bacterium Ga0077541
CGCCTGCTTTGGCTGGGAGCGTCGCGGCCCGGCGGGCCCAAGGGGGGTCAGTTTTCAACCGGCAGAAAGGGGTCAGTTTTCGACCGGCATTGACAGGCCTCTGAGAACCGTCGGTGATTGCCCTCGGTCCGCCGGCAGGGGAGACTCGCCGGCATCCGCCAGGTTGCGGATCGTGCTTCGCGAGAGGGCGAGAAACGCTGCCGCCTCGGTGATGGAGAAGTCGGCCACTGAAGCTGTTGTCGGCCTCTATGGCTGGTCCGTGAGGCGACCGGCCGGCGTAGACGAGGGCGGCCTCCGCCTGCGACGCTCATGGTCCTCAGCCACCAGAAGAGGGCGACATGTCGAACGCGTGGGAGATCGTTGACGGCCCAACGGAGTACGACCGCCCGGGGGCCGCGGACGAAACAGCCTGGCTCTGGAGCATCGCGGCCTCGGCAGCCGAGCGGGGGACGATCGTGGTCGCCGTGACGGGGACGGCGGTCATACAGATCGAGGGAGGCGAGGCAGAGATCGCGGAACGGCTGCGCGAGGCCTACGACTCCAAGGGGCTCACAGAGGTCCAGCGGTGCCTTCGGGAAGGCATCCGTCCACGAGTCGTGGTGATCGACAGCACGGGTGCCTGCCACTTCGAGGACCACAGCGGGAACGCCACCCCCTGATCCCGATGGAGGTCATTTTCGGTTCCCGTATGTGGCGGGCAAGGTATCCAGTTCGAGGACCCCCGCCCCCAAAGCGGTCTACCCACCCCCCTACACCCCCCCGGGTGGCCCCCGCACCATCCCCCGCACCATCCCCCGCACCATCCCCCGCACCATCCCCCGCACCATCCCCCGCACCGTCACGGCGCCCCAGGGGATGCTCCCGCACCGTCGTCGGATGCACCCCGCTCAGGCTGCGAGCCGACCCCAGAACGACGAAAGGCCCGCTGCTAACGGGCCTTTCGGAATAGCGGGGGCAGGATTCGAACCTGCGACCTTCGGGTTATGAGCCCGACGAGCTACCAGACTGCTCCACCCCGCGGCGGAGTATCGATTGTAGGACGATCTCACAGCTTTTCAAGCTGAGCGCCCGCCGGCGGGCTCAGGCCATGCGGATCGGGGCGCCCACCTCGATCCAGCCGGATCGCGCCACGAGGGCGTAGACGCCGAAGAGGTTCTCGGTCTCCCGCGCCAGGCCGGCCAGCACCCGGTTGTCGCGCTCGAGGGTGTCCGGGTCGAAGGTCGTGACCGCGCAGCGCTCGGTGCGGGCGACGACCTGCAGCAGCGGGCCCTCGTCGCCGATCGCGATCGACGCGCCGACCCACGCGGCCTCGGCGAAGGGCCGGGTGTCGTTCATCTCGATGATCATGTTGGCCCGGAAGCGCCGCCGGTCGACCTCCTCGCCGGCGATCCAGTCGCTCACGCCGGCCAGCGAGCCCGTGCTCAGCAGGTGCATCGGGGCGGCGTCGTGCGCGCCGACCGCGCTCCGGGCGAGGCGCACCTCCCGCCCGAGAGCGTCGCCGAGCTCCGCCGCCAGCACCGGGTCGTCCCACGGGACCTCGGCGCCCCCGGGCGTCGACACCCGGGCGTCCTCGGCCGCCTCATGCTGTGCGTAGGTCGCGCGGAAGCCCAGCAGCGCATGGGAGCGGCGGGCGCTCAGCGGCTCACCGGCCTCGTCGACCACGGCGTAGCGCCGGTCGCCGAGGAGCCCGAAGGGCCCCACGAACGCGCGGCGCACCCGTTCGCCGCCGAACGACTTCACCGGGAAGCGCCAGAGGTCCGACACGATGCCGACCACGGGCCGGGGGGCGGCGCTCAGCGGAGCGCGGCCAGCAGGATCACGATGATCAGCAGGACGGCCAGACCCGCGTACACCCATCGCAGCAGGCTCTTGCGGACCTCGCGCATCGCGATGATCCGCGCGCGCGACGCGGCCTCCCGCTCCTCCGGCGTGAGCTCGGGCCGGGGCTCCTCGTCCTCGTCGTCATAGGCCATGGATCGATCCTAGAGGAGCGTCCCGTCCCCGGACGCACCAGGGGCCCCGTCTCCGGGGCCCCTGGTGGACATGCGTATCGGTCGGTGCGGTGTGGCTAGGCCACGTCCCGCAGGCGCTGCGCCTCGGCCAGGCTCGCCAGCTTCTGGAGGGACTGGTTCTCGATCTGGCGGATCCGCTCGCGGGTGACGTTGAACGTGCGCCCGACCTCGTCGAGCGTGCGCGGGTGCTCGCCGCTCGAGGACGCGGCGCTCGCGATAGCTCAGCGAGTTGAGGACGTCGCGCAGGGCCTCGTTGCGGAGCACCGTCTCGGCGGCCGCCTCAGGGGCGATCGCCTTGTCGTCCGCGAGGAACTGACCGAACTCCGACTCCTCGTCGTCGCCGACCGGCTTCTCGAGGGAGACGGGGGTCTGCGCGCTGCGCTTGATCGACTCCACCTCGGCCTCGGGGAGCTTGACGGCATCCGAGATCTCCGCGATCGAGGGCTCGCGCCCCAGCTCGCTGACCAGCTTGCGCTCGGCCCGGTTGATCTTGTTCAGCTTCTCCACGACGTGCACCGGCATGCGGATGGTCCGGCCCTTGTCGGCGATCGCGCGGGCGACCGCCTGGCGGATCCACCAGGTGGCGTAGGTCGAGAACTTGAAGCCCTTGCGGTAGTCGAACTTCTCGGCGGCGCGCACCAGGCCTAGGGTCCCCTCCTGGATCAGGTCCAGGAACGCCAGGCCCTGGTTGCGGTAGTTCTTGGCGATGGACACCACGAGGCGCAGGTTGGCCTCGACCATCTTCTTCTTCGCCGTCAGGTCGCCGAGCTCGATGAGCTTGGCGAGCTCGACCTCCTGCTTGGCCGTGAGCAGGGGGACCCTGCCCACGTCCTTCAGGAAGAGCTGCAGCGCGTCCGTACTCGTGTCGGCCTTGAGGTTCAGCTTCCGGGGGGGCCGGTCGGCCGCCTCGGCGATCGCCGCCAGGCGGTCGCGCGCCTCGGCCTCCTCGACCAGCTCCACCCCGACCTCGTCGAGGTGGCGGTAGAGGTCCTCCGCCGCGCCCTCGTCGAGGGACACGCCCTCGACCGACTTGGCGACCTCGTCGATGCTCAGGAAGCCCTGCTCCTGACCACGGGTCAGGAGAGCCTGGACCTCTTCCAGCTCGACCATCTCACTCACCGTCATATCCTCACCTCCGGCTGGACGCCATCGGAGCACGTGGAGACCCCACGCAACCCACCGCCGGGCGCCCGGAACGAACGTCCGTTCGGTACGCTACCGCTTCATTTGTTGAAGTCAAGGGGTCCGCACGCATCAGCGAACAGACATCGGCATGTCGACCCCGAACCTTTAGCTCCTTCGCGAAGAAAACTCCGGGAGCGGATCGTTCCCGGCTTTCTCGGCTCTCGGGAGCCTTCCTGCCCACACTGATCGCGAAAGATCCCACCTCGCCCTTAAGCCCCGGTTAAGCCCTGATGCGGGACCGGTGAACTCCTTCTAAGGGTTTCGGCCGCCCGGGTCGTTTCCGAGAGTGGCGAGCAGCGCGGTGGCCGTCCGGCCGAGGCGGGAGTCGGGATCGAGGGCCACGGTCCGCTGCCAGGCCTCGCGTGCGGGGGTCGCCCGCCTCCGGTAGATCTCGAGCCAGCCGCGGTTGAAGCTGACCAGCTGGCTCTGCGGGTACTCGGCCGCGAGGCGCTCCATCTCCGCCGAGGCGCGCGCCAGGCCGGCATCCCCGGTGGCGCCGTCCACCAGGGCCAGGCCGATCTGGGCGCCGATGTTCTCCGGGTCGAAGCGGAGCGCCGACTCGTAGGAGAACTGCGCGCTCGGGCCGTCGCCGGCGAGCTGCAGGAGGGAGCCGAGCTCCACGAAGCGCTCGGCATCGCGGGTCCTGATGGCCAGCAGGCGCAGCTGCTCGAGCTGCTCGCCCGGGGCGAGATCCCGCACCGCCGCCGGGAGGGGGCGGGCGAGCACGATCGCCAGCGGGGGCAGGTCGCCCTCCGGCGGGGCACCGGGGTCGGCCTCCGGCGCGGTCGGCGGCGTCGCCACCGACCCGACGGCGGCCGGCTGGGCCGCGTCGCGCTGGCCCTCCCCGACCGGCGAGTCGAGCGCGCCGGCCAGCAGGAGCGCCCCGCCGGCGAGGACGATCCATGCCCCGAGCACCATGGCGAGGCGCCTCAGGGGAGGACGGGTGCTGGGCGGGGCGTCGGGCACGTCGGCCAGGGACGTTACCCCTCAGCGCCCGCCGTGCGCTCCACGAGGGTCCCCGGGGTGAGGGACGGACGTCGTCGGCGGATTCCGTCGCGTGGGCTCATGACGGCTCCGTCCCCTGCCGAAACAGTCCACGTGTCCGCCACGCACTCCCCGGCGCCCACCGGCCCGCCCGACCTCGGAGCGCTGCTCGCGCACGCCGTGGAGCGGGGCGGCAGCGACCTGCACCTGAAGGTGCCCTCGCGCCCGATCGTCCGGATCAACGGCGTGCTGGCCCAGGTGCCCGGCTGCGAGATCCTGCGCCCCGAGGACACCGCGCGCTTCGCCGCCGAGTTGCTACGCGGGAACGAGTCCAAGCGCACCGAGTTCGAGGACTGCGGCGAGACCGACCTCTCGCACACACGTGAGGGCCTCGGGCGCTTCCGCGTCAACATCTTCCGGCAGCGCGGCTCGATCAGCATCGTCCTGCGCGTCGTGCCCTTCAAGGTGCTCTCGGTCGAGGACCTGGAGCTGCCCCCGGTGGTCGGGCGCCTCGCCGACGAGGAGCGCGGCGTGATCCTGGTCACGGGCACGACGGGCTCGGGAAAGAGCACCACGCTCGCGGCGATGATCGACCGGATCAACCGGACCTCGCACAAGCACATCGTGACCATCGAGGACCCCATCGAGATGCTCCACATCGACCGCGGCTCGCTGATCAACCAGCGCGAGGTCGGGATGGACACCGAGTCGTTCCAGAGCGCCCTGCGGCGCGTCCTGCGGCAGGACCCCGACGTGATCATGATCGGTGAGATCCGCGACCTGACCACGATGGAGACCGCCCTCAGCGCGGCGGAGACGGGTCATCTGGTGCTGTCGACGATGCACACCCTCGACGCCACCGAGACGGTGAACCGGGCGATCGGCTTCTTCCCGCTGCACCAGCAGCAGCAGGTGCGGGCGATGCTCGCCGGCACGCTGCGGGGGATCATCTCCCAGCGCCTCGTTCGCACCGCCGATGGCAACGGTCGCGTCCCCGCGTGCGAGGTGCTGGTCTCGACCGGCCGCGCCAAGGACATGATCATGAACGCGAGCGAGACCGGTCGCCTCTCCGAGGTGATCCGCGAGGGCGAGTTCTACGGCATGCAGACGTTCGACCAGTCGCTCTTCGACCACGTCACCGCCGGGCGGGTGACGCTGGCGGCCGCCATGGAGGCGGCCTCCAGCCCACACGATTTCAAGCTCATGCTCGACGCGGGCGCATCGCGCCGCGAGGCCGCCCAGTACAGCTGAGCCCCTCCGCCGTGCCGTCACGGCGCGATCGGGATTCCCGGGACACGGTGGTACCATCCGGCACGAAGATGGCGACCCTGGCTCCCGTGGACACGCACGACAGCGTCTGCCCCGTCCTCGAGACGGCGCGGATCGTCTCGGGCAAGTGGACCCTCCTGATGCTCCGCGACCTCGCCGCGGGGCCCTGCCGCTTCAGCGAGCTCGAGCGCTCGCTCGCCGGCATCAGCCCGCGCACCCTCTCGCTGCGGCTGCGGACGCTCGAGGAGGAGGGCATCGTGGAGCGGCGCGAGTACGCCGAGATGCCGCCCCGGGTCGTCTACCGGCTGACCGCCAAGGGCACGCACCTGGCCCCGATCGTCGACGCCATGCGGGCCTACGGGCTCCGCTGGCTGGCCGACGCGCCCTGCGAGGAGCCCCCGGCCCGCGCCCTCGAGGCCGTGCCCCCCGCCGGCGGCTAACCCGGCCGGCGGGTCCGCAGGAAGCGCACCGGCAGGTAGAGGGTGTGCGGCATCCGGCGCGCGAGGACGCGCCGCAGCTCCTCCTGGCCCTCGGCGTCGAGGATCTGGGCGATGTAGGTGCGCCCGAACACCGACCAGGCCTGGTCGACGTCCTCCATCAGCACCGCGAGCTGGACGTCGAGCTCCTCCACCGTGGCGAGCCCGGCGTCCTTGAAGGCCCGCAGGTCGCGCGGCTCGTGGGGGATGCTGGCCCGGCTGGCCCGGCCGGCGAGCGCGCCGGGGGCGCGGCGGCCGACGACGGCGAGCACCGATCCCATGAAGGAGGCGTCCATCGGTCGCAGGTGGTCGAACGACATCACGCTGGCGACCAGGCGCCCGCCCGGTCGCAGCACGCGGAACACCTCCGCCAGGAGCGGCGCGAGGTCGTCGACGTGGTCGAGCACCATGCTCGCGACCACACCCGCGAAGGTGCGGTCCCCGAAGGCGCCGAGGCGCGTGATGTCACCGCGCCGGTACAGCACCGGAGCGCCGGCCGGGGTGCGCGCGGTGGCCTCCGCGATGCACTCCGGGCTCACGTCGATGCCGACGACCATCCCCTCCTCGCCGACGACCCGGGCCGCCGCGCGCGTGGCTCCGCCCGACCCGCACCCGAGGTCGAGCACCTGGTCGCCGGCCACGAGGCTCGCCCAGGCGATCAGGCTGTCGTAGAGGTGCACCCCGCGGTTGCCGGGGAGCACCGCCAGCGAGTCCTCGGTGGCCGCCGGATCGATCGCGCCGACCGCGCGGTGGAAGCGCGCGGCGAGGCTTCCCACCAGCGGCCGGCCGGCGGCGACTTCGGCGCGGATCTCCGCCAGCTCGTCGTGCGGCTGCTGCGCCGGCGTCGCCGCGGGCGCGGAACCCTCCATCTCCGTCGCCATAGGCGCGGGATCCTAGCCGGGTCCGCTCATGCGGGTCGTGCCGAGAAGTCCTCGGGTGTGACGCGGGGCGCACGCCCGAGGACCAGGTCGGCCACCAGCTCGCCGGTCGCGGGTGCCAGGAGGATGCCGTTGCGGAAGTGCCCGACGGCGGCGACCAGCCCGGGGCCCACATGCCCGATGAGCGGGACGGGCCGGTCGGACCACGGGCGGAAGCCCGACCAGGCGGCCTCGCGCGCGCCGAGCCCGGGCACCCAGGCGCGCGCCCAGGCCTCGAGGCGGTCGAGGTCGGCGGGCACGGTGCCCGCGTCGAAGCCGACGTCCTCCAGCGTGGTGCCCACCACCACGCGCCCGTCGGCCCGGGGCACGGCGAGCTGGACGCCGCCGGGGCCCGCCTCCATCAGCACCGTGTCGATCCGGCCGTCCTCGAACAGGAGCATCTGACCGCGGCGCGGGCCCACCGTCGCCCCGCCTCCGGCGGCGTCCAGCAGCGGCCCCGCCCAGGCTCCGGCCGCGATCACGACGACGTCGCTCTCGGCGCGCAGCTGCTCCAGCGGCACGGTCGCGGCCTCCACGGGGAGGTCCGCGAGCAGCGCCGGCGCGACCCGGGGGGTGCGCACCACCCGCACCTCGGGGAAGCGGTGCGCGGCGACCTCGCTCCCGTCGGCGCGCGTCCAGGCCGCGGCCTCGTCCGCCAGGCCCCGGGCGGCCCTCCAGGCGAGCCAGCCGGGGTCGTCGCCCACCAGCACCAGGCCGGTGTGGCGGAGCTCCACGGCAGGGTGCTCCCGGGCGATGTCCTCCCAGAGCTCGAGGCTGCGCGCGGCGAGCGCGTGGACGGGCCCGGGGAGCGACTCGGGGTGGGAGGGGGAGAGGATGCCGGCCGCCGCCCACGACCCGGCGGCGCGACCGGCGCCCGGGTCGATCACCCGCACCCGCGCCCCGCCGTCGGCCAGGGCGCGGGCGCAGGCGGCGCCGACGGCGCCTGCGCCCAGCACGGCGACCCGCGGCCCGCTCACGGTCCGAGGGCGGCGGCGACCTCGGCGATACCCGGGAGCTCCACCGGCTCGTGGGCGAGCGAGGGCACCTCGATCAGAGCGCCGTCCCTGATCGCCGCGTGCAGCTCGGCGCGCGCGTCGAGGTCGCGCAGGCCGAGCACGCGCTCGTCGGCGATCGCGGCGATGGCGTCGCGGGCGAGCGCGCCCGGGTCCTCCGCGCCCGCGGCGGCGAGCGCGTCGGCCAGCTCCTGCTCCGCCGGCGGCTCGCCGGGGAGGGCGTGCACGCGGTTGAGCACGACGCCCGACAGCGGGAAGCCGTCGGAGGTCAGCCGCCGCGACAGGGCGACGGCCTGGCCGAGCGAGTCGGGCTCGGCGGCGGCGATCACGAGGAACGCCGACTGCTCCGACAGGAGGAGCGTCCTCACGGCCGTCGCGCGGTCGGCGAACCCCTGGTACATGCCGTCGAACCCGGCGAGGAAGTCGCTGACGTCGCGCAGCAGCTGCGCGCCGGTGAGGCGCTCGAGCAGGCCCAGCACCGTCCCGCTCCCCGCGTGGAGGATCTTCCACCCGAGCCCGCCCGCGACGGCCCCGGGGCGCAGCAGCAGCCGCAGCGCGCGGCCCTCGATGAAGCGGGTGATGCGCTGGGGCGCGTCGAGGAAGTCGAGGGCGTTCGTCGCGGGCGGCGTGTCGAGCACGATGCACTCGAAGTCGCCGTCCTCCACCAGCTCGTGCAGCCGCTCGACGGCCATGTACTCCTGCGCGCCGGCGACGGCGCCCGAGAGGTGGCGGTAGATCCGGTTCTCGAGGATCCGGGTGCGCGCCGCCTCGTCGGCGGCGTAGCGCGAGACGAGGCGGTCGAAGGTCGCCTTCGCGTCGAGCTGGAGCGCCCACAGCTCTCCCGCGCCCTCGCCCAGCACGGCGTCGGCCGGCACCCGGCGGGGCTCGTCGGAGAGCCCGGTCATGCCGAGGGCGCTGGCGAGGCGCCGGGCCGGGTCGATGGTGACCACCACGGTGCGTGCGCCGCTCTGTGCGAGCCGCAGGGCGAGCGCCGCCGAGATCGTGGTCTTGCCCACCCCGCCGGTGCCGCAGCAGATCACCAGGCGCCGGGTGGTGAGGTCGGCGATCACGCGGCGGCCCCCGCCGAGGCGAGGCCCTGCGCGAGCGCGTCGGCGAGCAGCTCGAGCGCGGGCAGGTCGATGCGCCGCCGCACCACCCGTGGCAGGTCGATCACCGGCAGACCCGTCTCGCCGGCGAGACGGGTCCGGTAGGCGGTGTCGTCGCCCTGCTGCTCCAGGTGTCGCAACGCCGCGCGCGCCGCCTCGCCGACGGCGCCCGGCGCATCGGCCACCGCGCGGAGCGGCGGCGCGTCGGATGCGGAGAAGCGCGCGGGATGGACGCCGTTCAGCACGGCGGCCGCGACGGGCAGCCCGTGGCCCCGCAGGGTGGCCGTCGCCTCGATCGCCTCGGCCACGGCCAGCTCCTGGGGCCGGGCCACGATGACGATGCCGGTGGCCGCCGGGTGGGAGACCACCTCCTGGATGCGCGCGGCCTGGTCGCGGATCGGCCCGCCCGCGGCCAGCTCCTCGATGTTGCCCGCGGTCTCGAGCAGCGCGATGCCGTGGCCGGTGGCGGGGCAATCCACCGTGACCGTGTCCCACACCGGCGCCCCGCCGTCGGGGCGCAGCGCGATGGCCATGCTCCAGATCTTCCCGATGGTCACCAGCTCGGGCAGCCCGGGGGCGGCGGCCGCGAAGGTGTGGAACGCCTTGCTGTGCGTCAGGAGCTCGACCAGCGGGCGGATCTTGAGCTGCCCGGCGAGGTACTCCTCGGTGGCCCGCTCGGCGTCGATCGAGATGCCGAACAGGCCGGGGCGGAGCTCGGTGGCCTCGTCGTCGCCGACGCGGGCGGCGCTGAAGAGCTGCGACAGGCGCTGCTGGCCCGCGACCTCGACGACGAGGGCCCGCCCGCCCGCGCGCGCCGTGGAGAGGGCCAGCGCGGCCGCGACGGTGCTCTTGCCGACGCCGCCCTTGCCCAGCACGAAGCGCAGGCGCCGCTGCGAGAGGGGCGGGCCGGGTGCGCCCGCGGTGGTGCGCTCGTCCGTCAGCGGGCTAGGCGGCGTCGGTGCCGCCGGGGGCCAGCCGGCGGCGGATGATCAGCAGGATGTCGTCCCCGAGGCCGGCCTCCTCGGCCACCTCGAGAGCCTCCTCGAAGCGCGACCGCGCCCGCTGGGCGCCGGCCGGGTCGTCGCGGTTCTTCAGCGTGTTGTCGCCCGACAGCAGCAGCCGCCGGACCCTCGCGCGCGCCTCGTCGTCATCAGCCATCCCCCCGCTCCTCCGACCGTCGCCGGTCCTCTGAGACTACCCGCCGGCCGGGATCACGGATCCAGCACGTGGCCCTCGAACAGTGGCACCACGCGCCCGCCGACCTGCACCCGGCGGGGCCGTCCGCCGGCCGACCGGACGCGGACGGCGACCTCGCCGCCCCTGCCCGTCGCTGTCCTCTGGGTGACGACCAGCGCGAGGTCGCCCTCCGCGTCTCCCATTCCGGCGGCCGCCAGGCACGCTCCGAGAGCGCCTGCCGCCGAGCCCGTGACCGGGTCCTCGGGAACGCCCCCCAGCGGGGCGAAGTGCCGCACCCGGACATGTACCCGCTCCTCCTCGGCCCCCGTGACGGCGTAGACGCTGACCCCGACCCAGCCGTCCCGCTCGCCGAGAGCGCAGAGCGCATCGTTGTCCGGGCGGGCCGACTCGAGGGAGTCGACGTCGGCCGCGAGCATCAACTGGGGCACGCCGGTGCTCCAGACCTGCGCAGGCGGTCCGGCCGCGGCGCGCACGCCCGCGGCGTGCGCGGCCTCGGCGCCGTCCACCAGGGCGCCCGCGACCGGTTCCGCCTGCTCCATCGTCGCGACGCTCCCCCGCACCCGGACGGAAAGGACGCCGGCTCCGGTCTCGATGCGGGCCCGGTCGCCGATCATCCCCGCGGCCCGCAGCACCCACGTCGTCCCGACGATCGGGTGCCCGGCCATCGGCAGCTCCATCGCCGGCGTGAAGATCCTCACCCGCACGTCGCCGCCCGCGCCGGGCGCCATCACGAACGTCGTCTCGGAGATCCCGAGCTCCGCCGCGAACGCCTGCATCCGCTCGGACGTCCAGGCATCCGCGTCGAGCACCACCGCCAGCGGGTTCCCCGTCATCGCCTCGGCGGCGAACACATCGACCCACGCCAGCCGGCTCACGCGGCCTCCAGGAACGCGATCAGGTCGGCCACCAGGCGCTCGGCCGGGATCGACGACGGGGCGGGTCCCGGCGCGTCCCGGGCGCCGGCGGCGAGGTACAGGCGCGGCATGATCACCTGCACGCCCTCGAACAGCCAGCGGCCCGGCCGCGTCTCCCGGCGCTGCAGGTCCTCGGCCAGCGGCGTCAGGTCGACGCGCGGTGGCAGGTCGCGCGAGACGTACTCGATCCAGGTCTCGTAGCGGTGCGCGAGCACCAGGGTGCCGTCGGGGGTCACCGTCAGGACGCGGGTGCGCGGGGTGCGCGGGTGGACGGCCATCGGGTGCAGCGGCCGGGGCGTCCGCACGATCGTCAGGTCGGCGGCGGGCTCGTCCTCGAGCGTCGCCCCGCCGGAGTCGAGGAGGGCGATGTCGGCCTCCACCCGCTCCCATTCGTCCCGCCAGAGGAACCGGTACCGCTCGGGGTCGGCCAGCAGGCCTCCCGTGCGCGGGAGGATCGCGCGGTAGAGCAGCCCCGCGGGGTCGCGCCCTCCGGCCCGCGCGAGCGCGCGGCCCACCTCGGGAAAGGGCGTCGTGGCCCGCTCGGCCATCGCCATCGCGGCGATCGCGACGCGGGGGGCCCAGGGGTCTGTCCAGGTCGAGAAGTCGCCCGCCTCGGAGGCGGCGATCGCCAGGTCGCGCGCGGGGGATCCCCGCGGCGGTTGCTCGAGCAGCATCCAGATGCCGAAGAGCCCGTCCTCGTCGTAGTGGTCGTTGGTGACGGCGCCGACCGCCTCGCCGGCCGCGCCCGCGTCGAGGTAGCGGTCCACGATCAGCGCGCTCGTGTCCGCGCGCAACCCGGCGGGCGTCCCACCGCCCGGGCGGTGGGAGAGCGAGAGGACGGTCCCCGGCAGGGGCACGCCGTCGACCACGACGTGCGGCGTCCCGCCCAGATCCTCCAGCGGCACGAACTCCGCCCCCTCCGCGACCCGCGGGAGGCTGCGGGAGTCGATCTGACCGGTCGGGTCCATCCGGGTCCCAACGATACTCCGGGTGCGATACTCGGGGCGTGGACTTCATCGTCGACAACGCCGTCGCCCTCTCGGCGATCGCCCTCGGGGTGCTGGTGCTCGCCGGCCTGGCGGTCGCCGGTATCGCCGGGTTCCGCCTCTGGCGCGCGGTCCGCGCGGCGCAGCGTCGCGCCACCGAGGCGGCCGAGCAACTGGCCGCCGAGAGCGACCGGCTGACGGCGTCCCTCGCGCAGCTGCCCGAGCGGCAGGCCGAGCTGCAGGCGTCGATCGCGGCGTTGCAGAAGCGAGCCGCCGCCGCGTCGGTGCTCGCCGGCAGCGCATCGGAGGCCCTGGCCGTGCTCCGGGCGCCGCTGCGCTACCTGGGCAGGTGACCCCCGCGCACCCGCGCATCGCGGTCGTCGATCTGGGCTCGAACTCGGTCCGGCTCTTCCTGTGCGACGGCGTCGACGCGGCGGGGCCGCGCGGCGAGCGCCGCAGCACGGTGACGGCGCTGCGGCGGGGCGCGGCGCCCGACGGGTCGCTGGCCGACGAGGCCCTCGCTCGTCTCGACGACTGCCTGGCCGGCTACGCCGGGCCGATCGCCCTGTTCGGCCCGGACCGCATCATCGCCGTCGGCACCAGCGCGATCCGCGACGCTCCCGACCGCGAGCGCGTCGCGCGCATCCTCGACGCCCGCCTCGGCGCGGAGCTGACCGTGCTGACCGGGCAGGAGGAGGCGCTCTGCTCCTTCGCCGGCGCCCGTCTCGGCGCCGGCGGCGCGGGCGAGATCATGGTCATCGACATCGGCGGCGCCAGCACCGAGCTCGTCCGCGGAGGTCCTGACGGGCCGCAGGGCGCGGTCAGCCTGCAGCTCGGCGCCGTGAGGCAGACCGAGCGCCACATCGCCTCGGACCCCCCGGGCCCGGACGAGCTCGCCGCACTGCGCGAGGAGGCGGGGGCGCTCGTGCGGGGCGCCCTCCGGGAGATCGGCGGCCCCGCCGCGGCGGTGGGCGTCGCCGGGACCATCACGACCCTCGCGGCCGTCGACCTCGGCGCCTACGACCCGCGGCGGGTGGACGGGCATCGCCTGCCCCTCGCGGTGATCCGGCGCATCACCGACGCGCTCGCCGCGGTGCCCGCCGAGGTGCGCGCCACCACTCCGGGCCTCGAGCCGGCTCGCGCCGGCGTGATCGTGGCGGGCGCCGTCATCGCCGCCGCCGTGCTCGAGGAGGCCGGCCTGGACGCGATGGTCGTGAGCGAGCGCGACCTGCTCGACGGGGTCGTGCTGACGGCACTCGACCCCGCGAACGGCCTGTTCCGCTCGTGACGATCGTTCCTTAGACTTCCCCCATGGGCACGACGCAGTCCGGCGCGCCGTCCGGTGCCGTCCCCGACGGGGGCGACGTCATGGGTGGGCGACGCACGATCCAGGCCACGGGCGCGAACATGCGCCATTTCCGTCACGCCGAGATCCTCGACCGCTGGCCGATCCTCCCCGAGGGCTGGGCGAGGGCCATCGAGACCAACCGCCTCGCGTCGGTCGACCGCACCCCCGGGGCCGCCAGCTTCGGACGCTGAGCGCCCCACCCCGGCCGGAGTGGCGGAACTGGCAGACGCAGGGGACTTAAAATCCTCCGCCTTCGGGCGTCCGGGTTCGATTCCCGGCTCCGGCATATCGCGCCACCGCTCCGTCGGGGGGTGGGGCCCGGAAATCTTGAGGTCCCCTCCCGACCGATGGGATTGCGGTCGCACCGCCCGTCGTCAGACTGCTGCGATGTCGGAAACGGGACAGACCGGGCTCGGCCTCGACGAGCAGCTCTGCTTCGCCCTCTACGCGGCCTCGCGCGCCGTGACCGCCGAGTACCGGCCGCTGCTCGCCGAGGTCGATCTGACCTTCCCCCAGTACCTCGTGATGCTCACGCTCTGGGAGGACGAGCCGGCCAGCGTGGGCGACATCGGGGAGCGGTTGCACCTCGACTCGGGGACCCTCTCACCGCTGCTCAAGCGCCTGGAGGCGCTCGGCCTGGTCGAGCGCCGCCGGCGCTCCGACGACGAGCGGTCGGTGGGGATCACGCTCACCCCCCGGGGGCGGGAGCTGCGGTCGGTGGTCGCGTGCATGCCCGGGAAGGTCGCCGGCGCGACCGGTCTCGACCCCGCTGCGCTCGCCGACCTGCGCCACCGGCTCCACGCCCTGACGGAGCACATGCGCCGCTCGTAGGTTGCGCGTGATTGGGTTGTGCCCAACGGGGTAGTGTCGTCGTCGTAACGACGACGAGGAGGGGTGGAGTGGGTGCAGGGGAGGGCTCGGACGGGGCGGACCCCCCGGTACGCGGGCGCAGGCGGGACGCGACCCTCGATCGCAGGGTGCTGGACGCGGCGCAGGCCCTGGTCGCGGAGAACGGAGTGCGCGGGTCGTCGGTGTCGGCGATCGCCCAGCGCGCCGCCGTCGGCAAGCCGAGCGTCTATCTGCGCTGGCCGAATCACACCAGCATCCTCGTGTCGGCCATCGCCGACGTGCGGGTGCCGGTGGAGCCGGTGGAGTCGTCCTCTACGCGGGACGCGCTGATCACGGCGCTCGACGACGACCACGCCGCCCTGCTCGGCGGGCGCCACAGGGGCTTCCTGCGGTCGGTGCTCTACGAGAGCGCGTTCAGCCCCGAGCTGTCGGACGCGCTGTGGGCGAGCGTCCTGCATCCGCGGCGGGAGCGGTTGACCTCGATCCTGGGCGCCGACCCCGCCATCGCCCGCTCCCGCCGCCGCGACGCCCTCGTCACGATCGCCGACCTGCTGCACGCCCCGCTGCTCGAGGCGCTCGCACGGCGGGCGGAGCACCCGGGCCACCAGGAGATCGCGGCCCGCGTCGCCGCGGTGCTCGACGGCGTGGCGGTGCGTTCGCAGCCCGCCGGGGCCTGACCCGGCCCCTCAGGCGACGGCCGGCGCTCCGGCGCTCTCGGCGTCGCGGGCGTAGTGCAGCTCCTCGTACAGCCCCGGCGCGACGGTGAGGAAGACATCGACGAGGTGCGGGTCGAACTGGCGCCCGCGCTGGAGGCGGAACTCGTCGAGCGCCTCGTCCAGCGGCCAGCCGGCCTTGTAGCGGCGCACGGAGACCAGCGCGTCGAAGACGTCGGCGATCGCGCAGATGCGCCCCGGCAGCGGGATCGCGTCGCCCGCCAGGCCAAGCGGGTAGCCGCCCCCGTCCCAGCGCTCGTGATGTGTGCGGGCGATCAGCTCGCCGAGCTGGAGGAGGGGCGACTCCGATCCGGCCAGGATGTCGGCGCCCTGGATGGTGTGGAGCTTCATGATCTCGCGCTCCTCGTCGGTCAGCCGGCCGTCCTTCAGCAGTACGTAGTCGGGCACGCCGAGCTTGCCGATGTCGTGCAGCACGGCCGCGTCGCGGAGCTGCTCGGCCTCGTCCGGGCTCATCCCCGCGGCCAGGGCGAGGGCCTGGGCGATCCGGCTCATGCGCACGATGTGCAGGCCGGTCTCGTTGTCGCGCTGCTCGGATGCGGCGCTCAGCCGGTGTACCACCTCGAGCTGTGTGGCCCTCAGCTGGGCCGTCCGCTCGCGCACCTTCTCCTCGAGGACCGTGTTCAGCCATTCGACGCGCCGGCGCTGGCGGGTCTCGGTGAGATAGCTGACGAGCCCGATGCCCAGCGTGCCGACGGCGAGGGCGACGATCGGCGTCACGATCTCCAGCACGGTCCCGCGGCCGTGGAAGAGGTGGAAGGCGAGCGCCACGTAGGCCGCTCCCACCAGTCCCGAGGCGGCGGCGACCCGGCTGAAGCGCAGGCGCAGGCTGATCAGGGGGGCGACGACGCCCAGGCCGACGATCGCCAGGATGTCGGCCCACAGCGGGGCCTCGCGGAGCGGCGCGTCGTGGAGCGCGGTCCAGATGGCGTTGGCCTGGACCTCCGGGCCGCTCATCGGGTTTCCCGACCCCACCGGCGTCAGGTGGACGTCCTGAAGCGAGGGAGCCGTCGCGCCGACGACCACGACGGCCCCGCGCAGTGACGCGGGTGGGTTCCAGTCCGGGTCGATGACCTCTGAGAACGGAATATGCTCGATGGTCCCGGGTCCGCCCCGGTAGTCGATCAGCGCACCGTCCTCGGGCATCGCGTCGGCGGGTATCGGACGCCCGTTGACCGCCTTCGTCGCGGCGCCCGCGATCGTGTCGAGGCCGTCGACCGATGCCGTGAAGCGCCGGATGAGGCCGCGGCCGTCCTTGGGCAGGTGGCTCGCCGCCGGGACGGCGCCGATCCCGGCCAGGTTGTCGTCGCCGCCGAGGATGTTGGTCGTGCCGCCCGGGCCGATCTCGCTGGTGGCGAGGATGGTGCCCGGGGCGCGCGCGACGGCGTCGAACAGAGCCAGGTCCTCGGAGATCTCGCTCTCCTCGGTGAACTGGACGTCGTAGACGATCAGGCCGGCGCCGGCCGCCCGCAGCGCGTCGATCGCCTCGCCGTGCATGCTCCGCGGGAAGGGCCACTGCTCGCCGAGGTCGCCGAACGTGACGTCGTCGATGCCGACGACGGCCACCTCTGGCGCCGGGTGCGCGCCGCGCGCGGCGAAGCGCAGATCGACCGTGTCGCTCTCACCGCGCTGCAGCAACCCGGAGGCGTCGGCCGCGAGCCCCCCGAAGGCGGCGAGCAGGGCCACGCCGCAGGCCAGGAGGGCGCGCCGGCTCACCAGGTCAGCGGCGTGCGCGGGCCAGGTAGCTGCCGCCCTTGCGGACGAGGACGGTCTTCTTCCGGGCGACGTCGCGCACCGCCACGGCGCCCTCGGTGACGC
>LNEQ01000164.1 GCA_001464995.1 Actinobacteria bacterium Ga0077541
CGCCGTGCGCGGCAGCTCGGGCCACGCCCGGGCGGCGATGCACCGCACCACGGGGAAGTAGAGCCCCACGCCGACGGTGGGACGCGCCCGTCCGGGCGTGCCCACCGCGCGGCCGCGCTACTCGTACTGCAGGGCGCGCAGCACGTCGAGCCTGCTCGCCCGGCGGGCCGGCATCACGGCCGCAAGCACGCCCACCGCGATCGCGACGACCACGAACCACACCAGCGTGGTGGGGATCGTCAGGGCGACGCCCCACTCCTCGAGCGCCCGCGTGGCGAGCGCCGCCATGCCGACGCCCAGCGGGATCCCCAGCGCGGCGCCGATCAGGGCGGTGATGACGCTCTCGCCCCGCACCATCGCGCGCACCTGGCGGCGCGTCATGCCGACCGCGCGCAGCATCCCGAGCTCCCGGGTGCGCTCGTGCACCGCGAGGGCCATGGTGTTGACCATGCCGAAGACGCTCACCACCACCGACAGGCCGAGCAGCACATAGAGCATGTTCAGCAGTGCCGAGAGCTCGGCGGTGGCGTCGGTCGCGTACTCGGCGGTCGTTGACACCGCGGTGTCGGGGAACGCGACGAGCGCCTCCTCGATCTCGTTCGCCGTGGTGCCCGCGCCGGCGATGAGCGTGTAGCGGTCCTTCGGCCGCGGGAAGACGGCGTCGAACCCCTCGTGCGAGATCAGCGCCCGGCCGAGCACGGGGGCCAGGTCCGGGGGGTCGTGGATCCCGGCGACGGTGTAGGTCGTGCTCTCGCCGGACGGGCTCACGAGCGGGACGCGGGAGCCGACCACCAGGCCGTGATCCGCGGCGAACCCGTCGTCCACGATCACGCCGCCGGGGCCGAGGCGGGTGAGGGCGTCCTCCGAGCCGGGCGCCCAGCGGAAGCGGAACGTGCTCGCGATCGTCTCCGGGTCGATGCCCGACACCGCGACGCCGTCGCCGGCGACCAGGGCCCGGTCCTCCCGCGCGCTCGAGACGGTCGCTCCGGGAAGGCGACCGGCCGCCGCGGGCACGGCGTCGAAGCCGTTCGCCGAGGTGACGACGTGGCCGGCGGAGATCTGGTCGCGGACGTCCGAGCGGGCGGTGCCGGTGAGTCCAGACCCGAGCACCGCGACGAAGGTGACGAGCGCGAGGCCGATCATCAGGGCGGCGGCGGTGGCGGCGGTGCGCGACGGGTTGCGGACGGCGTTGTCGGATGCCAGGGACCCAGCCGCCCCGCGCCGGGAGATCGGCCAGCCGACGACCGCCGCGATCGGGCGGACCAGGCGCGACGACACGACCGCCACGCCGATGAAGAGGGCCAGCGTCCCGCCGCCCAGCATCAGTAGGCGCTCGGTGGTGTCGAGGCCGTCGGCCAGCAGTCCGCGCACCAGCATCGCGCCGGCGAGGCCGACGGCCACCATGGCGATCAGCGGCGCGCGCCGGGAGGCCGCGCTCGCGGGCAGCGAGGCACCCTCGCGGACCGCGGCGATCGGCGGCACCCGGGTGGCCCGGACCGCCGGCACCACCCCGGCCAGCAGCGTCACGACGGTGCCCGCGATCAGCGAGATCGCGATGGTGCTGCCGGCGAGGACCGTCTCGGCCTGCGGCAGGTCGAGTCCGGCCGCCTGGAAGATCTCGGTGAGCCCCTTCGCCAGCGCCAGGCCGAGCCCCAGCCCGGCCAACGAGGCGATGACGCCGATCAGGGCGGCCTCGGCGATCACCGAGCGCATGACCTGGCGGCGGGAGGCCCCCAGGGTGCGCAGCGTCGCGAGCTCGCGCGAGCGCTGGGCGACGGTGATCGACAGGGTGTTGAAGATGACGAAGGCGCCCACGAAGAGGGCGATGCCCCCGAAGGTCAGCAGCAGGCCGCGGATGAAGGTGATCGCCTGCTCCACGCCCTGCTTGTCGGCGCTCGCCTGCTCGTCGCCGGTCGCGACCCGTGCCGTGCCGGGCAGCAGCGGCGCGATCTGACGGGCCAGCTCCTCGTCGGAGACGCCCGGGCGCGCGGCGACCTGGATCGCGTCGAATCCGGTCTTGCCGAGCACCTCGCGCGCCGTCGCGTTGTCGAAGATCGCGAGCGTCGCGCCGCCGAGCGAGTCGAGATCGCCGAACGTCGCGAGGCCCGTGATGCGGAAGGTGCGCACCGGCCCCTCGGCGACGACGCCGATCCGGTCGCCGACGGCGAATCCGTGGCCGGCGGCCGTGGTCGAGTCGATCACGACCTCGCCCGGTCCGCGCGCCCAGGCGCCCTCGATGAGGGTGAACGGGTTGAAGCGCGGCTGGGAGGCGTCGATCCCCGCGCCGAAGGTCGGCGCGTTGGCCGTGATGACCTCTCCCTCGCGATCGACCATCTTGGCGATGTTGGTCGTGCCGGAGAGGTCCAGCAGGTTGCCGCCCGCCGCCTCGACCCCGGGGAGCGCCCGCACGCGGGGCAGCAGCCCGGCCGGCACCGTGGGCGTACCGGCGAACGAGTCCTCGACGACCGGGGCGCTGCGCACGACGACATCGGTCTCGGCGTACGAGCTGCTGTAGACGCTGGTGAACGCCCGATCGATCGAGTCGGTGACGATCAGGCTGCCCGCGATCATGGCGACGCCCAGCACGACGGCCAGGGCGGTGAGCGCCGCGCGGGTGCGGCGCTCCATCAGGCTCTTCAGCGCGACCCAGGTCATCGCGTCACCTCCGCGAGCGCCTCGAGCACCTCGGCCGCCGTGGACGGCCCCTGGGACCGGACGATGCGCCCATCGGCCAGGAACACGATGCGGTCGGCGATGGTGGCCGCCGTGGCGTCATGGGTGACCATCACGGTCGTCTGGCCGTGGTCGGCCACGGAGCGGCGGAGCATCTCGAGCACCTCGGCTCCCGAGCGGGAGTCGAGGTTGCCGGTGGGCTCGTCGGCGAACATGACGGTGGGGCGCGCGAGCATGGCGCGGGCGATGGCGACGCGCTGCTGCTGGCCCCCCGACATCTGCGAGGGCCGGTGCCGGCGCCGCTCGCCGAGGCCGACCGACGCGATCACCTCGCCGAGCCACCCCGCGTCGACACGCTCGCCGGCGATCCGCATCGGGAGGGTGATGTTCTCCTCGGCGGTCAGCGTGGGCAGCAGGTTGAAGAACTGGAACACGAAGCCGATGTGGCGCCGCCGGAGCCGCGTGAGGGCGTTGTCGCCCATGCCGGTGATCTCCTGGTCGCCGATCCAGACGTCGCCCGCGTCGGGGCGGTCGAGGCCGGCGAGGATGTGCATGAGGGTGGACTTGCCGGAGCCCGAGGGCCCCATCACGGCGACCAGCTCGCCCTCGGCCACCGAGAGCGACACGTCGCGGAGGGCGTGGACCGTGGCGTCGCCCTCGCCGTAGCGGCGGACGAGGCCGCGCGCGGCGACGGCGGACGGGCCGGAGGCGGGCGCGGAGAGCGCCGCGCGGATGTGCGGGAGGGTCGCTTCGGGGGCCATCGTGTGTCCTCCTGGACGTGGGCCGGATCGATGGCCACGACGCTATGAGCGCCCGCCCGCCACGCCATCGGCCGCTGTCCTGATCTGGCATGGGCGCGCGGATGGACCTGCGCCGCGCCCGGTCCCCCTGCCGGTGACGTGGCGTCATCCCCGGGGATGACGCCGTACCGCCCGCCCGGGCGACGACGCCCGCGGGCCCGCGGAGTACCGTCACGCCCATGACCCCCCGGCGCCTGCTCGAGCGGCACCTGTTCGACGCGATCATCGCCATCGCCATCGCGATAACGCTCTTCGAGGTGTGGCTCAGCACCGACATCGAGGGCTCGCCGGCCGGGCTCACCGTCTTCACGTTCCTCTGGGGCCTGCCCCTGTTGCTGGGCCGCCGCCGGGCCCCCGTCCCGGCCGCGGTCGCCGTGCTCGTCCTGATGTGCGCCCAGGCCGTGATCTGGACGCAGTCGGTGCCCTACTCCTTCGGCACCTTCCTCACGGTGATGCTGGCGACAGGGGTCCTCGGGGCGCACGTGCGCAGCCGGCGCGGGTTGCTCGCCGGGGCCGCCCTGGTGATCGGGGCGATCGTGTTCGTCGTGACGCTCGACGAGTCGGGGCACTGGACCAACCTGCTCACCACGATCCCGGCCGCCGGCTTCGCCTGGCTGGTCGGATACGTCTACCGGGCCAACACGGCCCGCACGACCGAGCTCCGCGAGCGCGCCGAGCGCCTGGAGCGCGAGCGCGAGACCGAGGCGCGGGCGGCGGTGGCCGAGGAGCGGGCCCGTATCGCGCGCGAGATGCACGACGTGGTCGCCCACAGCCTGAGCGTGATGGTCGTGCAGGCCGAGGCCGCCGAGGCGATGCTGGACGTCGATCCCGAGCGCGCCCGCAGACCGCTGTCGTCGGTGCAGGACACCGGGCGCTCGGCGCTCGGCGAGCTGCGCCGGATGCTCGGCGTGCTCCGCGAGAGGGACGAGGCGGGTGCCCCCCTGGCCCCCCAACCCGGCCTCGACGGCCTGGGCGAGCTGGTGGAGAGCGTCCGCGCGGCGGGCCTCCTGGTGAGCGTCCGCATCGACGGCGAGCCGCGGCCGCTGGCATCGGGTGTCGACCTCTCCGCCTACCGGATCGTGCAGGAGGGGCTCACCAACGCGCTCAAGCACGCGGGCCCCGCCCGGGCGGACGTGCTGGTGCGCTACGGCGACCGGGAGCTCGAGCTGCGCGTCAGCGATGACGGCCGCGGGCACGACCCGTCGTCCAACGGCGGCGGACACGGCCTGGTCGGCATGCGCGAGCGCGTCGCCCTCTACGGGGGCGAGCTGGAGGCCGGCCCACGCCCGGAGGGCGGCTACCGGCTGCGCGTGCGGCTCCCCCTCGACCCGGCGGCGGCCCCGTGATCCGGGTCCTGATCGCCGACGACCAGGCGCTCGTGCGCGACGGCTTCGGGATGATCCTCGACGCCCAGCCCGACATCGAGGTGGTGGGCGGCGCCGCCGACGGCCGCGAGGCGATCGAGATGACACGCGCGCTGCGGCCGGACGTCGTGCTGATGGACATCCGGATGCCCGAGGTGGACGGCATCGAGGCGACCCGCCGCCTGATGGCCGACGGCGGGGCCGCGCCCCGCATCCTCATGCTGACGACCTTCGATCAGAACGAGTACGTCTACGAGGCGATGAAGGCCGGCGCCGGGGGCTTCCTGCTCAAGGACGTCCGCCGGGAGGAGCTGGTCAACGCGGTGCGCGTCATCGCCGCCGGCGACGCCCTGCTCGCGCCGGCGCTGACGCGCCGCCTCATCGAGGACTTCGTGCGCCGGCCGCCGCCGGGGCAGGCGACGCCCGACGCCCTCGCCGACCTCACCGAGCGCGAGACCGGGGTGCTGCGCCTGATGGCCCGCGGCATGTCGAACGCCGAGATCGCGGAGCGCCTGGTCGTCTCGGAGGCGACCGTCAAGACCCACGTCGCCCGGATACTCTCCAAGCTCGGCCTGCGCGACCGCATCCAGGTGGTCGTGATGGCGTACGAGTCGGGCTTCGTCCAACCGGGGGAATCGTGAGCAGGCGACGGATCACCGAGGACGACCTGACGATGCGCGATGCGATGGACCGGCCCTACCCGCCCCGGCGCCTGGCGCTGAAGGTGGCCGACACCATCGCGCGCTCGGCGGCGCTGGTGCTCGTGCTCGTCGCGATCGGCCTGGTGTGGGAGGCCTTCCACTGACGCACGTCGCCTGATGCCCCCGGCCGTGGGCGAGGGCATCGCGCTCGAGGTGCTCGGCCTGGGCCGGGTGACCGCGGTCGTGGAGCGGGTGGACGAGCTGGTGCAGGAGGGAGTGCGCGGGCTCGCCTGGAGGGTGACGCTGCGCCTGCCCGACGGCACGGCGGCCCACGGCATCCAGCGCGGACGTGCGCGACTGGCCTTCCTCGACCCGCGACACCGTCTGGCGTGAGCGCTCGCGGTCGGCGGGCGCTCAGACCGTGTCGGGCAGCAGCTCCGAGGGCGGTCGCACCGCCATGTCGCGCCGTCCGGCGAGCGCCTCCATCAGCAGCGCCGTGTCGGCGACCGCCACGCCGGTGAGGTGCTGCTCGCGCCCCTCGAAGTCGGCGACGATCGCCGCGACCGCGCGGGCGTAGCCGCCCCGGTCGCGCGCCGCGAGCGCGGCGAGCGCCTCGGCGGCGCGCAGGAAGGCCGCGTCCCCCTCGGTCATGGCCACCGCGGCCCGGGCGGCCGTGGTGTCGTCGTCCTCGATCAGCGCCGCGATCGCGAGGGCGTAGCAGGAGGTGGGGGAGTCGCAGGCGCCGCCGAGGATCTCGCGCACGTAGGTGGCCGCGTCCTCGGGCTCCCCGGCCAGCGCCGCCGACTTCACGTAGGCCACCAGGCGCCCGTAGCTGCGCGGCGGGGCGGCCTCCCACGATGCCCGGTAGAGCTCCGCCGCCGCCTCGAAGCAGGCGTGCGCGTCGGCGATGCGGTCGGCGTAGAGGGCCCGGTACCCGTCCCCGTCGGCGGCGATCGCCTCGGCCAGCAGCTCGTCGTGCGACGCGCCGGACATCAGCGGCGCGGCGCCCGCCGGCTGCGGATGCGCCCCATCAGCTCGTCGATGTGCAGCGCGACGTCCACGGCATCGAGCTTGCGGTCGCCTCCCACGCGGTCGGCGACGTTCCAGGCCTCGCCGCGGAGGTAGGCGAGGCGGGCCTGCGCGTCGGGCAGCAGCAGGGCGCGGTCGGCCTCGCTGAGCAGGAAGGCGAGGATGTCGCCGGTCTCCCGGTCGCTCCAGGTCGGCGGCTTCACCGGCCACTCCTTGTTGCGCACGATGAACCACCACAGCAGCGCCACGAGGGGGAACTTCAGCAGGAAGACCGAGAAGAGCACCCAGGCCGTGCGCAGGCCCTCGTGGTCGCTCAGGATGGGCGTGATCACGAGCAGGAAGCTGCCGAAGATGGCGCAGGCCAGGGTCGTCACGACCACCCCGAGCATCCGGGGCACGATCACACGTCCCTCGGGTGTGTAGAGGAACCGCTGCAGCATCCGGGGATCATCACCCCGTCCCGCCGGGCCCACAAGGGCCTCGGGGTGGCACCGACCGCCGTTGGTAGAGTCAGGCGCGTGAACGTGACCCTCCCCGATGGCAGCCGGCTCGACCTGCCCGAGGGGGCGACCGGGCATGACGCGGCCGCCGCCATCGGGCCCGGCCTGGCCAAGGCCGCCGTGGCGGTGCGGGTCGGCGACGAGATCCGCGACCTGGCCCGCGCGCTCGACGACGACGACGCCATCCAGATCATCACGCCCAAGAGCGGCGACGACTACCTCTACGTGATGCGCCACTCGGCCGCGCACGTCATGGCCGAGGCGGTGCAGACCGTCGTGCCCGGCGCGAAGTTCGGCTTCGGGCCGCCGATCGACGACGGCTTCTACTACGACTTCGACCTGCCCCGGCCGCTCACCGAGGACGACTTCCCGGCCATCGAGGCCGAGATCGCCCGCATCGTCGCCGCCAAGGCCCCCTTCCAGCGCACGGTCATGAGCATGGCCGATGCGCGCGCGTACTTCGCCGAGCGCGACGACCCCTACAAGGTCGACCAGGTCGACGAGCTCGAGCGCCAGGGTGAGACCGAGGTCTCCCTCTACCGTCAGCGCGACTTCGTCGACCTCTGCCGCGGCCCGCACGTGCAGGACTCGGGGCGGATCGGCCCGGTGAAGCTGCAGTCGGTCGCCGGCGCCTACTGGCGCGGCAGCGAGAAGAACCCCCAGCTCACCCGCCTCTACGCGACGGCGTTCACCAGCGCGAAGGACCTCGAGGCCCACATGGCCCGGCTCGAGCAGGCCCGCGCCAACGACCACCGCCGCCTCGGCCGCGACCTCGACCTGTTCCACTTCGACGACATGGGCCCGGGCTTCCCGTTCTTCCTGCCCAAGGGCATGGCGGTCGTCAACGGCATCAAGGCGGCCGTGCGCGACGAGCTGACCGGCATGGACTACGACGAGATCCAGACCCCGACGATGCTGAACGTCGACCTGTGGAAGACCAGCGGCCACTGGGAGAACTACCGCGAGAACATGTACTTCTCCGAGGTGGAGGAGCAGCAGTTCGCGATCAAGCCGATGAACTGCCCCGGGGCCTGCCTGGTCTACCGGAGCCGCCGCCACAGCTACCGCGACCTGCCGATCCGGTACGCCGAGTTCGGGCACGTCCACCGCCACGAGCTCTCGGGCGTGCTGCACGGGCTCTTCCGCGTGCGGGCGTTCACGCAGGACGACGCCCACGTCTTCTGCCGCCTCGACCAGGTGAAGGACGAGGTCAACGCGGTCCTCGACCTGACCGACCGTTTCTACGCCAAGTTCGGCTTCGACGAGGTCTCGTTGAAGCTCTCCACCCGCCCCGAGAAGGCGACCGGCACGCCGGAGATGTGGGACGCCGCCGAGGAGGCCCTGCGCGACGCGCTGGGCGACCGCGAGTACGGGCTGAAGGTCGGAGACGGCGCGTTCTACGGGCCGAAGATCGACTTCCAGGTCACCGATGTGATGGGGCGCTCCTGGCAGCTGGGCACCTGCCAGCTCGACTTCTACCTGCCCGAGCGATTCGACCTGGCCTACACCACTGCCGACGACACCGAGGAGCGCCCGGTGATGATCCACCGGGCGATCACCGGCTCGATCGAGCGCTTCCTCGGGATCCTGATCGAGAACACCGGCGGCGACTTCCCGCTGTGGCTCGCGCCGGTGCAGGCCCGCGTGCTGCCGGTCTCCGACCGCCACCACGGGTACGCCGAGGCCGTGCGCGCGCGGCTGCGGGCCGAGGGGCTGCGCGTGGAGGTCGACGCCCGCAGCGAGTCGATCGGGCGTCGCATCCGCGACGGCGAGTTGTCGAAGACGCCCTATCTGCTGATCGTGGGCGACAAGGA
Organism: Actinobacteria bacterium Ga0077541; assembly: GCA_001464995.1. GTDB lineage: Bacteria > Actinomycetota > Thermoleophilia > Miltoncostaeales > Miltoncostaeaceae > Miltoncostaea. The sequence continues at coordinate 8,822 of LNEQ01000164.1, forward strand.
GGCCGAGGCCGGCACCGCGTCGGCCCGCGCGCGCCACAAGGGCGACCAGGGCGCGATGGGGCTCGACGACCTCGCGGCCCGGCTGGCGGCCGAGGCGACGCCGCCCGGCTCATGAGGGTCAACTGGGTCGCGGTGCGGAACGCCGCGATCATCGCCGTCATCGCGGGGCTGGTCTTCGTCTCCCAGGAGGGCTTCGGCGGGGCGGCGTTCTCGGCGAGCCTGATCATCCAGGTGATCTTCGTCGCGGCCATCCTGTCGTTCGCCTACAACTACTTCCGCCAGAACCAGCTCGCGTGGCTGGTGCTGAAGCCCTGGCAGCGCAACCTGATCATCGCCTGCGGGGTCGGCATCGCCCTGCTGTTGCTCGTGGGCTTCCCGTTGCTCGGCGACCGCCTGACGCCGCTCGGGGTGCTGGCGCTGATCGCGATCCTCGTCCTCGTGATCGTCTGGGTCGTCCGGGAGAGCCGCCGCTTCCGCTGAGCGGGGAGCCGCGCCGGCGACGGCACGGGCGCGGCACACGGATGGCACCGGTCGGCGAAGAGCCGTGACGGTGGCCCCGCCTAGCGTGGGGTCATGCGACGACGACGGTCACGGGACGGGCAGCGCGGGCAGTCGCTCGTCGAGCTGGTGGCGATCCTGCCGCTGCTCGCCCTCGTCGGGCTGATCGGCTGGCAGCTCGCCGTGGCGGGGTACGCATGGACCCTCGCCGGTGGCGCGGCCCGGGCGGGCGCCCGGGCCGCCGAGGTCGGGGCGCCCGCCGGCGACGCCGTGCGCGCGGCCCTGCCGCCCCGCTACGCCGCGGGCGCCGTCATGCTGGGCGCAGACGGCGGGGTCGTGCGGGTGCGCGTGCCGGTTCCGCCGGTGCTCCCCCTGATGCCCCGCCTCGAGGTGGCCGCCTCCGCCCCGGGGGAGCGTCCGTGACACGGCGTGGTCAGCGCGGCCAGGCGGCGATCGAGCTGCTCGCCATGGTTCCGACCCTCATCGTGGTCGGCCTGCTCGCCTGGCAGCTGATGTCGGTGATCGGCGCAGGCCTGCGCGTGCAGGCCGAGGTGCGGGTGATGGCGATACGGGCGGCGGCGGGTGCGGCGGGCGACGTGGTGGTGGTCTCGACGCACGCGCCCGTGCCGGTGGTGCTGCCCGGGTCGGCGGGCATGGAGGTCCCCGCCCGGGTGGGGGTGCGGGTGCCGTGAGGGGACCTCGCCGGTCGGCGGAGTCCGGGCAGGCGCTGCCGCTCGCCCTCGCCACGGCGGCGGTCCTGCTGCTCGGCGTGGTGTCGTTGTTCGTGCTCGGGCGGGCCCAGTTGGCGGTCGCCCAGGCCCAGACCGCCGCGGATCTGGCGGCCCTGTCGGCCGGCCGCGAGCTGAGCGCCCGCTTCGGTGAGGCCGCCCTCGCGCCGGCGAGCGCCGCCGGCCTCTGGCGGGAGCGCCTCGGGGAGGTCGCACAGCGGTCGGCCACGCCGGCCGGCGCCCGGGTCGAGTCGTTGCGCTTCCCGGACCGGGCCTGGCCGCCCGCCGGGGTCGAAGTCGTCGTCAGCGTCCCGGGGCCGCGGGGGACCCGGGCGCGGGCGACGGCGCGCGCGGGGTTCGCCGTGCCGGCGCTCGCCGGCGGCGGGCCGACGGGGTGGGCGACGGGCGGGGGCTACTCGGGGCCGCTGCTCTACCGTGACGGGAAGCCGATGTGCCCGGCGGTGGCGGCGGCCTACGACCTGATGGACGCGGCCGCGCGCGCCGACGGCGTGGACCTGGTGGTGGTCAGCGGCTT
>LNEQ01000165.1 GCA_001464995.1 Actinobacteria bacterium Ga0077541
CACCACCGCCGCCCCCCGGCGCGCGAAGGCGCCCGCCGCCGCCCGGCCGATGCCGGCGGCGCCCCCGGTGACGATGGCGACCCGCTCCGCGCCCGTCGCGCTGGACATGTCCGCCTCCTCGCTCGTGATCCCGGGCGCGCGGTGCCGCGCCTCGTCCACCACGCTACGACGACGCCCCTCCGGCGCGCGTCGCGAGCCCCCCGGATCGGCGCTGCGGACTTCCACCCGTCTGTTCGGGCCGCCAAGCCGGCGCGGCCGTGCGCTACGATCGGCCCCCCCGGAGAGGTGTCCGAGCGGCCGAAGGAGCGCGCCTGGAAAGCGCGTAGACGGGTTTCCCGTCTCGAGGGTTCAAATCCCTCTCTCTCCGCTGATCCGGTCGGGATGCCGGTCTGATGAGGCATCTCGACCGGGGTCGTCGTGCCGCGGGTCCCGCTCTGGATCGCGCCGAAGCGCTGCGCTCGCGCGCCGGCGGCGCGCGAGCGCTCAGGCCGGGCCGAGTGCGGCGAGCTGGGGGACGACCTCCTCGCCGAGCCGGCTCACGACGCCCACCGGGTCGGGGCCCCTCGGCATCACCTGGACGTGCTCGACCCCGAGCCGGGCGTACTCGAGGCGTCGAGGTCGGCGAGCGGGTCGCCGAGGGCGAGGATCGTCTTCGTGATGCTCGCCGGATCGCGGCCCTCCGCCTCGCAGTGGCGGTCGAGGATCTCGATCTTGTGGCCGATGACCGCCGGGCTGATCCCGAAGAAGTTCCACCCGTCGGCGTACCTGGCGACGAGCCGCAGGAGCTTACGCTCGCCTCCGCCGCCGACGATGATCCTGGGCGCGGGCTGCTGCAGCGGTTGCGGGGAGCAGATCGTCTCGGCCAGGCGGTAGTGCCTACCCTCGAAGGGGCCGTCGTCGTCGCTCCACATCTGGCGGCAGATCTGGAGCGTCTCCTCGAGACGCTCGAGCCGCTCTGGCACGGGGGGGAACGGGACGCCGAGCCCTGCGTGCTCGCGCTCGTACCAGCCCGCCCCGATCGCGAGCACTGCGCGGCCCCCCGAGAGGACGTCGAGGGTGGTCACCTGCTTGGCGAGCAGGCCCGGATGTCGGTAGGTGACGCCCGTAACCAGGAGGCCGAGGTCGATCGTGCGCGTCTGGCCGGCGACGAAGCCGAGGGAGGTGTAGCCCTCGAGCATCGGCTCCTGGGCGCTGCCGAAGTCCTCCATCTGGAACCAGTGGTCCATCACCGAGAACCACGCGCAGCCGCCCTCCTCGGCTGCTCGTGCGGTCGCGGCCAGCGTCGGGGCGATGGCCGCGGGGCCGCCCGGCAGCGCGAAGTCGACGAAGTGGACGCCGAGTCGCATCAGGCGGCCGCCCGCGACGGGTGGTGCGCGGCGGTGAGGGTGCCCAGACGGTCCCCATCTGCGCTGCGGCCGGAGAGGCCGGGCCGATCTTCGAGGGTGCGAGGTGTGGTTGTCATGCATCGAGAGTGCGCCCCCGCGCGCGGGCGAACAAGGGGAGCGTCGATCCAGGGATCGGCGATCCACGGATGAGCGCCGAGTCAGGGATCGGCGGTCCCTGGCTGGGGAGGCCGCGCCCCCGCATAATCGGCGCATGGACCGGGCGCAGCTCGCAGACTTCCTCCGCCGCCGCCGCGAGGCGCTGCAGCCCGAGGACGTCGGGATGGTGAAGGGCCCGCGCAGGCGCACCAGCGGCCTGCGCCGCGAGGAGGTCGCGGCGCTCTCGAACATGTCGACCGACTACTACAGCCGCCTGGAGCAGCAGCGCGGGCCACAGCCGTCGGTGCAGATGCTCGCGGCCATCGCGCGCGGGTTGCGCCTCACCCAGGACGAGCGGGATCATCTGTTCCGCCTCGCCGGGCACACAGCCCCGCCGCGCGCCGGGAGCGCCGATCACGTCAACCCGGCCCTCATGCGCGTGCTCGACCGCCTCGACACTCCGGCGCAGGTCGTCTCCGAGCTCGCCGAGACCCTCGTCCAGAATCCGCTGGCGGTCGCACTCCTCGGGGATCAGACCTCCTACGAGGGCCCTTCGAGGAGCCTCTACTACCGCTGGTTCACCGACCCGGCCGTGCGATCGTTCTACCCGGAGGAGGACCACGAGCGCCACACGCGGACCTGGGTCGCCGCCCTCCGCGCAGTCCTGGCCCGCGGGGGACCTGGCTCGAGGGCCGCCGACCTGGTCGCTCGCCTGCGCGAGGAGAGCGAGGAGTTCAGCACGATCTGGGACGACCACGAGGTGGCCGTGCACACCAGCCAGCGCAAGCGGATGGTGCATCCGTCGGTCGGGACGATCGAGCTCGACTGCCAGGTGCTCGTCGCGGAGAACCAGGCGCAGTCACTCCTCGTCTACACCGCGACGCCGGGGACCGAGGACTACGAGAGGCTGAAGCTCCTGTCGGTCATCGGCGTCCAGCGATTCGAGAGGTCTCCGGTTCGACCTCGGTTCGATCGATAACGAGGGCCTATCGACGTGCGACCGATCGGTCTTGGACTGGGGGGACACCACCGGACGAGCGTCCCCGGCAGCGGGTCCGCCGTCGCCGCCGATGGTGGTGCGGCGTCACCGGGAGACCGCGATCAGGGGGGCCGGATGGCGCGGGTGACGTACATCGAGGAGGCGACGACCGAGGATCCGGCGGTCCGGGCGGCCTTCGAGCGGATGGTCGCCAAGCGGGGCAAGGTGACGAACATCTACATTGGCGCTGGCTCACAAGCCGGCGATCCTCGCCGTGATGGGGCCGTTCGTCGCGGCCGTGCAGCAGCCCGACGAGATCGACGCCAAGCTCAAGGAGCGCATCATCCTGCGCGTCTCGATGCTGAACCAATCCGCTTACTGCACCCACGCACACGAGCAGATCAGCGCGAAGATGGGCTTCACCCCCGTGGAGATCGCCGCCATGCGCGACCCCGCCTCCGCCGGCATCGGCGACGACGAGCGGGCGGCGCTTGCCTACGCCGAGGAGCTGACGCTGCGGCCGGGCGCGATCTCCGACGCCGTGTACTCAGGCTCAGAGCTCAGCCGGTTCTTCGGCGAGTCGAAGATCGTCGAGATCACGATGATCGCGGCGCTCTACAACATGGTCAATCGCTTCAACGAGGCCCTCAAGTTGGACCCCGAGGCGTACTGAGCCGGTGTCCCGCGAAGCCGGCCCGGCTCCGGGGGCCATCTCACGCACCTCCCGCCGCCGCCGTTCTCCAGGCACGATGCCCGGCAGGGACACGGAGGAGCCTTCCGATGAACGACGCAGCCATCCGGTGCATGACCTACGACAGCCCGCTCGGGCCGATCGCGCTCGAGGCCGGGCGGTTCGGCCTCCGCGCGCTCCGGTTCGACGATGACGCCGCGCCGGCGTGCGCCGCCGGGACCCCGCCGCCCACGCTCGCCCGCGCCGCCGCCCAGCTCGACGAGTACTTCGCCGGCCGCCGAACGACGTTCGACCTGCCGCTCGACCTGCGCGGCGGGCCCCTGGAGATGCGCGTGTGGAGCGAGCTGCGCTGCATCCCGCACGGGACGACGGTGAGCTACGGGCGGCTCGCCGAGATCGTCGGTCGCCCTGATGTGGTGCGGGCCGTGGCGGGCGCGGTCGCGCGCACGCCCGTCCCGGTGGTGATCCCGTGCCACCGCGTGATCGGCGCCGACGGGGCCTTGCGCGGCTACGTCGGCGGCCTCGCCCGCAAGGCCGCTCTGCTGGCAGGGGAGGGCGCGATCGCGACCGCCGGGGCCGCCCCGCCCCAGCTCGAACTGCTCTGAGAGCCCCGCCCGCGGTTGGGGACCGGACGATGGCCGGTGGTATCCTGCGCCCCCCGGGCAGTTAGCTCAGCGGGAGAGCACTCGCCTCACACGCGAGGGGTCACTGGTTCGATCCCAGTACTGCCCACTCACACGAGCCCCGTTCCGCGGGGCTCGTGTCGTTCCGGGGCGATCCGTGCGCCGGCCGGGCGCGTCGAACTAGACCTTCGACTTACGTTCCTGGACTGGTTGTTAACTCACGCCGCTCGTAGGGTCGGGCGTGACGGGGCCGAAGAGGGCCCCCTTCCTCCCGGAGACATTCATGCTGCGACTCGTCTGCGCGATCGCATTGCTGGTCGGCGCGGCCCTCGTGGCCGGCGGTGCCATCGGCGCCGACGCCACGGCGCGCCAGCCGGCGCTGGCGTTCGAGAGCCCGACCGGAAACCTGCGGTGCGTCATCGCGCAGGGGTCCGGTAGGGCCAACGTCCGGTGCGTCAGCGTGTCGCCGCGCCGGGGCGCTCAGCTGGTCAAGGGCCAGAAGGCACGCGAGCGCCCGTTCTCGCTCGTCGGGCCGATCGCGTCCGCGCCGGTGCTGCCCTACGGCCGCAACCAGTTGTACCTCGGCATCTACTGCCGTTCCAAGACGAACGGGGTGACCTGCGTCGACACCGCCACGAGGCGCGGCTTCCGGATCGCCAAGGAGGGCGTGGCCGTCTTTCCGAAGCCCGCTCCGCCTCCCTCTGCCGCGGCGCCGCGACCCGCGCAGCCCTCCGGTCCCGGCCGCAGCTCGGGCTACAACTGCGACGACTTCCCCCTGTCCGACGGAACGAGCGCACAGCAGTACCTGAACCGCTATCCGGACGATCCGTCGGGCCTCGACAGGGACGGTGACGGGGTCGCGTGTGAGGGCTGAGTCGACGACGGGGCGCCGGATACGCCGGCTGCTGGTCCTGGGCCTCGCGGCCGGTGCGTTCGCCGGCGCCGCCGACGCACATGCGCTCACGCTGAGCGGCACGGTGTCGGACGTGGTCGATGGCGACACGGTGAAGGTCGTGGTCCGGGGATTCGAGACGCCGGTGCGGCTGCTCGGGATCGACACGCCGGAGACGCGCGATCCGCGTAAGCCCGTGCAGTGCTTCGGGCCCCAGGCGAGCGCGCGCACCGCGCGGTTGCTTCCGGTGGGGCGCAGGGTCCGGCTCGTCACCGACCCGACCCAGGACGAGCGTGACCGCTATGCGCGCCTGCTCGCCTACGTCTACACCCCCGGCAAGTCGGGTCGGCGCGGGTCGGTGAACTTCACCCTCGTCGCGACCGGGCACGCGAAGGTCTACGTCTACGGGGGCGAGCGCTTCACGCACGCCGTGCCCTTCTTCCGAGCCCAGCATCGCGCGCGGAAGGTGCGGAACGGCCTCTGGGGACCTCCATGTCGCGGGAACACCACCAAGCCCGATCCGACGGCGCGCGAATCGGCCCCCCGCCGCCCCGGCGGGCACCTGCGCCGGCGCGGGCGGGCTGCGATCCCAACTACGCCGGAGCGTGCATCCCGCCCGCTCCGCCCGACGTCGACTGCGGCGAGATCGCGGCGCGGAACTTCCGCGTGGTGGGTGAGGACGTCCACAACCTCGACGTGGACCGCGACGGGATCGCCTGCGAGGAGTGAGCGCGACGACGGGGACGCTATTGCGTCCGGTGTCCGCGTCGTAATACAAGGACGCCATCCCCGGCGCGCCGAAACCCCGGTGACCTCCGGCTCCCGCCGGCCCGCGGCCGTCATCGTCCCGGCGGCCGTCCTCGCCCTCGCGCTCCTCGCCGGTACGGCCCAGGCGGCGCCGCCTACCATCGTGGTGACCACGGCGGCGGAGATCCCGGGCCGCCAGACCGGCCCCGGGCTAGCATGCCTTCATGCGTCTAGACGTTTATTCGAATAAACGTCTAGACTGAAGCCCATGATCTACGCCACGCCCTCCTCGGTGGCGCTCGCGGAGCCGCTGGCCGAGCTCGACGAGCTCCGCGCCCGGCTCGGTGAGCAGGCCGGCAACGCAGGCCCCTGGCTCGGCGACCTGCGCCGGCGATGGCGCGCGGAGTCGGCCGAGAGCTCGATCGAGATCGAGGGGTTCCGTGTGCCCGAGAGCGAGCGGGTCGCGGTGGCCGCCGGGACGTCGGCGGGCCCACGGGATGACGATCGCCTGGCGCTCTCCTGCTACGCCCTCGCGATGGACCACGTCGGCGTCATGGCAGGAGATCCCCACTTCCGGTGGGTCGATCGCGTGATCCTCGACCTGCACTTCGAGGCCTGCTCGTTCCAGAGGGGGAAGGACCCCGGTCGCTACCGGAGCCACGGCATCGAGGTGACGAGCCCCGTGGGTGGCCCTCCGGCGTACGTCGGTCCTCCCTGGGAGTCGGTCCCGGGCCTCATGGGGGAGATCATCGCGTGGCTCGGTCAGGGCGATCTCGACGCACACGTCGCGGTCCGCGCCGCGATGGCGCATCTGCACGTCGTGTCGGTGCACCCCTTCCGCGACGGCAACGGGCGCATCTCGCGCATCACGCAGTCCCTGGTCCTCGCCCGGGAGGGGCCGCTCGCGCCCGAGTTCGTCTCGATCGAGGAGCACCTCGGGGGCAACACCGCCGCGTACTACGCAGTGCTCCAGGAGGTGCAGGGCGGGCGGTATCAGCCCGAGCGCGACGCCGCACCCTGGGTGCGCTTCTGCGTGGATGCGCACATCGTCCAGGCGCGCCGGCGCCTCGAGCAGATTGTCCACGCCGGTCGCCGCTGGGCGGTCCTCGAGGGCCTCGTCGCCGAGAGGGGCTGGCCCGACCGCCTGGCCGTCGCCATGGAGCTCGCGCTCTCGGCCCGGGTCGACCGGTCGGCGTACGCCACCGAGGCCGGGGTCTCCGACGCCACGGCGAGCAACGACCTGCGACGGCTGGCCGACGCCGGGCTGGTGGTCCGGGACGGGAAGGGTCGCACCACCGGCTACCGGGCGAGCGACGCTCTGCGGCGCGCGGTCGCGGAGGCGCCCGGCTCCGCCGGGTGAGGGACGAGCGCGGGAGGCCGCCGGCCGGTCGGGAAGGGATCGGCGCTCCCTGGTGTAGATACGTGCAGGCCCGTCGTTCCCGACCCGGGCCTTCCCGACGACATGGAGACGGTCATGGCTCAGCACGGCTCACGGCGTGGCGGGGCGGCCTGGCGGACGGCGATCGCGGCGGCGCTCGCCGCCGGGGTCGCGGCGACCCCGGCGTACGCGCAGACGGTGGAGGCGTCGGGGATCGGCCAGGCGCGCGTCCGCGTCAGCGAGCCCCTCACCCAGCTGAAGATCACCCGCGCCGTCGAGCGGGCGCGCACGCTGGCCGTGCCGCGCGCGTTCATCAACACCCAGGTCCAGGCGGCCCGCTACGCATCCGCGGCCGGGCTCACGCTCGGTCCGGTCCTCGCCGTGGGCGAGCCGCCGCCCGGCCCGGACCCCTCGCCCCCGAACACCGTCGCCCGCTTCGGCGGCAACCGCCACTGCGGCCCGGTGACGACCGCGACCCGCGAGACGGTGGACGGCGAGCGCGTGGTCACGCGCACGACGCGCTACCGCTGCTTCGCGCCGCGCTTCGTGCTCGTGCGCATGTCGATCACCTTCGCCGCGGCCCCGGCGCCGGCCGTCTGACCGCCGTCTGAGGGACGCCACGCGAGGGCGGCGGTGGGAGCGAGCCGTCGGAGCGTGGGTTCGAGCGCGTCGCGATGGACTGCCCCCCGGGTCGCGGGGCGAGCGGGGATGCCGATACCCCGTGTGACGCCGAACGCGGCTCCCGTTCCCGCCACGGCGGACGAAGAGCCCTGCCGCTGTCACGTCCGACTCATCACGGGCCCGAGGAGGCCGAGCGGGCGCTTGATCCGGAGCCCGCCCTCGCGGCCTCGATCCGGAGCCCATTCCCTCGCGTCAAGGCTCCGATGTTCCGCGCGAACGCCGGGGCTGGCCCGACCGATCCGCCGGGACGCGATACGCAGGTGAGAGGACCACATGACCACAGCAGCGTCGAGATCCCGGTGGGCGATACCGCCGGTCGCAATAGGGCTTCTGGTCGCACTGGTCTCGCCGGGCCACGCGGCCCAGCCCGCCGTCGGCCTCGGTACGGCCGGCAGCTACGCCGTCCTGGCGGGTTCGACGGTGACCAACACCGGCCCGAGCGTGATCGCCGGCGACCTGGGCGTGAGCCCGGGCACCGCGGTCACCGGGTTCCCGCCCGGGACCGTCAACGGCACGATCCACGCCGCCGACGCGGCGGCGGCGCAGGCGGAGTCCGATCTGGGAGTCGCCTACGACGACGCCGCGGGTAGGACGCCCCCGGTGCTGGTCCCCGGCGATCTCGGCGGCCTCCTTCTCACCCCCGGCGTCTACAAGCGCTCCTCTTCGCTGTTGCTCACCGGCGACGTGACCCTGAACGCACAGGGCAACCCGAACGCCGTGTTCGTCATCCAGGTGGGTTCGGCGCTCACCACGGCCTCGGGCAGTCGCGTCGTGCTGACCGGCGGCGCGCAGGCCTGCAACGTGTACTGGCAGATCGGCAGCTCGGCCACGCTTGGCACGGACACCGCCTTCCGGGGGAACATCCTCGCCCTGCAGTCGATCTCGCTGAAGACTCGCGCGACCCTGCACGGGCGGGCGCTCGCCCGCAACGGCGCCGTGACGCTCGACACCAACACCGTCACGCGGGGCGAGTGCGCGGCGGGCACCACGCCCGGGGGCGCGACCCCGCCCGGCGGCGGCGCGGTGCCCGGAGGCGGGGGGCCGGGCAGCGCCCCGGCGACGCGCCGCGGAGCGGCCTTCATGACGATCACACCGCGGGCGATCGCCCGCACGGTGGCGCGGCACGGCGCCGGCCGGTGCGTGAACGGTGACTTCCGGGTGGTCGTGCGCGGGCAGTTCATCCGTCGGGTCACCTTCGCGCTCGACGGGCGCACCGTCGGCACACTCAGGGGGCGCTCGCCCTTCGCGTTCATCGTCCACAGCCTCAGCGGAGCCCACCGGCTGAGGGCCCGCGTGATCTTCTCCGACGGGACGCGCGCCGCGAACCTCAGCTTCGTGTTCCGGACGTGCGAGCAGCAGGTCCGGCGCACTCCGGGAGGGCCCGGATTCACGGGTTAGGTCGTCCCGGGATCGCCGCGGCGATCGTGGCGATCCTGTGTGCCTGCTCCCCCTCCGGCGCCGCATCGGCGGCGCCGGAGGGGACGGGGCAGCGTCTCGCGATCGTGAACCACTCCACGGTGGCGCGCGCAGCGCCGAGCACCACGTCCGCCCGTGTCTCGGTCGTCCGCGACAGGAGCCCGCTCACCGGCGCGCGCAGGGTCCTGCCCGTGATCGGGGTGACGCGTGACCCCTCCGGCGCCTCCTGGTTACGCGTCCTGCTCGGCGGGCGCCCCAACGGGCGGTCCGGCTGGGTCAGGGCCCGCCTGACCGCGCCGGCGACGACAGGCTGGGCGATCCGCGTCGATCTGTCGGCGCGGCGCGTCACCGTCCACCGCGACGGCCGCCGGGCGCGCACCTTCGGTGCGGTCGTCGGCGCGCCCGCGACGCCGACCCCCTCCGGGCGCTTCTTCGTCGAGGAGGTCGTCGTGCTCGATCCCCGGGAGCCCGGGGCGCCCTACGCGCTCGCGCTGAGCGCCCGGTCGGAGGTGCTGCAGGAGTTCGCGGGCGGTCCGGGGCAGATCGCGTTCCACGGCACCCGGAACATCGGGGGCGTGCTCGGCACCGCCGCGTCGCACGGTTGCGTCCGACTCTCCACGACGGCCGTGACATGGATGGCCCGGCACATCGGGCCCGGCACTCCCGTGACGATCATTCGCTAGACGCGCGGACGACCTGTCTCAGGAGCGTGGTGGCGGCGCGCACCACCAGATCGCGGTCGTAGGTGACTGCGTAGGAGAAGTCCGGCCGGCCCACCGGCGCGCCGAGCTCCGTCGCGACGAGGGCTCCGGAGAAGTGCGGGCCGAGCACCACGACGCTCCATTCCCCCTGAAGGGGGTCGTCGTGCCGCAGCGCCGCCCCCCTGACCCCGGGTACGGGCTCGATCGGCATACCGACTCCGAGGGCGGCCACGAACGCCGCGCGGGCGCCGAGCAGCCGGTAGCGATCCGCCGTGAGCGGTGTGAACCGCTCGGCGCTCTGGAAGGCGCTCACGATGAGCGCCTCCGGGCCGAGGGCCCGCGCCTGGGCCTCCAGAACATCGCTCACCTGGAGGAGGAAGCGCCAGCTCGCCCGGCGCATGGGCCGGCCCGGCGAGACCACCGAGAAGGGCGTCGCCCCGGCGGAGTCGGGCTGCAGCTCGGCGAGCACCGGTGCCCGCCAGGGGCCGCAGAGCCCTCGCGGAAGCGGTGCCGGGCGTCCGAGGAGGTAGCCCTGCCCGAGGGTCGCGCCGGCCGCGAGCGCCGTCAGCCGGTGGCGCTCGGTCTCGATGCCCTCGGCCAGGACGATGGCGCCCGTGCGCTCGCACTCGGATGCGACCGCGGTCAGGATCGCCGCCGACGCGGCGTTCGGCCGGTCCTGGATCAGGGCCCGGTCGAGCTTCACGACGTCCGGGCGGACGATGGGCAGCAGTGCGAGCGATCGCGGGTCCACGCCGACGTCGTCGAGAGCGATCCCCCATCCGAGGCGCCGGGCGCGGGCGAGCAGGTCGATCAGCTCCGCGGGCCGTGCCGTCAGCGCGCGCTCGGTGATCTCGATCACGAGCTGGGTCGACCCCCCGAGGATCGCCGCCGTGCGCGCAAGCGTGCTGAGATCCTCCGCCTCGACGGCCTCCGGCTCGACGTTGACGAACAGGGGAACGCCGAGCCCGGCGCGGCGGGCCCCGGCGACCGCCGTCTCCTGGCAGAGCTTCTCGAGCTCGATCAGCCGGCCATGGAGGCGTGCGGCCCGGAAGAGGGCGTGTGGCGTCGCGAGATCTCCCTCCGGCCCGCGCACGAGCGCCTCGACGGCCACCGTCTTGCCGGTCTCGAGCTCGACGATCGGCTGGTACACGGCGCGCAGGCGGCGACCGGAGAGGATGGCGTCGATGTCCGCTGCGGCCGACGCGACCGGCCCGGGCGACCAGGTGGACGCCCGCAGACCGGGCGCCGCCGGTCGAGGCATCGGGGTCAGATCCACTCGACCGAGGCTACGCCGTACATGGTGCACCCCGCGGGTAGTCCTTCGCGCCGGTCGTATAGGGCAGCGGGGGACGGTGATGCGACCGGTGCCCGGGAGCGACTACCCTTCGGGGGATGAGCTCCGACCCGACCGCCGCACCCGAGGCCGCCCGCCGGCGGACCTTCGCGATCATCTCCAGACGACGCTCACCGAGCGCCTGCTGCTGCAGGCCGGGGCGATCGATCTCGCCGGCGCCGTGCGGGCGCGGCGCGGCGGGGCGGGGGCGCGGTCGGACTGGATGGAGATCGAGCGCACGCGCGGCATCTCGGTGACCTCGGCCGCGCTGCAGTTCACCTACCGCGGCCACGTCCTCAACCTGCTCGACACCCCCGGCCACAAGGACTTCTCCGAGGACACCTACCGGGTTCTCACCGCCACCGACACGGCGATCATGGTGATCGACGCCGCCAAGGGGCTCGAGCCGCAGACGCTGAAGCTGTTCCAGGTCTGCCGCACGCGCGGCACGCCGGTGATCACCTTCGTCAACAAGCTCGACCGCCCGGGGCGCGACCCGCTGGAGCTCCTGGACGAGATCGAGCGCGAGATCGGCCTGCGCCCGACCCCGGTCACGTGGCCCGTGATGGACGAGGGCGCCTTCCTGGGCCTGGTCGATCGCGCCTCGGGTGCCCTCGAGCCCTTCGGCCGCATCGGCACCGCCGCGCCGACGGCGCACGCGCCGGTGGCCGACTGGCGGCAGCACGAGGCGTTCACGCCGGCGATCCGCGACCGGCTCGGCGACGAGCTCGACCTGCTGAGCGGCGTCGGCGCCGACCACGACGACGAGCAGTTCCGCGGGGGTGAGACGACGCCGGTCTACTTCGGCGCCGCCCTCGGCGACTCGGGCGTGCGGCACCTGCTCGACTCGGTGGTCGACCTCGGCTGCGCGCCGGGGGCGTGGGAGACGGCGACGGGCGGCGAGGTGCGGATCGACGACCCCTTCTCGGGGTTCGTGTTCAAGGTGCAGGCCAACACCGACCCGCGCCACCGCGACCGGCTGGCCTACATCCGCGTCTGCTCGGGGCGCTTCGAGCGCGGGATGCAGGTGCACCACGAGCGCACCGGACGCACGATGGCCCTGCGGCACGCCCACCAGCCCTTCGGGCAGGAGCGCCTGCCGCTGGAGGAGGCCTTCCCGGGCGACGTCATCGGCCTGGTCAACGCCTCGGGCCTCCGCCCGGGCGACGCGATCTCGGCCGGCGAGCCGGTCCGCTTCCCGCCGATGCCCCGCTTCGCCCCCGAGCACTTCGCCGTGGTGCGCAGCCGCGACTCGAGCCGCTACAAGCAGTTCCGCCGCGGGTTGGCCGCTCTCGACGAGGAGGGCGTCGTGCAGGTGCTGCGCGACCCGCTGCGCGGCGACCAGGAGCCGCTGCTCGCCGCCGTCGGCCCGATGCAGTTCGAGGTGGCGCTCGCCCGGCTCGAGGCCGAGTTCGGGGCGCCCACCCAGCTCGATCCGCCCCGGCACATGGTCGCCCGCGAGACCGACCAGGCGGGCTCTGAGCTGCTGCGCCGCGACGGCGTCAGCGTGCTGCTGCGCGAGTCGGGCGAGCTGGTCGCCCTCTTCACCAGCACCTACCGGCTCGAGAGCTTCGAGCGCCACCGTCCCGAGGTCAGTCTCACCCCCCTGCTCGCAGGCTGAGTCCCGCCGCCTCCGCCCCGGGGCGCGGGCGGCGCGTGATGAGGTCGAGGGCGATCCCCGCCGGCATCTCCAGGTCGTGGGCGGCGAGCAGGTCGTCGTCGGCGAGTACCTCGTCGGTCGGCGCGTCGGCCACCAGCCGGCCCGCCGAGAGGATCAGCGACCGCTCGCAGAGCTCGGCCGCGAACGGCAGGTCGTGGGTCACGATCAGCATCGTCCGGTCGATCTCGGCGAGCAGGCCCACCAGCTCGCGGCGCGCCCGCGGATCGAGGTTCGCCGAGGGCTCGTCGAGCACGAGCAGCATCGGGTCCATCGCGAGCACGGTGGCGATCGCCACGCGGCGCCGCTGTCCCTGCGAGAGCAGGTGCGGCGCGCGGTCGGCGGCGTCCGACATCCGCACCGCGGCGAGGGCCTCGTCGACGCGCGCCGCGACCTCGTCGCGGCCGAGGCCCATGTTGAGCGGCCCGAACGCCACGTCCTCGTGGACCGTCGGCATGAAGAGCTGGTCGTCGGGGTCCTGGAACACCAGGCCCACCCGGGCGCGCAGCTCCCCGAGGGAGCGCCGGCAGACCTCGAGCCCGGCCACCTCGAGCGCCCCGGCGGTCGCGGTGAGGAGGCCGTTGAGGTGCAGCATCAGCGTCGTCTTGCCGGCGCCGTTCGGCCCGAGCACCGCGACCCGCTCGCCGTGGCCGATGTGGAGGTCGATGCCCTCGAGGGCGAGGTGCCCTCCGGGGTAGCGGTGGGTCAGCCCGCGGGCGTGGACGGCGCAGCTCATGAGATCACCCGGAGGGGGAGGAGGGTCAGGAGGATGAGGCCGACGAAGACGGCGTCGGCGCGCGCGAGGCGCAGGGGGTCGAGGCGCGGCATGCGGCCGCTGTAGCCCCGGGCGAGCATGGCGAGGTAGATGCGCTCGCCGCGGGAGAAGGTGCGCAGGAACAGCGCGCTGGCCATCCGCCCGAGGGCGGCCGCCTGCAGCGCGGTGCGGGGGCGGTAGGCGCGCGATGCCAGCGCCGAGCGCATGCGGCGCAGCTCCTCGGCGATCACGAACAGGTAGCGGTACATGAAGGCCGCGATCAGCGTCAGCAGGCGCGGCACCCTCATGGTCTCGAGGCCGCGGATGATCGCGGGCACCGAGGTGATCGCGCCCAGCAGCACGGCACTGACCGTCCCGATCGTCGCCTTGGCGGCCACGGAGCCGAGCACCTCGAGGCCCTCGCGCGAGACGTCGAGGGGGCCGAGCGAGGCGACCACCTCGCCGCCTCGGAAGAAGGGGATGAACGCGGCGACCAGGATCACCAGCGGCAGCACCACCCGCGCGCGCACCCAGATCACGCGCGCGGGCACACGGCCGGCCGCCGCCACCGCGGCCAGTACCAGCCCGCACGCCAGCCAGACCTCCCAGGCGGCGATCGGGGTCGACACCCCGACCAGCGTCACGGCGACGAGCCCGACGATCTTCGCCCGGGGGTCGAGGCGGTGGACCCGGCTGGAGAGGTCCCCGGCCGGGCCGCCGCCCGCGTGGTCGTGCGCTCCGCTCACGGCGCGGTGGCACCCTCCGCCGCGCGCGAGCGGCGCAGCCCCCACGCGATCCCGTAGCCCACCAGGAAGATCCCGAGCGTGCCCACGAACCCCGCCACGCCGGTGGCGAGACGCTCGTCCTCGATGCCCGGGAACGCGTAGTCGGGGATCGGGGAGTCATCCTGCACCGCGTGAAGGCCGCCCTCGTCGAGGAAGCCGGTGTCGCCGGCGACCCTCTCCAGGCCATCGGGCTGCGGCGACGCGTAGGGGGAGACGGCGGTCGCCAGGCCCATGGCGAGCGCGAGGGCGAGGACGGTGAACAGCATCATCGGCACGCGGGTCATGACGCCACCTCGGCGGCCGGCGTGAGCGGAGTGGTGGAGATCGGCCCGAAGCCGGCCCCGTCGATCAGGTCCGGCCGGGTGGCGAGCACCGCGCTGAGCGCGGCGACCGTGATGACCGCTTCGCCGATCCCGATCAGGACGTGGACGCCGAGCATCGCGGGCAGGACGGTGGCGAAGGGGACGGTGCCCGAGGCACCGAGCTGCGCGGAGGCCAGCAGGGCGCCCAGCATCACCGACGCCCACGCGCCGGCGCCGGCGACCGACAGGAAGACGGTGCGGTTCGCCGGCAGGATCCGACGGGCCAGCAGCATCGTGAGCCCGACGCCGAGGGCGCCCACCACGCCCATGTTGAAGATGTTCGCGCCGAGGGCCGTGATGCCGCCGTCGGCGAAGACGAAGGCCTGGCCGGCCACGACGACCGCCATCACGATGCAGGCGAGCCACGGGCCGAGGAGGACCGCGGCGAGCGCTCCCCCCATCAGGTGGCCGCTGGTCCCTCCGGCCACGGGGAAGTTCAGCATCTGGGCCGCGAAGATGAACGCGGCCGTCACACCGAGCAGGGGGATCTTGGAGTCGTCGAGGGTCCGCCCGGCGCGGTGGACGCCGTAGCCCACGGCGGCGACCGCCGGAACGGCCATCGCCGCGGCCACGGACCCGTCGAGGAACCCGTCAGGGATGTGCATGGTGGTGTCCTTTCTCGGTTCCCGCCGGGATGGCGGGCTGGCAGTCGGGGCAGATCGCCGGGATGGCGATCTCCTGGTCGGGGGTGAGGCGGTAGCCCGTCTCGGCGGCGACCGCGGGTGCGAGGGCCGCGAGGGCCGAGTCGTGCAGGTGCTCCACGGCACCGCACTCCTGGCAGACGACGTGGTGGTGGCGGTGGGTGCGGGCCACCTCGAAGTAGAGGCGGTCGGAGCCCAGGTCGGTGCGGCGGGCGATGCCGGCCGCGACCAGCGCGTCGAGCGTCCGGTACACCGTCGAGGGGTTGATCGACGGGTAGCGCTCGCGGGCGTGGACGAGGATGTCGTCGGCGGTGACATGACCCCCGCCGCCCAGCGCCTGAAGGACCAGCAGGCGTTGGGCGGTCGGGCGACATCCCGCGCGTCTCAGGATCGCGGCGGCGGCATCCCCCGCGTCCCGGGCGTCTCGCAGCTGCAACTGTGTCGCAGGTGCGGGCGGATGGCAAGGCGTCTCGTGGTGGTGCGACATCGGCGTCTGCCTCGGGGTTCTAGAGGATGCCGGGGACCGCGCGGGCGGTGAGCACGAGGCCCAGCGCCACGATCACCAGGGCGGAGAGGGTGGGCACGGCCGCGGCGAGGCGGCCGTCGAGCGGGATGCGGTCGACGAACCGGCGCGCGTAGAGGATCAGCAGCCCGATGGCGCTGAGGAGGCCGGCCAGGCCGAGCGAGAAGGCCACCACGAGCACCAGGCCGTAGCCGACCCGGTCGAGGGCGATCGCGCCGAGCAGGAGCACCAGGGCCGAGGGGCAGGGGATGATGCCGGCCGACGCGCCGACGGCCAGCAGGCTCCGCATCGACAGGTCCTCGGGCGGCGCGTGCGTGTGGCCGCCCGGCCCGTGGTGATGGTGGTGCCCGTGCCCGTGCGGGTGGCCGTGCGCGTGGGAGTGGACGGGCGCCTGCAGGCGCGTCACCGGGGTGCGCACGCCCGCGACGGCGAGCACGCGGCCCGGGCCGACGCGGGGGGCGGCCGGGCGCACGACCGCCGCGGCACGGTGGGCCCGGTCGTGCGCGAGCCGCCGCCTCATCGTCGTGAGCCGGCTCCAGCCGACCCAGACGCCGACCGCCACGACCATCAGCGCGGCGACCAGGTTGATCCAGGGGAAGAGGTCCTCCGGGAGGATGTAGCGCGAGGCGAACAGGGTCACCAGCCCGAGGGCGATCACCCCGATGGTGTGCGTGACGGTCACGAACAGCCCGAGCAGCAGGGCGTGGCGGGCGGTGCCGCGCGAGCCGACCAGGTAGGCCGCGACCATGGTCTTGCCGTGCCCCGGCGAGAGGGAGTGGAGCGCCCCCCAGCCCATGGCCAGCAGCAGGGCGCCGACCACCACGCCGAACGAGAGGTCGTCGTCGAGCAGGCCGTCGAGGCCGCCCGGCGAGGCCTCCGTGACGGCGCTCTCCGGGTCGGCGGTGAGGGGGCCGACGGCACCCTCACCCTCGCCCGGCGACCAGTCGAAGCGCGCCGAGGTGACCTGCGGCGGGCTCTGCAGAAGGCCGCCCGGGTAGGAGCTCAGCTCGTCCGAGAGGTCGTCGGCCGGCGCGGTCGCGCCGGCGACGGCCGCTCCGCTGGAGGCGCGCACGACCAGCTCGTGCCATCCCACGCGGTCGGCGTAGCCGGGGACGTCCACCGCGACGGAACGCCCGCCCGCGCCGGCGCCGGCGGGGACCTCCGCCCGGTACCAGGCGGCGTAGCGGAGCACCTGCAGGCCACCCTCGCCGGGGCGCCAGCCGGCCGCCTGCGAGACGGGGGAGACGTCGGCCCGGCGGCCGTCCACGGTCAGCGCGATCTCGCGAGCGCGCTCCGCCGCGCGCTCTGCCGCGTAGGCGTCGAGGCCGCCCGCCGCGTCCACGGCGGAGCGCTCGCGAAAGGCGGGGATCTCGGCCATGTCGACGACCTGGCGCAGGTAGAGCTCGCCGCCGCTGGCCTCGACGCGCAGGTAGGTGTTGACCGTGAAGTTGCCGAGGGGGTGGGCCGAGGCCTGCGCCGCCGCGGCGGCAAGAGCGGCGGCCGTCAGCACCAGCATGAGCAGGCGGCGGATCATCCGAGCCCCGCCAGCTCGGCGCGGGCCACCGGGGCCCAGCGCACGGAGAAGGCCGGGTTGAGCGCGAGCGCCTGCGAGAGCCGCTCGCGGGCCGCGTCCGTGCGTCCCGCGCACGAGGCGGCCATGCCGGCGTGGAAGAGCATCAGGGCGTCGCGGGTGCCGAGGCGCAGGCTGCGCGTGGCGAAGCGGTCGCCCTCGGCGCAGCGGCCGGCGCGGGTCAGCACCCAGCCGAGCACCTGGTCGCCGATCACGCCGGGGCGCGCCTCGCGCGCAGCGCGGGCGGCGGCGATGTCGGCGGCGCCGGGCCGGCGGGCGTCGGCGTTCTGGAGGGAGAAATCCAGGTCGACCACCGAGCCGTTGGCGGCGAGCAGGTCCTGCATCGCCGCGGCCAGGGCGAGGTCGTCGCGCGCCGCCGCGTCGCGTCCGAGGGCGCGGTGGACGTCGGCGAGGGCGGCCGGGTACTCGGGCAGCGGCAGGCGGTCGATCGCCTGCGAGTAGAGGGTCGCGGCGTGCTCGAGCCGTCCTCGGGAGGCGAGCACGTGGGCCAGCCCGGCCGTCGCGCGCGCGTCGCCGGGCAGCGCCGCGAGGGCGGTGAGCATCTCGCGCTCGGCCCCGTCGAGGTCGCCGCCGCCGGCCCGCAGCAGGCCGAGCTGCACGCGCGCCCAGGTCTGGGCCTCGCTGCCGGGAACGCCGGCGCCGACGGCGAGCTCCATCAGGGAGATCGCCCCCGCGCGGTCGCCCCGCAGCTCCAGCGCGTAGGACGCGCGGCTGTAGGCGGGCAGGTCGGGGCGCAGGTCGAGGCGCCGCTGGATCGCTGCGACGCCGGCCTCGTATCGGCCCAGCTCGATCAGCGCGTCGGCCTGGATGCCGATCGGCGCCACCCGGCTCGGCGCCACGGCGAGGCTCCGGCGCGACCAGTCGAGGGCGTCGGCGAAGCGGTGGCGGGTGAGGGCGAGCGTGCCGAGGGCGTCCATGGCCTCGAAGCTCCGCGGGTCGCGCGCCAGCGCGCTCCGGGCGGCCTCCTCGGCGCGGGTGTTCCAGGTGGGGTCGCCGGTCTGCCGGGCCTTGTCGAGGGACGCGCCGGCGAGCGCGGTGAGCGCCCGCACGTCGCCCGGCTCCTCGGCGAGTCGCGCCTGGGCGGCCGCGATCGTGCCGTCGGTGGTGCGCGGCGCGGGCGCGGCGGCCGGCGCGGCGGGCGGCGCCTCGCCCCGGGTGCGCGAGAGCACCAGGGCGGTGGCGCCGAACACCACGAGCGCGGCGAGCGCGGCGGCGAGGAGTCCGGAGATGCGGGGGCTGAGGGTCACGTGTGTCGGAAGGGGGGTGTGCCGACCGGGCGCATCCCCGGAGCCGAGGCCCCGGGGATGCGGTCCGATCCGCTAGGGGTGCGGGACCGAGTCGAAGCCCGAGCCGGGCGTCGCCACGTAGGGGAACGACTCCAGGAACGGCGTGTCGTTGGCGTTGACGCCGTCTCCGAGCAGCGGAGCCAGCGCGGCGTTGCCGCCGTTCGGCGCCGGCAGCCCGAACGCCGGGGCGAGGACGCCCGCGACGGCGCGCTCCTCGATGTCCACGACGTCGTCCACCAGGCGGCGGCCGTTCGGGAACCCGTCCGCCTGCCCGGCCAGGAGGCCGAGGCGGTCCTGCTGCGCGAACGGGGTGGGCGGAACCGCGAGGTTCACCCGCAGGAGGTCGGCCTTCGCCGGCTTGCCGCCCGAGATCTGGGTCGTCGGCAGGCCGAGGCCGTTCTTCGGCGGGATGCCCGTGAGCAGCACCGTCGTCAGGTCGACGCGGCCCGTGGTGGGGGCGCCGATGTCGTACAGGGCGTTGATGATCCCGGCGAGCTCGGGCTTGAGGTAGTTCCGCTCGAACTGGGAATCGTCCGAGGGCTCGCTGCGGTTCCACAGGTCCTTCTTGCCCAGCGGGATCAGGACCTCGTTGACGAGGGGCTGACCCAGCCGCGAGACCTGCTGCCAGCGCACGCGGGAGTCGCCCTTCCTGACATCCACAACCGGCCGCGAGGCCGTCGCGTACACGCCGACCGCGGAGCTGGTGGCGTTGATGTCGGTCGGGACCGACTTCGTGCGGGTGAGGTGCTTGATCGGCACCTGGATGGCGATCGTGTTGACGCTGTACCCGCGCAGGCCGTCCACGCCGCCGGTCGAGAACGCGCCGGGGGGCGCGCTGCGGAAGCCGAGCAGGTCGAACGTGCCGCCGAGGTCCACGTAGAACGGGTCGTCGCGCTGGCCGGCGAAGACCTTGGTGCCGTTCTTGAAGCTGTGGATCGCCGGGGTCACGAGCGACTCGTAGTCGGGAGTCGAACGCGGGCCGACGTTGTTGGGCGGCGTGAGCAGGTTGCGGCCGAGGGTCGACACGACCGTCCGGCCCTTGGAGTCGCGCGTGATCTTGCGCAGGGTGTACGTCTGGACCAGGTTCAGGTTGACGTACTCGCCCTTCTTGGCGTCGTAGGTGACGGTGTTCCCGTTGTAGAGGAACGTCGCCGGGTTCTTGATCGTGGTGTCGAACCGGAACTCGTAGGTGACGTCGCTCCTGCCGTCACCGGTGTTGTCCACCTTGATCTCGTACTTCACGTCGTCCGAGAAGCGGTAGAAGTTCGGACCGCCGGCCGGCTCCTGGAACGGCACGAAGTTGGCGATCAGCGTCGCCGTGTTCGGGGCGTCGGGGGAGCGGAAGGCGTAGACGTCGGTGTTGTCGGCGGTCGGGTCCTGGGAGATCGATGGCGCCTCCCGGTGGCTCGACGCGCTGAGGAACGATGGGACGAGCACGGCGGCTCCGGCCGCGGCGGTCACCGCGAGGGGTACCGCGACGCGGCGGAGCCGTCGTCCATGGGTTGGCACGTTGGTGGTCCTTTCGTCGTGCGTTCGCGCCGCCGGTCCCGGATGCCGCCGGGCCGGCGTCGTGGTGTGGGTCACCGTGCCGCGGGTTTCACCGCGACTCCCGTCCATGGGGGATCCCGGGCTCACAGCCCGGGCCCGCGCAGACCCACCGGGGGCTTCGGGCCGCGATCCGTGAGGAGCGCCCCGAGCCGCTCGGCGGCCCGCGTCGAGATGGGGAGCGCGAAGCGGCCGCGGCGATCGACGGTGATCGTTCCGGGGACGCGCTTCGCGAGCGCGCCGGGGCGGGTCAGCCTCAGCGTCGCGAAGGGGATGTGGGGCCGCACCTCGGCCTCGGTGGTGCGGCCGCCGCTACGGGCGCGGAACACGATGCGCGGGCGCAGGGTGATGGCGAAGGTCGAGCGGCCGAGGGCGGTGCCGTAGCGGGCGGCCGGGCGCGGCCCGGCGGCCGGCCAGACCACCCACACGTACGAGCGGCCCTGGCGCAGAACGCCCTCGGGCACCTTCAGGCGCGTGTCGGTGGACCAGGCGTTCAGCACGCGGCGGTCGCCGCGGAAGATCTGGACGTTGTAGTAGGTCGCCCCCGCGGTGGCCCTCCACCGCAGCGTCGGCCGCTGCCAGGGCAGCCAGTCGGCGGCCTTCGGGCTCGCGAGCGACCCGTAGGCGGCCGCCAGCTCGGCCGGGGTCGGCGGCACGGCCGGCATCGGGGGCGCAGGGGTCTGCTGCTCCTCGGCGCCCGGGGTGTCGGTGTCGGGTGCCGGGTCGTCATCGACGCCGACGCCGTCGCCGACGTCGCCGAGGCCCCCGGGGCCGGGGGCCGGGAGGGGGACGGCCTCGACCTCCGCGCCCACGCCGACCACGGTGCAGTCACCGGGGGCCGCCGAGCGGCAGGGGTCGGCCGTCGGGCGCGGCGCGAGCGAGGGGCGCCCGGCGGCCTCCGGTGAGGCGGCGGGGAGCGGGTTCCAGATCGGCCCTCCGAGGAAGCCGGTCGGCACGGAGACGTAGACGTCGGCGCTCGCGGCGGCCGGCGCCGCGAGGCCGGCGGCGGTGGCCGCGAGGAGGGCGAGGCGGGTTCGGCGCATCGGATGGCTCCGGGTCAGCGCCCCGGCGGGGCGTCTCACCGGCCTCTACGGGCGTCCCCCGGGGTCGGATCACCCGTCCGCGCGACCGGGCGCCCGGTCCACTAGGCTCGCTGCCGTGGCACCGAAGACGACACCCCCCGCCGAGCCCGCCCCGCGGCCCATGTCGCGCCTGCGCATCGTTCTGTGGGGGGTCGCGCTCGGCGCGGTCTGGGGCGCGCTGATGTGGGGCGCCTTCGAGCTGATGGGCCGCGAGAGCGGCGCGCGCGGACTCGTCTACCTGGCGTTCACGATCGCCATGATCGGCGGCGGTGTGGCCGCGGTGTTCGGCGCGATCGGCGCCAAGCGCGACGGCGAGCGCATCTCCCCGCGCGTCCCGCGCTCGGGCCGGCGCGGCCGCCGGTCCTGATCCGGCCCGGGCGCCCTCGCACCGGCCGTCCCGGTGGACTATCCTCGCCAGGTGACCGTGCTAGGCGGGGAGCTAGCGGTGCCCTGTACCCGCAATCCGCTACAGCGGGGCTTAATTCCTGTCCGAGGGGCCGGTCCCAGGGCTCGGTTCCGTTCAGAGCAGCGTCGATGGCGAGGTCCCATTCGGTGGACGACCGCGAATCAGGTCAGGTCCGGAAGGAAGCAGCCTTAAGCGGACCCGTTCACGCGCAGTGGGGCCACCTCGCCGGAGCCAGCGGTGCGGAACTCACCTTGGAATCGCGCAACGACGACGGGTGCACGGTCGCACTGATTTGAGAATGCTTCGGGGGATCCGATGAGCGAGCCCGGAGCGAGCCTGTACAACCGCCATCGTCCGGCGACCTTCGCGGACATGGTGGGGCAGGACCACGTGGCGCGCGCGCTCGGCAACGCGCTCCGGTCGGGGAGGCCCTCGCAGGGCTTCCTCTTCTCGGGGCCGCGCGGCACGGGCAAGACGACGACCGCGCGCATCCTGGCGCGCTGCCTCAACTGCCAGTCGAGCCCGGGCCCGACGGCGGAGCCGTGCGGCACCTGCGACTCGTGCCGGCGCACGGGCCACCAGGACTGGCTCGACGTGGTCGAGGTGGACGCCGCCTCGAGCGCCCGGCGCATCGACGAGATGCGCGAGTGGCTCGAGACCGTCCGGTACGCGCCGGCGGCCTGCCGCTACCGGATCACGATCATGGACGAGGCCCATCAGATCACCAACGACGCCTCGAGCGCGCTGCTGAAGACCCTCGAGGAGCCGCCGCCGCACCTGGTGGTGATCCTCTGCACCACCCACCCCTGGGACATCCTCCCCACCATCCGCTCGCGCGTGCAGCACTACGTGCTGCGCAAGCCCGGCATCCCGGCGCTGGTGCGGGTGCTCGACCGGGTGGCCCGCGCCGAGGGCATCGAGACCTCCGAGTCGGCGCTCGACCTGCTGGCCCGCGCCGCCGACGGCTCCTACCGCGACGCCCTGGGGCTGCTCGACCAGATCGCGACCTACGGCGACAAGCGCGTCAGCGTGTCCGACGCCCTCGAGCTACTCGGCGCGGTCGCGCGCGAGTCGATCTTCGAGCTGGTCGACCTGATCGCCGGGGGCGAGGCGGCCGGGGCCTTCGAGCTGCTGGAGGACACCCTCGACGGGCCGGTCGACCCCGAGCAGGCGATGCTCGGCCTGGTGACCCATCTGCGTTACGTCTGCCTGCTGCAGCAGGGCGCCCGGGTGCGCGACGAGTGGGCCTTCTCGCCCGAGGAGATCGCCCGCCTGCAGGCCCAGGCCAACCAGCTCTCCGACGCCCAGGTGGTGCGGGCGCTCGACCTGCTCTCCGACGCGCGCGTGCGCATCCGCCACGGCGGCGCCGACCCCCGCCTGCAGCTCGAGCTGGTCGCCGCGCGCCTCAGCCGGCCCGCGCTCGACCCGAGCACCGCGGCGCTCGCCGCCCGCCTGGAGGCGCTCGAGGCCGGCCGCCCGGCCCCGGCGGCCCGTCCCGCGCCTCCGCCGCCTCCGCCGCCGCCGCCGGTCCCGTCGCCCCCCGCGGCCCCCGCACCCCCGCCGCCCGAGCCGCCGCCGGCCCCCGCGCTCGACGCCGCGCCGCCGGTGGCCGAGGTGCCCGAGTACATCCCGCCGCCGAAGCCCGTCTTCGCCCCGCCCCCGGTGGCGGCCGAGCCGGCGCCCGAGCCGGCCCCGGAGCCGGAGGCGGAGGAGCCCTACGACCCCTTCGCCCCGGTGGCCGCTCCGCCGCCGCGCGAGATGGCGCCGGCCGACCTCGAGCACTTCGAGAGGCTGTGGACGCAGGTGCTCGAGATCATGGAGCGCGAGGCGCCCCCCACGCGGGGGTTCCTGGACGGCTCGCGGCCGACCCGCGTCGACGAGGAGTCGCTCGAGGTGACGGTCACGAGCCGGGTGCGCGCCGACATGCTCGGCCGCCACGAGCACCGCGAGCGGGTGAGGAACGCGGTGGCGACGGTCTCGGGCCGCCGCCTCGCCGTGGATTTCCAGGCGGGAGCGGCCCTCCCCGAGGATCCGGCGTCCGCCGGGCCCGAGGGTCCGCGCGACGACGAGGCGCTCCTGCGGGAGTTCAAATCGATGTTCCGCGCCGTCGAGGACGGCGAGGGGCCCTGACGGGAGGTACACGATGGCGCAGGGAATGAACCCCCAGAAGATGCTCAAGCAGATGCAGAAGATGCAGGAGGACATGGCCCGCGTTCAAGCCGAGCTCCAGCAGGAGTCGGTCACCGCCTCGGCGGGCGGCGGCGCGGTGACGGCGCGGGTGAGCGGCGGCCTGGAGCTGCTGGAGATCACCATCGACCCGGCCGCCGTCGACCCCGAGGACGTCGAGCTGCTCCAGGACGTGATCGTCGCCGCCGTCAACGAGGCCATGCGCGCCGCCCAGGAGCTCGCCCAGAGCCGTCTCGGCACGGTTGCCGGCGGTCTCTCGGGCCTGGGCATCCCGGGCCTCTAGGACCCCCCCGCCGCTCGTGCTGACGCCCTCGATCGAGCGGCTCGTGTCCGAGCTCGCGCGCCTGCCCGGCATCGGCCCGCGCAGCGCCCAGCGGCTCGCCTTCCACATGATGAAGGCGCCGCCCGAGCGCGCGCGCGGCCTGGCCGAGGCGATGATCGACATGACCGAGCGCCTGCGGCCGTGCTCGGTCTGCTTCAGCTTCGCCGAGGCCGAGCTCTGCCCGATCTGCGCCGATCCGCGCCGGGACGCGAGCCTGCTATGCGCGGTGGAGGAGCCCTCGGCGATCCTCCCGATCGAGCGGACCCACGAGTACCGGGGCCGCTACCACGTGCTGGGCGGGGCCCTGTCGCCGATCGACGGGGTCGATCCCGAGGACCTGCGCATCGCGGAGCTCGTGGCGCGCCTCGACGACGACGGGGTCACCGAGCTGGTGATCGCCACCAACCCGACGATGTCCGGCGAGGCGACGGCCCTCTACCTGGCCGACCTGGTGCGCGGCCGGGTGCGGGTGACGCGCCTGGCGAGCGGCCTGCCGGTGGGCGCCGACCTGGAGCACGCCGACGAGCTGACGCTGGGCCGGGCGCTGCTCGGCCGCCGCGATCTGTGAGCCGCCGCGGGCGCCACTGCCACCCGAGCGAGGTTGCCGCTACCATCCCACGCTGGCCTTGACGGACGCGGGAGGAGGACGGCCATCGGCCTGAGGGTGATGAAGTTCGGCGGCAGCTCGGTGGCCGACGCGGACAAGATCAAGAACGTGGCGCGGCGGATCGCCGCGGCGAAGGAGGGCGGGGACGACGTGCTCGCCGTGGTCTCCGCGCGCGGCAAGACCACCGACGGCCTGGTGGCGCTGGCGCAGGAGATCTCCGACCGCCCCGACCCGCGTGAGATGGACATGCTGCTGTCCACCGGCGAGCGCATCTCGTGCGCCCTGATGGCCATGGCGCTGCACGACCTCGGGCACGGCGCCCGCTCGTTCACGGGATCGCAGGCCGGGATCCTCACCGACGACGCCCACATGAAGGCGAAGATCCTCGAGGTCCGCGGCGACCGGCTGCGCGAGGCCCTCGACGAGGGCGCCATAGTCCTGGTCGCGGGCTTCCAGGGCATGTCGAGCGACTCGCGCAACGTCACCACCCTCGGCCGCGGCGGCTCCGACACCACCGCCGTCGCCCTGGCGGCGGCTCTCGAGGCCGACGTCTGCGAGATCTACACCGACGTCACCGGCGTGTTCTCGGCCGACCCGCGCGTCGAGGCCGGCGCCCGCAAGCTCCCTCTGGTCAGCCACGAGGAGATGCTCGAGATGGCCGCCATGGGCTCGAAGGTCCTCGCCCTGCGCTCGGTGGAGTTCGCACGGCGCCACGACGTCCCGCTGCACGTCCGGTCCTCCTTCCTTCCCGAGGAGGGCACATGGATCACGAAGGAGACCCCCGACATGGAGAAGGCGATCGTCTCCGGCATCGCCCACCGAAGCGACGAGGCCAAGGTCACGATCTCCGGTGTGGAGAACAGGCCCGGCGTCGCGGCGCAGATCTTCACCGCGCTCGCCGACAAGAACGTCAACGTCGACACGATCATCCAGAACCAGAGCGACGTGAGCGGGGCCGACGTCTCCTTCACGGTGCCGCTGGACGAGCTGCGGCTGGCTCTCGACACGCTGGAGGAGATCCGCGGCACGCTCGGCTATCGCGAGCTGACCAGCAACGACCAGATCGGCAAGGTGACCCTGGTCGGCGCCGGCATGAAGTCGGAGCCGGGCGTGGCCGCGAAGATGTTCCGCGTCCTCTCCGAGCAGGGGATCAACCTCCAGATGATCGACACCAGCACCATCCGGATCACGGTCGTGATCGACCGCCGCGAGGTGGAGCGCGCCGTGCGCGCCCTGCACGATGCCTTCGACCTGGCCGGCGAGGCCGCCCGGCGCGCCGATGTTTGACGTCGCCGTGGTCGGCGCCACCGGCGCCGTGGGCACCACCATGCTGCGCATCCTGGAGGAGCGGGGCTTCCCGGTCACGGAGCTGCGCCCCCTGGCGTCCTCGCGCAGCGAGGGCAGGCAGATCGACTACCTCGGCCGGCCGCGCACGGTGCGCACGCTGACCGCCGACGCCTTCGAGGGGATCCAGATCGCTCTCTTCTCGGCCGGGGCGACGCGCGCGCGGGAGTTCGCGCCGGCGGCCGTCGAGGCCGGGGCGGTGGTGATCGACAACTCGAGCGCCTTCCGCATGGACCCCTCGGTGCCCCTGGTCGTGCCCGAGGTCAACGAGCACGACATCGAGGGCCACAGCGGCATCATCGCCAACCCCAACTGCGTCGCGGCGCCGCTGGTGGTGGCCCTGAAGCCGATCGCCGACGCGGTCGGCCTGGAGCGCGTGATCGTCTCGAGCTATCAGTCGGTCAGCGGCACCGGCCAGGCGGCCGTCGCCGAGCTCACCGAGCAGAGCGCCGGGTACCTGGCGGGCGCAGAGCCGGAACCGGCGGTCTATCCGCACCCGATCGCCTTCAACGCGCTGCCGCACATCGGCGACTTCGACGAGAGCGGCTACACCGGCGAGGAGCAGAAGGTCGCCGACGAGACGCGCAAGATGCTCGGCCTGCCGGACCTCGCCGTCAGCGCCACCTGCGTGCGCGTTCCGGTGATGCAGTCGCACTCGCAGGCGGTCCACATCGAGACTACCGAGGCCATCGACCCCGACGCGGTCCGGCGGCTCCTCATGGGCGCCCCTGGGGTCGTGCTGGTGGATGAGCCGGCGCTGAACCTCTACCCGCTGCCGCGTGAGGCGACGGGGCGCGACGAGGTGCTGGTGGGGCGCATCCGCAAGGACTCCTCGCACCCCCGCGGCCTCGCGCTCTGGGTGGTCAGCGACAACCTGCGAAAGGGCGCCGCCACCAACGCCGTCCAGATCGCCGAGTCGCTCGTGACACCTGGTGCCGTGTCAGGCAACGTCCGCCCGGTTCTGCCTCGCTGCAGATCAACGCGGATCCAGCGTCATCGCTCGACCCCATAGCCTCAGCTATGGGGATCCCCCTCTTCCTCGGCCCGCGGGATTCTCACGGCCAGAACACGGCCAACGTCACCTGACACGGCACTAGTCCGTCTAGCTAAGCGGTGCTATCCTCGCACCCATGGCGCAGGTCGGGATGCACGAGGCGAAGACGCGCCTCTCCCAGCTCGTCGAGCGGGCAGCGGAGGGCGAGGACATCGTGATCGCGCGCAACGGCACCCCCGTTGCGCGCCTGGTGCCGATCGCGCCGGCGTCCTCCTTCGGCGCCGTGCGCGGCGCCTGGCGTGGTCGCGTCGAGATCGCCGATGACTTCGACGAGCTCCCGCCGGACATGGCCAGCGCCCTCGG
>LNEQ01000166.1 GCA_001464995.1 Actinobacteria bacterium Ga0077541
GTGACGCTCGGTGCGATCAGGGCGTCGCCGGCGGCGGCCGCCCTCACGGCCTGGCCGAGGAGCTCGGGTCCTGCGTCCTTGAGCAGGAACCCGCGCGCACCGGCCTTGAGGGCGGCGTGCACGTGCTCGTCGAGGTCGAAGGTGGTGATGACCACGACGGCCATCGGATCGGCGACGCCCGGACCCGCCAGGCGACGCGTGGCCTCGACGCCGTCGAGGCGGGGCATGCGGATGTCGAGGAGGCAGACGTCGGGCCGGAGCGCGCGGGCCAGGGCCACCGCCTCCTCGCCGTCGGCCGCCTGCCCCACGACGGTGATGCCCGGGTCGGCGTCGAGGATCATGCCGAGCCCGCGCCGGACGATCTCCTGGTCGTCGGCGACCACGACGCGGATGCTCACGCCGGCGCCCCGGCCGTGACCGCCCAGCCGCCACCGGCCCGGGGACCGGCGACGCAGGTGCCACCCAGGCCCTCGGCACGCTCGACCATGCCCGCGATGCCGAAGCCCACGTCGCCCCTCACGGTCGCACGCTCGCCGTCGTCTGTGACCTCGACCGTCACGGCGTCGTCGCCCGCGCGCACGGTGACGTCGATCCGGCTCGCGCGGCGCGCGTGCCGGCGGGCGTTGGTGACCGACTCCTGCACGAGGCGGTAGGCCGCCGCGGCGACCGACTCCGGCACCCGGGCCTCGTCGCCCTGCATCTCGACGTGGACCTCCGGACCACCCGGAGCGCCCCCGCCCGCGAGCCCGGGCACGTCGCCGAGCCCCGGCAGCGGGGCGGTGCCGCTGCCGCCGTCCGTCCGCAGGGCGCGCACGATGGTGCGCATCTCCGCGAGGGTGCGCGACGCCTCGGCCTCGATCACGCGCAGCGCGCCGAGGGCGGCATCAGGGTCGGCGGGCGCCATGGCGATGCCCGCCTGCGCCTGCACCGCGATGGCCGAGACGTGGTGGGCGACGGTGTCGTGCAGGTCGCGGGCCAGCGCCTCGCGCTCGTTCGCGCGCACCGCGTCGATCCGGCTGACGCGCTCCCGCGTGCGCGAGCGCACCACCAGCCCCGCGGCGAGCACCAGGAAGAAGAGGGCGAACCCCGTGATCGTCTCGCTCAGGCTGACGAAGTCGAAGACGCCGGACAGGGTCGCGGGCACGAGCATGATCACGAGGCCGATCAGCGCCTCGCGGCCGGAGCCCCAGCGGAACACGGCGTACGCCGGGACCATGACGTAGGCCATCGTGTAGAGGCCGGGCGGGTCGCCGCCGCCGAGGATCCACGGCACGTCCATCACCATCGCGGCCCCGAAGAGCGCGGCGACGACGGGGAGCGGGTGCGTGCGCCGCCACAGCAGCAGGGGCACCCCGCAGAACGCGACCGCGAAGGACAGCCAGCGGTACGGCAGATCCTCGCGGAGGATCACCTCCACGATGCACAGCGGCGCCAGGAGGGCCACGAGGGCCCAGTCGCGCCAGACCCGGCGGGGAGGGTCGGGGACCCGGGGCTCGTTCCAGAACGACTGCAGGAAGGTGCGCACGCCCCCATCGTAGGACGGCGGCGCAGCCCGGGGATCGGCCGAAAGTGCCGCATGCGGATCGTCCGTCCGGCCCGGTCCGATCGAGCCGGAGAGCCGATGTGCCGCGCGCGCCGGGCGAGGAGCATCGGCGCCCAGACGATCCCCGCCTCCCAGGAGAGCCCGAATGACCCGCATCCTCGCCGCCCTCGGCCGCTTCGCCGCCCGCCGGCCCCTCGTGGCCGTCGCGGCCTGGCTCGTGCTGGCGGCCCTCGTCGTGGCGAGCGCGGCGGTCTTCGGCCGCGAGCTCGACGACGGCTTCGCCGTTCCCGGCACCGACTCGCAGCGCGCCACCGATCTGCTGGAGGCCACCGGTTCAGGAGCGTCGGGCCTGACGGCCCAGGTCGTCGTCACCCCGCGCGGCGACGGGACCTTCGTGGCCGGCGGGCCCGCCCTGGCCGCGGCGCGGGAGCTGCGCGACGACCTGGCCGCCCTCCCCGACGTCATCGCCGCCACGGACCCCGCGGCCGCCGTCTCGGCGGACGGGAGCACCGCGATCGTCCGCCTGCAGTACCCGGTGACCGCGGAGCTGGACGCGGCCGATCTCCACCGGCTGACGGACGCGTTGGACGCCGCCCGCGCCGGCGATCCGGGGCGCGCCCTCCGGATCGAGGCGGGCGGGGACCTGTTCTTCGCGTTCAGCGAGCCGGAGAGCGGCCTGGGCGAGCTGGCCGGGGTCGCCGCGGCGGGGGTGATCCTGCTGGTGGCGTTCGGATCGCTCGTGGCGATGGGTCTGCCCATCCTGATGGCGCTCTTCGGGCTGGCGCTCGGCGTGAGCGCGATGCCGCTCATCGCCCACGTCATCGCGGTGCCGAGCTGGGCCCCCATGATGGCCGCGATGGTGGGGCTGGGCGTCGGCATCGACTACGCCCTGCTGCTGGTGACGCGCCATCGCGAGCACCTCGCCGAGGGGATGGAGACGGTGGAGTCGATCGGGCTCGCCGTCGCCACGGCCGGGCGGTCGGTGGTGTTCGCCGGCGGGACGGTGCTCGTGGCGATCCTCGGCCTCGCCGTCGCCGGCATCCCGTTCGTGACCGCCGCAGGGGTGGCGATCTCGGTGGTCGTGCTCGTCATGGTCGCCGCCGCCGTCACGCTGCTGCCGGCGCTCCTGGCCCTCACCGGCCCGTGGATCGACCGGCTGCGGATCCCCGGCCGGCGCCGGACCGCCCCCGTCGCCGGGGTGCGCGCGGAGCGGTGGGCGACCCACGTCACGCGGCACCCGGTGGCGTACCTGCTCGGCGGGGCGGCCCTCCTCGTCGCCCTGGCGATCCCCGCGCTCTCCTTGAATCTCGGCACCCCCGACGACGGCACGCTGCCCGAGTCGCGGACGGAGCGGCGCGCGTACGACCTGGTCGCCGCGGGCTTCGGCCCCGGCACGAACGGCCCCCTCCTGATCGCGGTCGACATCTCGTCCGACCCGGCCGTGGTCGGGCCCCTTCGGGCGGGGCTCGCCCGTGACGCGGGCATCGCCGCGGTGGGCACGCCCCGTGTGGACGCCGCGGCCGGCGTGGCGACGATCGTGGCCACGCCCTCCACCGCTCCACAGGACCCGGCGACGCGCGCGACGGTCGAGCGCCTGCGCGACGACGTGCTGCCTGCCGCGCTCGGGGACTCGCCCGCCACCGCGCACGTCGGGGGTCAGACGGCGGTGTTCCTCGACGTGAGCGGGCGCGTCGGCGATCGCCTGGCCGTGTTCGTGTCCGCCGTCGTGGGGCTGTCGTTCCTGCTGCTGGTGGTGGTGTTCCGCTCGGTCGTGGTCGCGGCCAAGGCGGCGCTCCTCAACCTGCTGAGCATCGGCGCCTCCTTCGGGGTCGTCGTGATGGTCTTCCAGTGGGGATGGGGCGGCTCGCTGATCGGGCTGGAGTCGACGGTGCCGATCGTCTCGTTCATCCCGATGTTCATGTTCGCCGTGGTGTTCGGGCTCTCGATGGACTACGAGGTGTTCCTGCTCTCGCGCATCAGGGAGCACCACCTGGAGGGGGCGGGCAACCGCACGGCGATCGTGGGAGGGCTGGCCTCGACCGCACGCGTCATCACGGCCGCCGCGCTGATCATGGTGGCCGTGTTCGCGGGCTTCATCGCCGGCGGCGACCCCACGACCAAGATGTTCGGGCTCGGCCTGGCCACGGCGATCGCCCTGGACGCGACGGTGGTCAGGATGGTGCTGGTGCCCGCCTCGATGACCCTGCTCGGCCGCGCCAACTGGTGGCTGCCCGCCTGGCTCGACCGCCTCCTCCCCGGAGGGGGTCGCAGCGCCTCGACGACGATCGGCGCGCCGGAGGTCGGCCCCGCCGAGCCGGCTCCGCAGTCGCCCTAGCGGGCGGGCGCCGGCGCTCAGACCTTGAGTAGCGCCGCCTCTCGCACGATCTCCTGCAGATCGTGCTCCAGGCCGTCGTCCGCGGCGCCGCTCCGGGCACGGGCGCGGGCGGCGGCCGCGGCGCTCGCGAGCTCCCT
>LNEQ01000167.1 GCA_001464995.1 Actinobacteria bacterium Ga0077541
TCGGGCAGATCGTCGCCGGGGGCCGCCTGCGCGATCAGCGGGATCGCCGCCGCCGCGCAGGCGGCGATGGCGATGAGCGGCAGGGCGGAGCGTCGGCGGGAGCGCATCGGGTTCACCTCGGGCGGGGCGTTCGGTACCAGTCCGGTTGCACGGATGTCACGAGTTCGAGGCTAGGCGGCGCGACCCCCCGGATGACCTGTACCGCCGGGTAGGCTGCGCCGGCGGTGTCGCCTGCGAACATCCGGGGGCGTCGCCGTGAGGCGAAGCGTTTGTGAAGAAATCCCCTGACGCGTGAATCCTCCCGATGGGATCGGGGAGGATCCTGCCGATGGAGATCTGGGTCCTCGCGACGGAGAGGGTCGCCGGCTTCGGCGACGGCACGCGGACCGTGAGCGAACCCACCGGAAAGGCAGTGCATTTGGCGCGACCTCCTGCGACCGGTCAACCCGCGGTGCTCGTCGCCCCGTCCGACTTCCGCGCGGGGCCCTGGGCCTGCCGCTCGCTGTCCGCCGCCGGCTACCGCGTGATCGGCGCCCACACCGAGGGCCGCGGCGCAGGCGGCCGCTCCCTCGCCTGCCCGCGCCCGCTGCGCTATCCCTCGCCCTCCGACGAGCCCGAGCGTTTCGTGGAGGCGATCAAGGCGATGGTCCGCGACGAGGGCGTCGCGGCGATCCTCCCCGCTTCCGAGGACGTGGTCCGCATCCTGGCGGACCGGCACGACGAGCTCGGCGCGATCGTGGTGTCCCCCGACGCCGGGCAGTACCGGCGGCTCTGCGACAAGGCCGAGCTTGGCGCGACCGCCGCCGCGGCGGGCGTCGCGCATCCCGTGTCGGCCACGGTCGGTCCCGGCGGCGCCGACGGGCCGATGCCGCCGCTGCCCTCGGTGGTGAAGCCGCGCGTGTCGGGCGAGGAGCTGCACGGCGCCGCCGTGGCGCTGACGGTCCGGACGCCGGCGGAGCGCGACGCGGCCGTTGCGGCGCTCGTCGACGCGGGACGCGACGCCATCGTGCAGGAGCTCCTCGACGGGCGGCGCTGGTTCGGCCACAGCGTCGGCCTGGGTGACGACTTCCGGTTCATGGCGTTCGAGGCGTTCGCCGACTACCCGCGCGGCTCGGGCCCGGCCTCGTTCCTGCGCACGGTCGAGGCCCCCGCGGGCATGCGCGAGGACACGCGCCGCCTGGTCGAGGCCGTCGGCTACGCCGGGCCGTGCAGCCTGAGCTTCATCGAGAGCGGGGACCGGCTCCTGGTGCACGACGTCAACCTGCGTCTCGGTGCGACCGTCGGGGCCAGCATCCGCAGCGGCTTCGACCTGCCGCGGATCGCCGTGGACATCGCGCTCGGCCGCCACGACCCCTCCGCCGCCGGGGAGACCCGGACGATCACCTACGTGCGGCTCGACGGTGAGCTCGGCGCGGCCGTCGACCGGATGCGGGGGCGCGGGGGCGACGAGAGCGCGGGCGCGCTGCTCGGCCGCGTTGCCAGGGGCCTGGCGGCGCCGGGATGGATGCTCGACCCCTCTCCGCTCGACCCGTACTTCGTCGGCACGCTCGCCACGCGCCGCCTGCTGTCGGTGGCCCGGGCGGGCCGGCGGCGGCTGCGCGCCGGATCGCCGGGGTCCGCCGGGGCCTGATCTGGTCCCGAGGGAGGCGTGCGGGGCGGGTCAGCCCCTCCGCGCGGGCGGGGCGAGCGTCGCCCGGCGCACCGCGGCGACCTTGCCCCCGAACGCGATCGTCGCGGTGGCCCGCGTCCGCGCGATGGGGAAGCGCTTGGGCACGACGATCCGGCACGAGACGGTGCGGTTGGCGGTCACCCGGGCCCCGCATCGCCCGACCACCCGGGGGCCGTTGGTCATCGTCACCGTGATCCGGCCGGCGCGGCGGCCGGTCGTCAGGGTGGCGATGACCGCCCGCCCGCCGGCGCGCGCGAAGGTCAGCTTCGACATCAGCTTCACCGCCGGCGCCGCGGGGGCGGCGGCCGCGGTGGGCACGGGCGCCGGCGCGGCGGGCGGGGCGGCGGTGATGGCGATCGTCGCCTCGGCCACCAGGCCGCTCACAGTGTCGCTGGTGGCGCGAACGGTGACGACGCCGCCCGGAGGGGGGGTGGCGGGCGCGACGTAGAGCCCGCCCGGCGATATCGACCCGGCGCTGGCGCTCCAGGTGACCCCGCCGCCGGCGAACGCGACGACCGCCGACAGCTGCGCGCCGGTGCCGGCGATCAGTTGGGCGGGGGCCCCCGAGATGGTGATCGACGGTGCCGCGGCCGTGATCGACGCCGTGGCCCGCGGGGCCGACCCCGTGACCGGGAAGGGGGAGGTGGAGTCGACCGCGACGAACGAGAAGGCGTCTGCGCCGCTGTAGCCCGCGTCGGGCGTGTAGACGACCGCGGGTCCGGCGAAGGGCGCCCCGCCGGTCGCCTGGTCGAGGGTGCCGTGGTCGGGCCCGTCGACGATCCGGTACCGCACCGGCCCCGGGGCGCCGTAGGGCGTGCTCGCCAGCGGGAT
>LNEQ01000168.1 GCA_001464995.1 Actinobacteria bacterium Ga0077541
ACCCGCCGGGGGCGCAGGTCCTCGGTGCCGATCCACGCCTCGACCACACCCTCCCGCAGCGCCTGCTCGACATCGGCCGGCGTCGCGGCCGCGTCGGACCCGAGCAGCGGGCCGAGGTCGCCGAAGGCCGCGGCGGCGTCGATCCCACCCGTCACCTTGACCGTGTCGACGCCGTCGATCTCCTCCCGGCCGGCATCGACGGGGTCGGTCATCCAGCCGGCGAGGGTGGGGTAGAGCGCCCCGAAGTCGAAGAGCGCGACCTGCTCGGGGGGCAGCGCGAGCCGGAAGTCCTGGCCGAGCGCGCCGACGAACACCTCGTCGCCGACCCGGGTCAGGTTGACCTGCGGCGAGAACGCGGCCAGGTCGATGCGCGTGTCGAGCGACGCGCGGTCGGGGGGCTGCACCGGGCCCTCGCCCGACAGCGAGAGCGGGCCGTTCAGAAGGCCGCCGGCCGCCCCGGACGCCGCCGCGCCCAGATCGATCGTCCCCTCGGCGTCGACCGCGATGCGGAACGACTCGAGCTCGGCCGCCTCGGCGGCCGAGCGGTCGAGCAGCTCCTGGGGGCCGAGGCCCTCCGAGAGGTCCTCACCGCCTCCGGAGCCGCCGCATGCCGACAGCGCCAGCGCCGCGACGACGGCGAGCAGGACGGCGAGAGCGTGGCGCATCGGCGATCGGGCCATCGCAGCGGTATAGCATGGCCGCCGATGCGTGGGCGATCAGCAGGCACGTGAACGATCCCCGCCTCCGGATCGTCCCCGTCGGGGTCGGTGCCGCCTACTCCGCGCCCGGCGAGGCGCAGAGCTCCTACCTCGTGACCGCCGCCGGGCGGTCCGTGGCCATCGACCTGGGGTCGGGCACCTTGAACCTCCTGCAGCGACAGATCGCACCCGAGGACCTCGACGCGCTCGTCATCACGCACCTGCACCCCGACCACTGCGTCGACCTGATGGCGCTGCGGGTCTACATGGTGTGGGGCCCCGGGGCCGGGCGGGTGCTGACCGTCCACGGGCCGCCCGGGCTGCGGGAGCGCCTGGTCGCCTTCTCGGGCTCCGACGGCTGGGACCGCGCGTTCGTGTTCCGCGACCTCGCGGCCGGCGGCGGCGAGGTGGACCTCGGGGACGGGCTCGTGCTGCGGCACCGTGAGGTGCCGCACCTGCCGCCCACGCACGCGGTCCGGCTCGAGCACGGGGGACGCGCGATCTGCTTCTCGGCCGACTGCGGGCCCAACGACGCGCTCGTGGAGCTGGCGCGCGGGTGCGAGGTCCTCGTGTGCGAGTGCTCGTTCGGCGCCGGGCGCGTGCCGGAGGGCGTCCCGCACCTCGACGCGCGCGACGCCGGCGGGATCGCCGCGCGCGCCGGCGCCGGGCGCCTGCTGCTCGTGCACTGCTCGCCCGAGTTCGACCGTGCGGAGGCCCTGGATGTGGCGCGCGAGGCCTTCGGCGGCCCGGTCGCCTGGGCGCGCCAGGGCGAGGCGGTGGCCGCGTGAAGTGGCTGCGGACCCGCCGCCGCCCGGTGGGGCGGAAGGCGATGGTGATCGCGGTGGTCCTCAGTCTGCTGCTGCCGGGGCTCGGTCACGCCTACACGCTCCACCTGCCCCGGGCACTGGTCTGGTTCGGCGGCACGATCCTCGTGGGCCTGGTGCTGAACGGGGGCGACGAGAACACGTCGCTCGCGATCTGGATGGCCGGCGCGCTCGCCGTCCTGGCCGCATTGGACGTGCTCCTGGCCATGTGGCTCGACTCGCGCCCGCCGGGCCGTCGGTAGGCGAAAGGTAGACTGATCCGATGCTCCATCGACCGATAGGCACGCCGTGACCTGGGACGCGTTCAAACGCGGGAGCGCCGGGGCCGCCCAGGGTGAGGAAGAGCTCCGCATGCTCTGGCGGCGGTACAAGGAGCACAAGGATCCCGCCGCCCGCGACCGCCTGATCCTGACCTTCGCCCCGCTGGTGAAGTACGTGGCCGGCCGCATGAACAGCCATCTCCCCGCCCACGTGGAGGAGACCGACCTGATCTCGTACGGACTCCTCGGCCTGATCGGCGCCGTCGAGCGCTTCGACCCCGACCGGCAGGTCAAGTTCGAGACCTACGCCGTCTCGCGCATCAAGGGCTCGATCATCGACGAGCTCCGCTCGCTCGACTGGGTCCCGCGCTCCGTGCGCGCGCGCTCGCGCGAGATCGAGCGCAAGGCGACCGAGCTCGAGCACCGCCTCCAGCGGGCCCCGACCGAGGAGGAGCTGGCCGCGGCCCTCGGAATGGAGCTCGACGACTTCCGCGCCGCGATCACCCAGATCTCCAACTCGTCGATCGTGGCCCTCGACGAGACCTGGAGCGTCTCCTCGGGCGGCGAGTCGCTCACGCTGATCGACACGATCGGCGACTCGCGGCTGACGAACCCCTCCGACCTGCTCGACGTGACCGAGCTGCGCGACACCCTCGCCGACGCCATCGCGCGGCTCCCCGAGCGGGAGAAGATCGTCGTCGCGCTCTACTACTACGACGGCCTGACGCTGCGCCAGATCGGCGACGTCCTGGGCGTCACCGAGAGCCGCGTGAGCCAGCTCCACACCAAGGCGATCCTCCGCCTGAAGGGACGTCTGCAAGGGGATGGCGAGGTTGACCAGGACTAGTTGAGGGGTGAGACTGCGTCTCCCGGCCTTGTGAGGAAAGGCACGATGTGATGGCGCACCCCGACCCCTCCCAACTGCGGAACGTCGCGGTGCTCGGGCACCGCGGGAGCGGCAAGACGAGCCTGGTCGAGGCCATGCTCTTCGCCGCGGGAAGCACGACGCGCCTCGGGCGCGTCACCGACGGCACCACCGTCTGCGACTTCGACGAGGACGAGCGAAAGCGCGGCATGAGCGTCTCGGCCGCGCTCTGCCACCTCACCTGGAACGGCGTCAAGGTGAACCTGATCGACACCCCCGGCGAGGCGTCCTTCCAGGGCGACACCCTCGCCGCCCTGCGCGCGGTGGACGCGGCCCTGATGGTGATCAACGGCGCCTCCGGGATCGAGGTGCAGACCGAGCGCCTGTGGCAGCGAGCCGCCGACCTGGGGCTGCCCCGGGCGATCGTGGTCAACATGCTCGACCGCGACCGCGCCGACTTCGACCTGGTGCTCGCCGGGCTCGCCGAGCTGGCGCCGGGCGCGGTCGCCATCCAGATCCCGGTCGGCCGCGAGGCGGGCTTCACCGGGGTGGTCAACCTGGTGTCGATGACCGCCACCACCTACGCCGACGGCGCCACCGCGGGCGTCACCGGGCCGATCCCGGACGACCTCGCCGGACCGGCCCAGGCGGCGCGCGAGCACCTCATCGACGTGGTCGCCGAGCGCGACGACGCCCTGATCGAGAAGTACCTCGAGGGCCAGGAGATCACCACCGACGAGCTGATCGGCGGGCTCCTGGCGGGCGTCGCGGAGGGGCGCCTGTCGCCCGTCGTCTGCACCGCCGCGGGCAGCTGCGTCGGCGTCGACCGCGCGCTCGACCTGATCGTCGAGGCCCTGCCGTCGCCCGCGGCCGCCGGCGCGAGCGCCGACGGCCCCGCCGTCGCGCTCTGCTTCAAGACCCTCGCCGACCAGTTCAGCGGGCGGATCACCCTGATGCGGGTCTTCTCGGGCGTGCTGCCCGCCGACAGCCACGCCTCGTGCGTCCGGACGGCGCACAAGGAGCGCGTGGGCCAGCTCTTCACGCTGCAGGGCAAGGAGCACGTGCCGATCCAGGAGATCGGGCCCGGCGACATCGGTGCAGTCGCCAAGCTGAAGGAGGTCCTGACCGGCGATGTGCTCGTCACCGGGGAGACGACGGTCGAGTTCCCGCCGATCGACCTCCCCACGCCGCTGATGAGCTTCGCCGTCACCGCGCACGACCAGGCCGACGAGGACAAGCTCAACGCCTCGCTGCGGCGGATGATCGACGAGGACCCCACCCTCGAGCTGCACCACGACGAGGAGACCGGCGACCTGATCCTGTCGGGGCTGTCGCAGATGCACGTCGAGGTGGTGGCCGGCCGGGTCGAGCGCCGCTTCGGCGTCGCCATGGATCTCGCCCCGCCGCACGTGCCCTACCATGAGACGATCACGCGCGAGGCGCAGGCCGAGGGCAAGCACAAGAAGCAGAGCGGCGGCCGGGGCCAGTACGCCGACTGCTGGCTGAGGGTGGAGCCCCTGCCGCGCGGCGGCGGCTTCGAGTTCGTCGACAAGGTGGTGGGCGGCGCCGTCCCGCGCGCCTTCATCCCGGCTGTGGAGAAGGGCGTGATCGAGGCCCTGAAGCAGGGCGACCTCGGCGGCTACCCGGTGGTCGACGTGCGCGTGACGCTCTACGACGGCAAGCACCACCCGGTCGACTCCTCGGAGATGGCGTTCAAGATCGCCGGGTCGCTCGGCGTGCGGGCCGCCCTCGCCCAGGCCGGCCCGGTGCTGCTCGAGCCGATCATGCGCGTCGAGGTGACCGTGCCGGCCGAGCACGTGGGCGACGTGATGGGCGACCTCAACTCCCGCCGCGGCCACCCGCTCGGCATGGAGGCCCGCGGCCACGACGAGATCATCCGCGCCGAGGTGCCGATGGCCGAGATGCTCGGCTATGCCAACGACCTGCGGGCCATGACCGGCGGGCGCGGCGACTCGACCATGGAGTTCGACCACTACGCCGAGGTGCCCGCGCACCTGGCGGGGAAGGCGCACGCCACCGCGTAGCCCCCCGACCCGACTACGATGGGCCCATGTTCGTCGCCCAGATCCTCGGAGCGCTCGAGCGCCTGGCGCCGGCCGCGCTCGCCGAGGAGTGGGACAACGTCGGCCTGCTGGTCGGGCGCCACAATCAGCCCGTGCGCCGCGTGCTCGTCGCGCTCGAGCTGCGCGACGAGGTGCTGGGCGAGGCGCGCGAGTTCGGCTGCGACACGATCCTCACGCACCACCCGGTGATCTTCCCGTCGCTCTCCTCGGTCACCGACGCGCCCGCCGGCGAGCTGGTGCTGGAGGCCGCCGAGTCGCGCATCGCCGTGATCGCGGCCCACACCAACCTCGACGCGGCCCGCGGCGGGCTCAACGACGTGATGGCGGAGATCCTCGGGATGACCGGCTGCGCGCCGCTGCGCCCGAGCGCGTCGCACCCCTCCTGCGGGCTCGGGCGCATCGGTCGGGTGCGGCCGACGACGCTCGCCGACCTGGTGGAGCGCGTCACCACCGGGTTCGACGGGGCGCCGGTGTCCTACGCCGGCGATCCCTGGACGACCGTGGAGCGGGTGGCGTGCTGCACGGGCTCCGGCGGCTCTCTGATCGGCGACGCCCGCGAGGCCGGCGCCGACGCCTACGTCACCAGCGATCTCAAGTACCACGACGCCGACCGCGCCGAGGGCCTGCCCCTGGTGACGCTGTCGCACGCGCGCGCCGAGCGGATCGCGCTGAGGCGCTGGAGCAAGGTGCTGGAGAAGGCCCTCGCGCCCGAGCGCGTCGAGGTCCGGTTCGCCGACACCGACACCGACCCCTGGCAGTCCGCCTGAGGGTCGCTCAGGCGGGCGCCATGAGCGCCGCCCGGCGGTCCGGGCCGATCCGCTCGAGCGCGTAACGCAGCATCGTCCGCGGCATCGCGTGCCGGTGCTCCTCGACCCAGTCGAGCAGCACGTCCTCGTCGCGCTTGCCCACCTCGCGCAGCATCCACCCGCAGGCCTTGTGCATCAGGTGGTGGGGGTCGTCGAGGAAGCGCTCGCAGAGCGCGAGGGTCGTACCGAACTCGCCCGCGCGGATCAGCGCGTACGTCGCGACGATCGCGATCCGGCGGTCCCAGAGGCGCTCGGAGGCCGCGAGATCCTCGAGGGCCTGGCGTCGCCCGGCCAGGAGCTCCCCGCCGACGAGGTCGGGGGCGCTGACGTCCACGAGATCCCAGTTGTCCACGCCGGCACGGTGGTCGAGGTAGAAGCGGGCGAGCACGGCCGCGCCGGCCGGATCGCGGCGCGCCGCCCGCCGGTGGCGCTCCACCAGGATGACGAGGGCGGTCATCCGGTGCTCGTGCACGGGGCTCTCCAGAAGTCGTGCGACCTCGTCGAGCGGAAGTCCGCGGGCGGTCCGCGCCACGCTGCGCAGCGTGGGCATCGGGATGCCGAGCACGATGTCGCCCTCGCCGTAGTTGCCCGGGGCGACGCCGAGCACCCGCCGCACGAACACCGCGCGCGCATCGTCGGCCAGCGGCGCGAGGCGGTCGATGACGTCGTCGGCGGTCACGGCGCGCAGTTTCTCACGACGATCGTCAGGGGCGCGCCCGATTGAGCCGCCGGGCGCGGGTCGGTACACTGGATGTAGCTCAGTTGGCTAGAGCGTCTGCTTGCCATGCAGAAGGTCGTGGGTTCGAGTCCCATCATCCGCTCTCTGGAAAGCCCCCGTAAATCGGGGGCTTTCTTCGTTCTAGCGGGCATCGAGGTCGAGCCCCATCTGGCGTTCATCCCACGTCCATCCCACAGAGCGATCGGCGCCGGAGCCGAAGACGTG
Source organism: Actinobacteria bacterium Ga0077541 (assembly GCA_001464995.1). Taxonomy (GTDB): domain Bacteria; phylum Actinomycetota; class Thermoleophilia; order Miltoncostaeales; family Miltoncostaeaceae; genus Miltoncostaea. The sequence continues at coordinate 6,481 of LNEQ01000168.1, forward strand.
GGCCTCGAGGACCGTCGCGGCCTGCAGGCGAGCGCCCTTGTAGGGGCATGAAGATGTCCCCGAGCCCGGTGGCCCGGAGGTCGCCGGCGCGTTGGCGTCGGGGGTGATCTCCGGGACAGGGGCTCGGGAGGAGGCCGTCGCTTCTATGGGCTACGAGCCCGGTTTTTGTAGTTGGCCGCCCCTGCGACGTGCCCGGGTGTGCCGTGAGCACGGATCCGTAGATGTCGTCATGCCCGCCGTGCCCTCGCCCGTCGCCGAGAAGGAGGTGGAGCGTGATCTACATCGGGCTGGACGTGCATCGCGACTACTGCGAGGTCGCCATCGCCGAGGCCGGCCAGGTGCGCGCGGGCGGGCGCATCGCCACGAACCCGTCGGTACTCGAGTCCTGGGCACGCGAGGTCGCAGATGAGGCTACCGTCGTTCTCGAGGCGACCGCCAACGCCCTTGCGATCGCCCGCGTCATCGAGCTCCACGTCGGGCAGGTGGTGCTCGCCGATCCCAAGGCGGTGCGGGCCGCCGCCCACGGTGGGGCGAAGACCGATCGCATCGACGCCGCTCTGCTCGCGCGCCTTTGCGCCAGCGGCTTCCTTGCCGAGGTCTGGGCGCCCGATGAGGCCACGCGCGCTCATCGGCGCCTGGTCTCTCGCCGGATGCAGCTCGTACATCAGCGCACCCGCGAGAAGAACCAGATCCACGCGGTGCTCTACCGGGGGCTGATCGGTCGCCCGCCGGTGAGCGATGTGTTCGGCGTCGGGGGCCGGGCATGGCTCGCCGCGCTCACGCTTCCGGCCGACGAGCGTCTCACCATCGATGGCTGCCTGCGCCAGATCGATCTGATGGACGGCGAGATCGCGATCGTCGAGGCCGAGATCGCCCGCCGCGTGCTGGGCTCGCCCGAGATGCGGCGCCTTCTCACGATTCCCGGAGTCAACGCCGTCACCGCCTGCTCGTTGATGGCCGCGATCGGGGACATCGCACGGTTCCCGAGTGCCCGGCACCTGGTGGGCTACCTGGGCCTGGATCCGCGGGTCGCCCAGTCGGGGCCGGGTCCCGCCCGCCACGGACGGATCTCCAAGCAGGGCCCCGGCTACGCCCGCCACGTGCTGGTCGAGGCTGCCTGGCACCTGGGGCGCACGATCGGGCCCCTGCGGGCCTTCCACGAGCGCGTGCGCGCGCGTCGCGGGGCCAACGTGGCCACCGTCGCGGTGGCCCGCAAGTTGGCGGTGATCTGCTGGCACATGCTCACCAAGAACGAGGACTACGCCTTCGCCCGCCCCTCGTTGACGCGCGAGAAGCTACGACGGCTGGAGCTCATGACCGGCGCCGAGCGCCAACGCGGGCGCCGGCACCCCGAGCGCGTCTTCGCCCCGCGTGCCCAGCACGAGGCCGAGCGCGAGCTGGCCCGGCAGGCCGAGGCCGCCTACCTTCGCCTCATGAGCGACTGGCACCAGAGGGGGGCTCAGGTGGGTGCGGGCGCGACACCGGGGCGCGTCAAGACGCCGACAAAGCGACGCGGCAGCGCGGCAGACCTCTGAGCCCCAG
>LNEQ01000169.1 GCA_001464995.1 Actinobacteria bacterium Ga0077541
CTGCTCGCGGCGTGCGGCTTCGGCACCTTCTACGTCTTCCTCGATCTGGCCGCGGAGGGCGGGGCGCTGTGGACCGTGCTCGGCGCGCGGACGGCGTCGATCCCCCTGGTCGCCGTCGCGGCCGTCGCCATGGGGATGTCGCTGCGCCCGCCGCGCACGGCGCTCGTCGTGATCGCCGCGGCCGGGATCCTCGACGCGCTGGCGGTGCTGACGTTCACCTCCGCCTCCTCACGTGGCCCGCTCAGCATCGCCGCCGTGCTCGGCTCGACCTATCCGATCGTCACCGCCGCCATCGCGGCCGCCGTCGTGCGCGAGCGACTGACCCGCCTGCAGTGGACCGGGTCGGCGCTCGCCATGGCCGGCGTCCTGATCATCGCCGCCAACCGCTGACGCCCCACGATCCCACGGAGGACCCCTTGACCGACACCGCGCTCCCCGCCCTGACCGACCCGGCCGTGGTCACGATCGACCTGCACCGTGGCCACCTCGACCCGCCCGTGGCCACCCTGCCGCTGCCGGCCGACGACTCGGCCGCCCTCATGGAGCGCGTCGTGCCCATGCTGGCCGCGTTCCGCGCGCTCGGCGTGCCGGTGGTGCACCTGGTGACCGCCTACCGCGACCGGCAGGAGATCCTCTCCAACCCCTACTGGGCGCTGCAGTCCGGCCGGCCCGGCAGCACCCGCACGGCCATCGCCGAGCACAACCTGATCGGGCTGCCGGGGCTCGAGCTGATGCCCGGCGTCCTCGCCGAGGGCGACGTCGTGATCGACACCAAGAAGCGCTACGACTGCTTCGTCGGCACCGATCTGGAGTTCGTGCTGCGATCGATGGGCCGGCGGACCCTGCTGATCGCGGGCGTCAACACCAACTCGTGCGTGCTCGCCACGACGGTGGCCGCGTCGGTGCGCGACTTCTCGGTGGTCGTGCTCGACGACGCGGTGGCGAGCATGATGGGGGCTGGCGCACACGAGGCCGCCCTGGGCATACTCGGGGCGTCGTTCGCGACCGTCGCGCCGAGCGCGGAGGTGCTGGCGGCGATGACCTGACCGGCCGGGAGGTGCCGTGAGCGCCGATCCATCCATCGCGGTGCGTCACGTTCCCGAGAGCGAGCGCTACGAGGCGCTCGCCGACGGCGTGCTGGCGGGGTTCGCGGCCTACCGCTCCGAGGAGGGGGTGGTCGTCTTCGTCCACACCGACGTGGACGACTCCTTCCGCGGCCGCGGCGTCGGGGGGGCGCTCGCGCGCGAGGCGCTGGCGGACGTGCGCGTACGGGGCCTGCGGGCGGTGCCGATGTGCCCCTTCCTCGCCGCCTGGATCCGCCGCCACCCCGACCACATCGATCTGGTGCCGGAGGAGTCGCGGCACCTGGTCGACGTGCCGCCGGGCGGCGGCTGAGGCGCGCAGGCGCGCCCCCTCACCCGAACGGGTGAGGGGGGCCTTCCGGGCGGGTGCGAGGCCGGACGCCGCTCGGCATGCGGGATCCCGTGGAACCGGGCGTGCGGGGCGGGCGGGCGGGCGGCCGAGATCGGCGTTGCCGTTGCCGGGGCGGCGCAGGAGGCTCGCGGTGACCACCCACCCCCCCACGATGGAGGAAGAACGATGCCCGAGACGATGAGGGCGGCCGTCTTCAAGGATGTGCGCGACATCCACATCGAGGAGGTCGCGATGCCACGCTGCGGCCCCACCGACGCGATCGTGAAGGTCACGACGACCACGATCTGCGGCACCGACTCGCACATCTGGCGCGGGGAGTACCCGGTCGCGCCCGGCCGGGTCGTGGGCCATGAGCCCGCAGGCGTCATCCACGAGCTCGGCGAGGCCGTGTCCGGCTACGAGGTCGGGGACCGGGTCGTCGTCGGCGCGATCACCCCGTGCGGGTCCTGTTACTTCTGCCAGGCGGGCGACACGTCGCAGTGCGCCGGCTACGAGGACCAGTGGGGGATCATCGGCGGCTGGCGCCTCGGCAACTCGATCGACGGGGTCCAGGCGGAGTACTTCCGCGTGCCCTACGCGCAGGTGAACCTCGCCAAGATCCCCGAGGGACTCTCCGACGAGGAGGTCCTCTTCGTCACCGACATCGCCACCACGGGCATCTCGGCCGTGGAGACGGCCAACGTCCAGCTCGGCGACTCGGTCGTCGTCTTCGCCCAGGGGCCGATCGGCCTCTGCGCCACGGCCGGCGCCCGGCTGCGCGGGGCGGGCCTCGTGATCGCGGTCGACTCGAACCCCAAGCGGCTCGAGATGGCCCGGACGATGGGCGCCGACGTCGTCATCGACTACACGCAGGAGGATCCCGTCGCGAAGGTGAAGGCGCTCACGGAGGGCCGCGGGGCCGACGTCGCGATCGAGGCGCTCGGCATCCAGGAGACCTTCGAGAACTGCCTCAAGGCGGTGCGGCCGGCGGGGATGGTCTCCTCGCTCGGCGTCTACGGCGACAAGGTGACGATCCCGCTGGAGCCGTTCATCTACGGGATCGGCGACATCGACATCCGCACCACGCTCTGCCCCGGCGGCAAGAAGCGCCTCCAGTCGCTGATGAACCTGGTGAAGATCGGCCGCCTCGACCTGAGCCAGCTGGTGACCCACCGCTTCTCGCTGGACGAGATCGAGGACGCCTACCCGCTCTTCTCCAACCAGGAGGACGGCGTCGTGAAGGTGACGATCACCCCGTGAGAGGCCGGTCCCGCGCGACCGCGGCGCTCGCCGCCGCGGTCGCGTGCGCCGGGCTGGCGGTGGCCGGCTGCGGCGACTCCGACGAGGCCGACGAGCCTGCGGCGTCCGCGCCCCCTCCGGCGACCACGCCTGCCACCACCGCGCCGGCGACGACCGCGCCCACGGAGACGGCCCCGGTCGTCCCCGGCCGGGTCGCGGCCGGGAAGGTCGTCTTCGTGCGCAGCTGCGACACGTGCCACGCGGGCCTCGGCACCCGCAAGTACGTCGGCCCGAAGCTTGACGGCGGCGACCATCCGCACCACGGTCGTCCAGGGCCGCAGCCCGATGCCGGCCGGGCTCGTCGAGGGCCAGGAGCTCGCGGACGTCGTGGCGTTCGTGCGCAGCATCCAGTAGCCCCGCAGGGCCAGTCCGTTCGGGTGAGGCTCTCACCCGAACGGACGATGGCCCGGGGGGCGGCGCGAGCCGAGCGAGAACCGCGCAGCGACGGCGATCTCGCCCGTCCGATGCGGTGCCGGCAGCACGATCGGGGCGATCCGGGGTCTCGCCGGGCCACGACCCGGCCATAGCGTCGCCACGATCCTCTCCCCCGGACCCCGGAGACACCCGATGGCAGAATCCCCGTACCGCGCCGTGGGCGCCCGCAGGCTGCGGCACTCATCGCGGCGACGCTCAGCATCGCCGTCATCGGAGCGACCGCCGCGTGCGGCGACGACGGCGACGACCCGGCCGGCGCGGCCTTCCCCGCCGGGACGCCGACCGAGGTGACCGAGGCCGCCTCGGCCTTCCCGTCCCCGAACGGCAACTACGCCAACACCCGCGAGGTGGCCGGCGAGATCAACGCCTCGAACATCGCGAGCCTCCAGGAGGCGTGGTCGGTGCCCCTCACCGGCGAGAGCACGTTCGGCGTGTTCTCGGCGAACCCCGTCGTCACGGATGACACGGTCTACCTCCAGGACATCGGCTCGAACGTGATGGCCGTCGACCGGGCCACCGGCGAGGTCAAGTGGGAGAAGAAGTTCGACAAGCCCACGACCGGCCCGAACGGGGTGGCGATCGGCGGCGGCATGGTCGTCGGCGGCACCGCGACGAGCGCCTTCGCCCTGGACGCCGCCACCGGCGAGCTGAAGTGGGAGAAGGAGATCATCCGCCAGTCGAGCGAGGGCGTGGACATGGCCCCCCTGGTCTGGAACGACACGGTGATCATCTCGAGCGTGCCCGGGGCGTCCCTCGCCAACTTCTACGGAGGGGGCGGCAAGGGCATCGTGTACGCGCTCGACCTCGCCACCGGCGAGGAGAAGTGGCAGTTCGACACCACCACCGACGATCTCTGGGGTGACCCCGAGCTCAACACCGGCGGTGGCCTCTGGCAGACGCCGTCCGTCGATGAGAACGGCGACATCTACATGGCGGTCGCCAACCCGGGGCCGTGGCCGGGGACCAAGGAGTTCCCCAACGGCACGAGCCGCCCGGGCGACAACCTCTACACCAACAGCCTGGTCGTCCTCGACGGGGAGACCGGCGAGCTCAAGTGGCACTGGCAGGCGCTGCCGCACGACCTGCGCGACTGGGACCTGCACCTGGGCCCGATCCTGACCGACGTCACGATCGACGGCGAGGAGACCCCGGTCGTGGTGCTCGGCGGCAAGATGGGCACCGTCTACGTCCTCAACCGCGAGACGCAGGAGCTGATCTGGCAGAAGGACGTGGGCCTGCACACGCCCGAGGCGGGCGCCGCCGACGGCCGTGGCAAGGCCGACGAGGACGGCCCCGACCGCAACGCCCCGTTCACGACCTTCCCGGTCACCGTCTACCCCGGCTGGCTCGGGGGCGTGCAGACCGCCATGTCGGTCTCCGAGGGGGTCATCTACGTCCCGGTCAACAACCTCTGCTCGGTCTACAACAAGCAGGCCAACTTCACCGAGGGCTCCGAGCTCTGCGACTTCGCGACCGCCGGGGGCGAGATGCTGGCCCTCGACGCGGCGACCGGCGAGGAGATCTGGAAGAAGGACCTCGGGCAGATGAACTACGGCGGCGCGACCGTCGTCAACGACGTGGTCGTCACGGTCACGTTCGACGGAGTCATGCACGGCTTCGACAAGGCGACCGGCGACGAGGTCTGGACCCAGCAGCTTCCGGCCCAGTCCAACTCGACCCCGGCGATCGCCGAGGACGTGATCGTCGCGGGCGCCGGCTTCGCGACCACCCCCGAGCAGAAGGCCTCGGTCGTGGCCTACTCCCTGCCGGAGTAGGGCGCCCACCATGGCACCACGGGCCGATCGCCCCTTCGGGCCCGTGGTGCCATGCCCGGCGGCATGAGCGGGCGCGCCGGCATCGCGGCGGTGATCACCGCGGTCGTGGTCGTCCTCATGGGCGCCATCGTCCTCTCGGCGACGGGGGACGACGGCGTCACGACCACCCCTCCGGCGGGCGCCTCCCCCGGTTCGTCCACCACCCCCGGACGACCGGTGGAGGCGCCCGCCGTCACCGTCATCCCGGCGACCGTCACGGGCTACATGGTGCGCCCGGTCGCCCCCGGCTCCTATCGGCTCTCGCTGGTGTGGCGGCTGCGGAACACGATCCTCAACGGCGTCGACGGCCCGGCGTCGGACTACGCGATCCAGACGGCGACGGCCCGGCGGGCGGGCCGCACGGCCCTGCTGTTCGGGGTCGCCGCCGTGCCGGGCGCATCCCCCCCGGACGTCCCGGCGGATGTCATCCGCCTCATCGGCATCCCGCCGAGCGGTCGCGATCGGGTCGGCGGCGTGCCGGTGACGCTCTTCCGGGCGCCCGGCTACACCCTCGCCGTGGTCGATGGCGGCCCCCGGCGTGCGGTGGTGGCGATCGCCGCCCGGCCGGCGGAGGCGCGCGCCCTCGGCCGCGCGATCGCGAGGAGCCTGGACTAGTGCAGTCCTGACACGGCGTTAGATCAGGCCCCGCTCCTGGGCGACGGCGAGCGCCTGGACGCGATTGTGGGCCCCGAGCTTGGTGAACAGCGACCGCGAGTGGCTCTTGACCGTGTTCGGGGAGAGCCCGATCTGGTCGGCGATCTCCTGCGTGGTGAGCCCGCGCGCGATCAGCAGCATCACCTCGTGCTCGCGGCCCGAGAGGCCGCCGCCCGAGGTCCCGTTGCCGTCGCGGCGCGGCAGCATGGCGCCCGCGATACGGGGGTCGATCACGGCGCGCCCGTGCACGACCTGCATCAGCGCCGACAGCAGGTTCTGCTCGTTGACGTCCTTGAACAGGCAGGCCGATGCGCCCGCCTTCAGGCATCCGCGCACCGCCATCTCCTCCGGGTGCGCGGTGAGGATCACGATCGCGGTCTCGGGGTGGCGCTCCTTGACGCGCGTGCAGATGGTCGCGGCCGGCAGGTCCGGCAGGCGCAGGTCGAGCAGCAGCGCGTCGGGGCGGAACTGCTCGCAGCGCAGGATGGTCTCGGCGCCGTTGCGCGCCTCCCCCACCAGCTCGAAGAAGCGGCTGCCCGACAGGAGCAGCCGCATTCCGGAGATGACGATGGGGTGGTCGTCGGCGACGACGACGGTGTGCGGCTTGCGGCTCACCTGAGGGGGAGCCGCGCCTTCATCGTGCACCCGTGGTCCTCGCCCCGCTGCAGGCGCGCCTCGCCGCCGAAGCGCGCGATCTCCTCCTGCAGCATCCCGAGACCGAAGCCGTAGCCGCCTCGGGGTGTCGCGGCGCCCACACCGTCGTCCTGGATCACCAGCTCGACCCAGTCGCCCTCGAACGCCAGCGTGACGACGACCTCGAGCGCGCCCGCGTGGCGCTCCACGTTGCGCAGGCCCTCCTGGGCGGCCCGCACGATCAGGTCCTCGCGGCCGGCATCGATGGGCGCCGGCTCCCCGATGACGAGGAGGTGCGCCGGCACTCCGGCGCGGGCCGAGAAGGCCGCCACGTCCTCGCGCAGCTTCACGACGACCGCCCCGGCGGGGGCGCTCGGGCGGTCGAAGGAGCGCAGCGTGGCGCGCAGCTCGCCCGAGGCCGTGGTGATCTGCTGCTCCAGGGCCGACAGGTGCTCGAGCAGGTCCGGGCGCCCGGCGCTCGCGCTGGCGCGCGCGTGCTGGGCCGTCAGGCCGATGCCGAAGAGCCGCTGGCCGAACTCGTCGTGCAGCGCGCGGGCCAGCCGGCGGCGCTCGCGCAGCGCGGCGATCTCCTCGACGCGCGTGCGGTCGCGCGCGGCGGCCAGAGCGGCTCCCGCGTAGGTGCACAGGCGCGTCAGTGCCTCGATCGTCCCGTTGCTGAAGGCCCCCTCGCGACGGAGCCCGACGTGCAGCACGCCGCGCACCTCACCGGCGAACGACACCGGGATGCCGGCGAGGGCCTGGATGCCCTCCTCACCGGCCACGAGGTCCCAGGCCGTATGTCGGCACCTCAACCGGCTTTCCGGTGGCGAGCACCCGGCCGCCGACGCCGCCGCCGGACGCCAGCTTCAGTCCCGGGAGCCGGGGCCCGCGGTTGCCGAGCACCGCCTTCATCTCGAGTCGCGAGAGGCAGTGGTGCAGGTTGCAGGGCGGCGGGTGCGCGCAGCCGGGGGCGCGCAACGAGAAGGCGACCACGTCCACGGCGATCAGCCGGCTGGCCTCCGAGACGGTCGACCACGCGATCCGCGACACGACGAGCTCACGGAACAGGCGCTGCCCGGCGGCGTCGGCGCGCCGCAGGAGGTTGATGTCGGCCGCCGCCGCCCGCCGCGCTTCCGCGGCCACGGACGCCTGCGCCGTCCTCGCCCCCATCTCGCACCCCCTGGGATCCCCCGAGCGGGCCCATGCTACGTCCGGTGTCTCGCATGGGGCAACAGGCACTCACCCGAATGGGTGAGCGGCCTCCCGCACATCCGGGGCGATTCGGGCGGGATGGCGTCCGCGCGGGCCGCGCGGGCCCATCAGCAGGAGCGCGGCGGCCGCGGCGATCAGGGCCGGGGCGAGGAAGACCAGGCCGAGCACGGAGGCGACCTGCGGACGAGCAGCAGGGGCAGCATCGGGACTCCGCCGCCGACGGCCAGGCTGAGGCCGTACTGGCTCCACGACACGAGGAAGCCGAGGAGCGCGGCGACCGCCAGCACCGGTGCGAGGGCGGGCAGCGTCACCAGGCCGAGGCGCCGCAGCGGGCCCGCGCCGTTGACCGACGCGGCCTCCTCCAGGTCGCGCACGTCCGGTCCGAATCCGCTCGCCAGGATCAGGACGACGTAGGGCAGCACCGGGACCAGGTGGGCGACGACCAGCCCGGCGAGGGTGTCGGCGATGCCGATCCGGATGAACCACTCGGCCAGGCCGGAGCCGGTGGCGAAGGGCGGCACCAGGAGCGGGAGGCCGAGCAGCACCCACACCGGACCGGGCCGGCGGAGACGGCGCTCGCCGATGACGCGGGCCGCCGGCCAGGCGATGACGAGCGCCAGCAGGGTGACGATCACCCCCACCACCAGGGAGTTGCGGATCGCCTCGCCCGCGAGCGACGCGTCGGCGAAGGCCTCCTCCACACCCCGGGTGCCGAAGCGCTGGGGCAGCAGCGCAGGCGAGCGCCACTCGTCGGCCGCGGCGCGCAGCAGCAGCGTGAGGGGCGGCAGCAGCGCCGCGAGGGCGATGAGCACGAGGGCGCCGGCACGACCGAGGCGGCTCCGCTCACTCATGGCGCCTCCGCAGCCCGGCCGCCGCGAGGGCGGCGACCGAGACCGCCAGCACGGACGCGATCACCAGCACGGCGCTGGCCGTCGCGCGCCCGTCCAGGCTCGCCTCGCGCGTCGCCGACAGCGCCAGCTCCGACAGGGTCTGCGGCGACGTCGGGCCGATGGCCAGGGGGACCTCGAAGGCGCCGATGACGAAGGCCGCCACCACCGCCGCCCCCGTCAGCAGCGGCGCGCGTATCGCCGGCCACACCACCCAGCGCAGACGCTGCAGCGGACGGGCTCCGAGAACGGCGGCGGCCTCCTCCCGGGCCGCCACCGCCGGCCCCCAGGCCGCCAGCACCAGCAGCGCGAGGAAGGGCGCCTCCTTGTAGACGTAGACCAGGACGATGCCGATGCCGGCCGGATCGCGGACCAGATCGACCGGGAGCCCGCCGAGCAGGCGGTCTGCGATCCCGCCCGGGCCGAGCCAGAGGACGCCGAGGACCGCGGCGACCAGGTGCGGCATGGGCACCGGGACGGACGCGAGCAGGCGGGCGACCACCCCGCTGCGGCGCAGGACGGCCGCGAGCGCCACGGCCACCACCAGCGAGAGCGCCGTCGCGATCACCGTGATCCGTAGCGTGAACCACAACGACTCCCAGAACACCGGGTCGTCCGCCAGCGCGCGATAGGCGTCCAGGTCGGCGGCCGACCAGCCCGTCAGGCGGCTCACCCCGAGACTCGACCGCACCGCCCCCACGAGCCCCGCCCCCCACAGCACCAGCACCACCAGCAGGGCCGGCGCGAGCGCGAGCAGCGTCCGCACACGGCGGCTCGACCGCTCAGGGATGGAGGACCCCGGGGCCGGGGGCCGGCACCGCATCATCGTCCGGGAAGCGCCAGACGGCCCCCGGGGCGACGGCGACCCGCACCGCGTCCCCCGGCGACGGGCTCGGGTCGGGCGGAAGGCGGGCCTCCAGCCGCATGTCGCCCCGCGCGAGGCGCACCCGCAGCACCGAGCCCGTGAAGACCGCCTCCCGGACGGTCATCTCCAGCGGCCCCTCCGGATCGAGGACGATCCCCTCCGCCCGGATCGCCAGCCGCGCCGGCCCGTCCGGACCCGGCGCGGGCACCGGTCCGGCCTCGGTGGCGAGCACGCCGTCCACGACCTCGCCGCCGAGGATGTTGCGCGTTCCGAAGAAGCGCGCGGCCGCCGGCGTCTGGGGGCGCAGGAAGAGGTTGCGCGGGGTGTCGCACTGCACGACCCGGCCCTCGATCATCAGGGCGATCGCCTCCCCCATCTCGGCCGCCTCGTCGCGGTCGTGCGTCACGATCAGGGTCGTCACCCGCCGCTCCGCCTGCAGGCGCAGGATCAGCCGCCGCAGGCCCTCCCGCCGGTCGGGATCGACCGACGCCATCGGCTCGTCGAGCAGCAGCAGCCCCGGGTCCGGGCAGAGGGCCCGGGCGAGCGCGATGCGCTGCTGCTCGCCGCCGGACATCCCGCGTACGCCCCGGCGCCCGAGGCCGTCCAGCCCGACCTCGGCGAGCAGGGCGTCGGCCCGCGCGCGCCGCTCGCGCCGCCCCACCCCGGCCGCCCGCAGCGCGAAGGCGACGTTCTCGGCGGCGTCGAGGTTGGGCAGCAGCCGGGGCTCCTGGAAGACCATCGCGATCGGCCGCCGGTGGGGGGGCAGACCGTCGAGCGGGCGGCCACCGGCCTCCACCCGGCCGGTGGCCGAGGGCTCGAGGCCCGCGATCACCCGCAGCAGGGTCGTCTTGCCCGCGCCCGAGGGCCCGACCAGCGCGAGACGCCCGCCGGTCGGGATCTCGAGGTCGACCCCGCGCAGCACCACCGCGCCGCCGGGGCTCGCCCCCACCCCGCTGCAGCGCAGGCCGCTCAGCGCAGCACCTCGGTGAGCCAGCGCTCCTCGATGCGGCTCACCTCGGCCGCGGGCAGCTCGGCGAGCGGCTCGCCCAGGGCGTCGGGGCCGAGCAGGTACGGGCTCTGCGCCTCGCGCGTCAGCGCGTCCCGGTCGGCGGGGTCGAGGCGCGCCGGATCGAGCACGGTCGGGATGCCCAGCACCTCCGGATCGGCCTTCACCGCCTGGAGCTCCGGCGAGAGCAGCAGGTCGGCCACCACCGCCGCGCCCTCGCGGTTGGCCGCGTTGGCCGGGATCGTCACGTAGCTGGTGTTGACCAGGGTCCGCGCGAGGGCGAACGGGCGCGCGGCCTCGGAGAACGTGCCCGCCCGGACCCCCGACAGCACGAAGCCGGGGTCGTAGCTCATCGCGATGTCCACCTGGCCGTCGCCGAAGAGCCGGTTCAGCTCGGCCTCCGACTTGGGCAGGCTGCGACCCTCGCGGTAGAGGAACGGCCGGACCTCCGCGAGCCGCCGCAGGGCCTCGTCCTCGCCCAGTTCCTGGACGGCCAGGCGCACGAAGGCCGAGCCGGTGAAGTCGGGCGGGGCGGGATAGGTGACCCGCCCGGGGTTGGCCCGCGCGTGGTCGAGGAGCTCCGCGACGCTCGTGGGGGGCTCGGCGAGGCGCGACGGGTCGTGCGCGAACACCAGCGCCGCGCGGCTCCAGGGCGACTCGCGGCCCTCCACGGGGACGCCGAAGTCGGACGTCAGCGAGGGGTCCTCGGGGTCGAGGAGGGCGGCGTTCGGCAGGCGGCCCGCCCAGTCCTCCAGCCAGAGGCCCGCCTCGACGCCCAGGGCGAAGTTCTCGCCGTTGATCCAGATCAGGTCCACCGCCCCGCCCGAGTCCCGGCCCGCCTCGCGCTCGGCCAGCACGCGCTGCACCGCGTCGGCCGTGTCGTCGATCGGCACCTGCTCGAGGGTGAT
>LNEQ01000170.1 GCA_001464995.1 Actinobacteria bacterium Ga0077541
GCCGCGCGCGTCCAGCGCGGGCCGTGCGAGGTAGCGTGCCCGGCGATGCCCGACGTCACCGGACTGCACCTCCTCGCGCACCTCGACCTGGTGTCGTCTCCGCGCCGCTCGGTGCTGGCGAGGCTCGACCCCTCGGGGCGGCTGCGGGCCCTGGAGGACGCCGACCGGGCGGACGACCTGATCGCCGCCCACCTCTCTCCCACCGACCCCTAGTGGAGCGTCCACCAACGTTGCCGGTGTTCTGGCCGCGAAGATCCCGCGGGGCGAGGACGCAGGGAGATCGCATAGCTGAGGCTATGCGTTCGACCGAGGACGCAGCATCCGCGATGATTTCCAGCGAGCCAGAACCCGGCGAAGGTTGGTTGACGCTCCACTAGGGCGCGCGCCCCAGGGTCCGGCGTCAGATCTCGCCGGTGGGCTCGTTCGGGTCGTCGAAGCCGGAATCGCGCGACGGCCGGCGCGATCCGCCCTGGCGCGAGCGGCCCGATGAGACGGCCCCGCCCGCCAGGAAGAGCACCGTGAGGACCCCGGCGGCGAGCCCGGCCCACAGCTCCCACGCCAGCACCGGGTTCTCGGCGAAGATCCCGTAGAGCAGGAACACCACGATCACGCCGACCAGGGCGAGGGCCCGCTGGCGCGGGGCGGCGAGGTGCACGACCCAGGGTGCCAGAAGGGCGATGACGAGCAGGAGGATCGTGCTCATGCGGGTCTCCGGGAGGTCGTCTGCCGGGGGATCATCCGAGGGAGCGTAGTGGGACCTGGCCGCGCGCGTCCAGCGCGGGCCGTGCGAGGTAGCGTGCCCGGCGATGCCCGACGTCACCGGACTGCACCTCCTCGCGCACCTCGACCTGGTGTCGTCGGCGAGGCTCGACCCCTCGGGGCGGCTGCGGGCCCTGGAGGACGCCGGCGGCGACTCCGAGGTGCTCGCGGCGGCCGAGGCCCAGGGCGCGCCGCTGATCGTGGTCGACGCCCCCCTCGCGGTGCCCGCGACCGGCGGCCGTCGCGACGCGGAGGCGGTCCTGTCGTGGTGCGACGTCCCCGTCTTCCCGGTCTCCGCCCGGCGGCTGGAGACGGTGTTCGGCGGGGCGAGGGGGGTGGCGCTGGCCGGCGGTCTCGCGCGGGGTGGGCGCCGGGTGGTGGAGGCGCTGCCCGATCAGGTCCTGCGTCAGATCGCATGGGAGGCGGGCCGGCCCCCGGACGCTCCCCCGATCGAGCTCGCCGACTACCGGGCGGCCTGGCTCGGTGTGCGCGCGCCCCGCTACCGGCCCAAGGGCGTGGGGCGGGCGCGGACGGCGGGCGTGATGGAGGCCTGGCGGCTGCTCGCCGGCGTGGTCGACCTGGACGGCTGGACGCCGGCCGTCTCGCCGGACGACTGGGAGGCGATCGCCGACGCGGCGCGGATCGACGCGATCTGCTGCGCCTACGCCGGCCTGCGGCTGCAGCAGGGCACGGGGCTCGTGCTCGGCAGCCCGGAGCGCGGGGAGATCGCGCTGCCGGTGGACGCCAACCTGCGCCGGCGGCTCGCGGCGACACAGGAGCGGCTGCGCGCCGAGGGGACCATCGTCATCTGACCCCCTCGCCCCCTTGCCCATGTGCCACCGCATTCGTGAGACTGGGGTCACGCCCCTCGGGGCCATCGTGTCCAGACCCGGAAAAAGGATGTCCCCCGATGGGCAACAGCGTCTACAAGGTCATCGAGATCGTCGGCACGAGCGAGGCCTCCTGGGAGGACGCCACCGCCTCCGCCGTCGCCACCGCCGCCAAGACCCTCCGCGACCTCCGCGTCGCCGAGGTGGTCAAGCAGGACGTGACCATCAACGACGACGGCTCCATCGACCAGTACCGGAGCCGCCTGTCGGTCTCCTTCAAGTACCAGGACGACTGAGCACCGCACGACGGCCGTGACCGAGGGGGCGCCCGCGCGGACGGGGCGCCCCCTCGTGATCACCCCGGTCCGGGCGCCCGGACCCTGAAGGCGAGGGTGACCCACGGGGCGGCATCGAGGCTCTCGCGCAGGTCGAGGTCGCCGGAGTAGGGACGATCCTCGAGCACCCGCGCACGCACCGGCAGATCCACGGACGGCCGTGAGAACGGCCAGGGGGCCACGGTGCAGCCCATGGCGCCGTCGGGGCTCACGTGGAGGTCGAGGCCGGGGTCGCCGGTCTCACGGGGCACCTGAGGCAGGGTCAGGGGGCGGCCGTCGAGCAGGCCGCGCCACGTGAGGTGGATGCTGAGGGCGTCCCAGGTCTGCAGCAGCCGGTAGCCGGCCCAGGCCCAGGCGTCGAGGGCGGCGCCCGGCCCGATCGACGCGCGCAGACCCGCCTGGACGGCGTCCTGCTCCTCGAGGAAGGCCTGCACCACCGGCTCGCGATCGCCGCGAGGCGTGGGCGGGCCGGGATCGAGGCCGCCGCGCCCCTCGTAGAGGCCCGCGCCGTGCAGGCTCACCAGCAGACCGGTGCGCGGTCCGTGCCGCCGCGCGGCGGCGATGCCCGCGCGGTAGAGGGCGACGTGCGCGCCGCGGTCGATCTGGGTGAAGCCGACGGGCTCGCCGTCGCGCGCCGCGGGCGACTCCTCCCAGGCGCGCCAGCCCTCGTCATGGCAGGCTGCGGCCTCCGCCACGGGCCCGAACGGCGCGATGCGCGCGAAATCGCCGTTGCCCCACGCGGCCGCGATCAGCGCGCACTGGTCCTGGTGGTCGACCTGACGCACCAGCACGAGACCCTGCGCCCGGCGCGAGACGATCACCGGTGGGCCCCCTCCGCGAGCCGGCGGCTCAGCGCACCGACCACTCGTCCACCAGGCCGCCCAGATCGCGGTCGAGGAACCCCTGGCCGGAGTTCAGCACCACCGCGTCGGGCCCCGTGTCCCAGGGCCGGCGGGCGGCGATCGGCCGGCAGAGGTAGAGCTCGTCGGCCGCCCGCGTCACGGCGACGTAGAACAGGCGCTCCTCCTCGTCGAGGTTGCCCTCGCTCACGGCCCATCCCGACGGGAACGAGCCGGACTCCACCTGCAGCACGAACACCACCGGCCACTCGAGGCCCTTCGCCTGGTGCACGCTCGAGAGGGCGACGCGCCGCGCGGGACCGGAGACGTCCTCGTCGGCCTCGACCCGCTCGGCCAGCTGGAGGTCGCCGAGGAAGCGGTCGAGCCCGGCCGAGCGCGTCGCCAGCTCGGCCAGGCGGGCGAGGTCGCCCTCGCGGTCGCGCCAGTTGGGGTACGCGCGCTGCAGGTGGTCGCGATACCACTCCGAGCGGGCCACCAGCAGGACGATGTCCTCCGGCCGGCTCAGCGCGGCCACCTGGGCGACCGTCTGCGCGAACCGGGCCAGGCTGGCCGACGCGGGGCCGGTGGGGCGCAGCGCGGCCGCGGCGGCGAGGGGGTCGGGAGTGGAGCCGATCTGCGCCCAGGTGCGGGCCGCGATCGACTCACCGACGCGGTCGAACAGGCGCATGGCGCGGTTCCACGCCAGCTCGTCCCGGGGGTTGTGCCGCAGGCGGCAGAACGCCAGCACGTCCTTCACGTGGGCGCTCTCCACGAAGCGCGCACCCGAGAACATCTCGAACTCGACGCCCGCCTCCGAGAGAGCCAGCTGCAGGTCGACCGAGTGGTGGTGGGCGCGGTACAGCACCGCGATCTCGCCCGGCGCACGCCCCTCGGTGATCAGGTCGGCGATGCGCTGCACCACGAAACGGGCCTCGTCCTGCACGGAGGCGAGGTGGGCGATCACGGGCCGGGCCCCCGAGGAGGGGCGGGCCGAGCGCAGGCGCTTGCCGAACGGGTTGCCGGCGGGGAGGGTGGCCTGGGCGAGGTCCACCACCTCGGGCGTGGAGCGATAGTTGGTCTGCAGGGGGAAGACCCGCGTGCCCGGGGCGGCGGCGAAGCGCTGCACCACCTCCGGGTCGGCCCCTCTCCACGAGTAGATCGACTGGTCGGGGTCGGCCACCGCGATCAGGTTGCCCCCCTCCCCCGCGATCGCCTCCACCAGGCGGGCCTGCACGGGGTTGGTGTCGTGCAGCTCGTCGACCAGGATCCAGCGGTAGGTCTCGGCCAGGCGCGCGCGGACGCGCGGATGCTCATCGAGCAGCCGCGCCGTCAGCACGAGCAGGTCGGCGTAGTCCACCGCGCCCATCGCGCGCTTGCGCTCGGCGTAGCCGTCGGCGATCGCGCGCAGGTCCTCCAGCCGGTCGCCGAGCCGGGGGTTGGCCTCCGTCACGACCTGCTCGAGTGTGCGGCCGCTCTCGGCCGCCAGCGACGCCCACCCGACGATCGCGCCGGGCTTGGGCAACGAGGGCCGCGTCTGCCTCCCGGCCAGGACGGCGTCGCGGGAGATGGCGGCGACCTGGGCCTGGTCCTCGGCGTCGAGGATGGTGAAGGACGACGGCAGGCCCACGAGGGGTCCGTAGCGGGCGAGGATGCGGCGGCAGACCGCGTGGAAGGTGCCGGCCGTGACCGGGGCGAGGTCGATCTGCGAGACGCGGCCGGCCCGGTCGATCATGTCGCGCGCCGCGCGACGGGTGAACGTGACCAGCATGATCGCCTCGGGCGGGGTGCCCGTCTCGACCAGGTGCGCCAGCGTGGCGATGATCGTGCGGGTCTTACCCGAACCCGCCGAGGCGAGCACGAGCACCCTGCCGCGTGCGCCCTCCACGGCCGCGAGCTGCTCGGGGTCGAGCATGTCGCGCAGGCGCTGCGAGGCCGCGGCCGCCGCCGGGGCGCTCGGCGGGCGCAGGCGGTAGACCGTGCGCCCGCCCGGCTCGGCCCCCAGGGGATCACGGGGCGCCCGGGCGTCGCGGGCAGCCTTCTGGGCCTCGATGTGCGGCAGCGTCGGCGGCGCCGACTGCCAGCGCGGATATCCCTTCGCGGTCGACATCGTCCTGCGAACATTAGTTCGCCGCTCGGACGGAGGCGGACGGACCACCCCGGCCCCTCATCCGGACGCGACCCGCGGCCGCCTGGCGTCCCATTGGACCTCGGCGTCCGGTCCGAATGGACCTCCTCCCGCCGCTCGGCATCCCACCGCCCCACCAGCCCATCCGTGACGCGTCGGCGGCGCTTCGCCGGGCTCCGCGCCGGGGCGTCCAATTGGACCTGGCCCGTCGACCCAATTGAACCCCGACCGGAAAGGGCCTGCACCTACCAGCGTTCACGCGGGGCGATCCGTAGTCGGGACGCCGACCCGGAGCGGGTCAGGAGATGGAGTAGACGACCCAGAGGAGGGTGGTCGAGGCGAGCGCGGCGAAGCCCATGCCGGCCCCGAGGACGACCAGGGCGCGCCCGGCGCCCGGGTCCTCGGCCGCCCGGCGCCGCGCGGCGAGGAGCACGCTCACCGCCACGGCCCCGAGGAGGGCGCAGACCAGGGGCGGGATGGCGCTCTTGCCGCCGAGGTGCCCGGCGAGGGCGAGGGCGAGGGCGGCGCCGCACAGGCCGAGCGCGAGCAGCGCGACCCCCGCCGCCCGGCGCACGCCCCCACCCTCGTCCCCCGCATCGAGCTCGTCGCCGTCCTCGTCGTACTCGTCGTCGTCGAGGTCGAACCGGGACGGGTCGTCAGGCGCCAGCGCGCAGCTCCCGCTCGAGCCGCAGGAGGCCGATCAGCGTCTTGGCGTCGCGCACCGAGTCGATCGCGTCCCCGAGGCGACGGAGCGGCCACTCGACGATCTCGATCGCCTCGTCCTCGTCGGCGGCCACGCCGGTGACCTCCGAGAGGTCGGTGGCCATGAAGCAGTGGATGAACTCGGTGAGGATCGCGGGGGCCGTGTAGAAGCCGCCCATGTCACGCCAGGTGGCCGCGGCGCGGCCGACCTCCTCGGCGAGCTCGCGCCGCGCGCAGTCGAGCGGGTCCTCGCCGGGGGCGTCGAGCTTGCCGGCCGGCAGCTCGAGCGTGAACTCCTCGACCGCCTCGCGCGGCTGGCGCACCAGCAGCACGTGATCATCCTCGACCGGGACGATCACGACCGCGCCCGGGTGGTCCATAACCTCGCGGGTGACCACGGTCCCGTCGGGACGGCGGTAGTCGGAGCTGCGCAGGTTGACGATCACGCCCCGGTGGATCTGCGTCGTGCGGATCGGCGGCCCGAGGCCGCCCTGTCCGGCGTTCACGTCGCCTCGCGCGCCGCGTCGATGATCCCGAGCGTGACGTCGAGCATCTGCTCGAGGCTCGTCACGGCGATCCGCTCGTCGGGCGTGTGCGGGGCCACCATCCCGTTGCAGAGGTTCACCGCCGGGAAGCCGTTGCGGATCAACGCGTTGACGTCGGATCCGCCACCGCTCGGAACGAGGCGCGGCGTGTGGCCGAGCGCCGCGAGCACCTCCATCGCGAGGCGGACCTGCGGCTCAGCCTCTCCCAGCCGGTACCCGGTGAACTCCTTCTCGACCCGGGTCTCGAGGTCCACCTCGCACTCGCTCGCGGCCCAGGTGAGGGCATCGAGCATCGCGGTCAGCTGGACCGAGAGGGCGCGCTCGTCGCGGCTGCGTGCCTCGGCGGTGACCGTGCAGCGCTCGGCGACGACGTTCGTCGCGGTGCCGCCACCCACCGTCCCGACGTTGGCCGTGGTCTCGGCGTCGATGCGCCCGAGGGGCATCCGGCCGATCGCGCGGGCGGCGGCCACGATCGCGCTGCGCCCCGCCTCGGGCGAGATGCCCGCGTGCGCGCTGCGGCCGATGAAGGTGGCGTCGATGCGGTGCAGGGACGGCGCCGAGGCGACGATGTCGCCGACCGGGCCGGTGTGGTCGTAGACGAAGCCGAAGCGTGCGTGCAGCGGCCGGGGGTCGAACGCGTCGGCGCCGCGGAGGCCGATCTCCTCGCAGGGGGTGAACACCAGCTCGACACCGGCATGGGGACGCCCCTCGGCGACCACGCGGCGCATCGCCTCCAGCACGACCGCGACGGCCGACTTGTTGTCGCCGCCGAGGATGGCGTCGTGCTTGTTGGTGAGCTCGCCGTCGACCAGCTCGACCTCGATCGGACCCGTCACCGGGACGGTGTCGAGGTGCGTGCAGAACATGATCGGAACACCGGGCGCGGTGGCCGGGAAGCGCCCGACGATGTTGCCGCACCCGGCCGGCAGCGTGGTGGCCGCGCCGTCCTCGTGCACCTCGGCGCCGAGGGACCGCAGCTCGGTGCGGACGACCTCGGCGACACCCGCCTCCGACCGGGACGGAGACGGGATCTCGCAGAGGCGCACCATCAGCCGGGCCACCTCGGGCAGCCCGGCGAGACCCTCGGTCGTCACCCGCCGAGGGGGGCGTGCTCGCGCGGCGGAGCGCCCTCGCGGGAGCGCGCGTGCTCGGCGGCCGCGCCGACGAACTCGCGGAAGAGCGGCTGCGGGCGGGTGGGCCGGCTCTTGAACTCGGGGTGGAACTGCGAGGCGCAGAACCAGGGGTGGTCGGGGAGCTCGACCACCTCCACCAGGCGCCCGTTGGGCGACCGGCCGCTGAACACCAGGCCCGCCGACTCCAGCTCCTCGTGCATCGACGGGTTGACCTCGTAGCGGTGACGGTGGCGCTCGTAGACGACCGCCTGGTCGGCGTAGGCGGCGCGGGTGCGCGTGCCCTCCACGAGGTGCACCGGGTCGGCGCCGAGGCGCATCGTGCCGCCCCGCTCCTCCACCGCGCGCTGCTCGGGCAGGAGGTCGATGACCGGATAGGGCGTCTCGGGGTCGGCCTCGCTGGAGTTGGCGCCGTCCATCGCGCAGACGTGGCGGGCGAACTCGATCACCGCGATCTGCATCCCGAGGCAGATGCCGAGGAACGGCGTCCTGCGCTCGCGGGCGAACCGGGTGGCGGCGATCTTGCCCTCGATGCCACGGCCGCCGAAGCCGCCCGGCACGAGGATGCCGTCGGCCTGGGCCAGCAGCGCCTCGAGGTCGGGCGCCTCGGCGTCCACCCAGTCGATCTCGAGCTCGACCCCGTGGTGGATCGACGCGTGCTTGAGCGCCTCGGCCACCGAGAGGTAGGCGTCGTGGAGCTGGACGTACTTGCCGACCAGCGCGATGCGGACCCGCCCCTCGCAGGCGTGGATGCGCTGGACGAGGGCCTTCCAGTCGGTCAGGTCCGGCGGCGGGACGGTGCGCCCGAGGCGCTGGCAGACCACCGTCGCGAAGCCCTCGTCCTCGAGGTTGAGCGGCACCTCGTAGATGTCGCCGGCGTCGACGGCCGAGATCACGGCGTTCATCGGGATGCCGCCATAGAGGGCGATCTTGCGGCGGATGTCGTCGGTCAGCTCGCGGTCGGAGCGCAGCACCAGCACGTCCGGCTCGATACCGATGCGCCGCAGCTCGTTGACCGAGTGCTGGGTGGTCTTGCTCTTCAGCTCGCCCGAGGCGTCGAGGTACGGGACCAGCGTGACGTGGACGAAGCACACGTGCTCGCGGCCCACGTCGTTGCGCAGCTGCCGGATCGCCTCGAGGAAGGGCAGCGACTCGATGTCGCCGACCGTGCCGCCGATCTCGACGATCACGACCTCGGCGTTGGAGCTGGCGGCCGCCTGGCGGATGCGGGCCTTGATCTCGTCGGTGACGTGCGGGATGACCTGCACCGTCGCGCCGAGGAAGTCGCCGCGGCGCTCCTTCTTGATCACCGCGTCGTAGACGGCGCCCGTGGTGACGTTCGAGATGCGGGTCAGGCTCTCGTCGGTGAAGCGCTCGTAGTGGCCGAGGTCGAGGTCGGTCTCGGCACCGTCCTCGGTGACGAACACCTCGCCGTGCTGGAACGGGCTCATCGTGCCGGGGTCGACGTTGAGATACGGGTCGCACTTCTGGAGCGACACCTTGACCCCGCGCGCCTTCAGCAGGGTCCCGAGGGACGCCGCGGAGATGCCCTTCCCCAGCCCGGAGACGACGCCCCCGGTCACGAACACGTACTTCACCGGAGTCTCGACCACGTGGCCCTCCCTCATCGCCCGACGACCCGCGACACGATAGCGGTCTCCTCGGCGGGCACGCATCCCCCGCCGGGTACCCCGACACCCTGTCAGCCCGCTCCGTGCGGACGTCCTGTCAGCGGGCCGCGCCAATTGGCGCACGGCGCATGCGCCAATTGGCGCCCCCGGCCGGAGCGGGGCCTCACCCCGGGTGCCGACCGGAGTGTCCGGGCCGCCGGGACGCTTCGGGCGAGGACGGCCGGCACGTCGTCCGGCGGACGCGAGGCTCCCCGTGGGGCGG
>LNEQ01000171.1 GCA_001464995.1 Actinobacteria bacterium Ga0077541
CGCAGGCCGCGGGTGGTCAGCGCGGCGGTGCCGATGCGCAGGCCGGAGGTCACCGTGGGCGGGCGCTCGTCGAAGGGCACGCCGTTCTTGTTGACGGTGATGCCGGCGCGGTCGAGGCGGTCCTCCCCCTCCTGCCCGGTGAGCGGGGTGGCCGACAGGTCGACCAGCACGAGGTGGTTGTCGGTGCCGCCGCTGACCAGGTCGAGGCCGCCCTCCATCAGCTCGTCGGCGAGCGCGGCGCAGTTGTCGACGACCGCCTGCTGGCGCGCGCGGAACTCGGGCGTCAGGGCCTGCCCGAAGGCGACGGCCTTACCGGCGATCACGTGCATCAGCGGGCCGCCCTGCAGGCCCGGGAACACGGCCTTGTCGACCTTGGCGGCCAGGTCGGCGTTGCACATCACCATGCCCGCGCGCGGGCCGCCGAGGGTCTTGTGGATGGTGGTGGTGACGATGTCTGCGATCCCGACGGGCGTGGGGTGAACCCCGGCGGCGACGAGGCCGGCGATGTGGGCCATGTCCACCATGAAACGCGCACCCACCTCGTCGGCGATCTCCCGGAACGCCGGGAAGTCGATGATGCGCGGGTAGGCCGAGGCGCCGGCGACGATCAGCGCGGGGCGCAGCTCGCGCGCCATCTCGCGGACCTGGTCCATGTCGATGTACTGGTCCGAGCGGCGCACGCCGTAGTGGTGGAACTCGTAGAGCTTGCCCGAGAAGTTCACCTTGAGACCGTGCGAGAGGTGACCGCCGTGCGAGAGGGCCATCGCCAGCACGCGGTCGCCGGGGGCCAGCGTCGCCGCGTAGGCGGCCTCGTTGGCCGTCGAGCCCGAGTGCGGCTGCACGTTGACGTGCTCGGCGCCGAAGAGCTCGAGGGCGCGGTCGATGGCGAGCTGCTCCACCTCGTCGACCACCTCGCAGCCGCCGTAGTAGCGCTTGCCCGGCAGGCCCTCGGCGTACTTGTTGGTGAGCACCGAGCCGACGGCCTGGAGGACGGCCTGGCTCGTGAAGTTCTCGCTGGCGATCATCTCGAGCGTGTCGCTCTGGCGATCGAGCTCCGCACCGAGCAGGCGGGCGACCGCCGGGTCGGCCTCGGAGATGTCCTGCGACAGGTAGCTGTCGTCGTCGATGAAGCTCACGCGGCTCGTCCCCCGGGGTGGTGTTCGTCGGCCACGAGGGTACACCGTCACCCAGGACGGACGCCGACCCCCACCGCCGCCAGCGTGGCCCGCAGCGCCTCCGGATCGGGGCCCGGGCGCACGAGCACCGCCTCTCGGCCGCCCGGCACGGGGCGCAGGTCCACCACCGCCGAGGCGGTCCCCGGGAGGGCCCCCGCATCGACGGTCAGGACGGCTGCGGCCAGGTCGGATGGGACGTCGCCCACCGACGCCGGATCGGTTCCCCCGGGGTGGTTGGCGCTGGTGGCGACGAGCGGGAGGTCGAGCGCCGCGATCGCGCCCTCCATCCGCGGCGCGCGCAGGCCGACGGTGCCGGGCGAATCGCCCGCGGCGGCCGTGTAGCGGCCGGCGGGGTCGGGGACCAGGCACGTCACCGGCCCGGGGAGCAGCGCGGCGGCCGCGGCGCCGGTGACGGGGTCGAGCGCCGCGAGTGCCTCCTCGAGCAGGCGCGGATGGAACAGCAGCACCTGCACCGGCTGGGCCCGTGGGCGGCCCTTGAGGGCGTAGAGGGCCGTCACCCCCGCGGGCACGTCGAGGGCCGCCGCGAGCCCGTAGACCGTGTCCGTCGGCACCAGCGCGACGCCGCCCGCGAGCAGGTGCGCGCGCAGGCCGTCCGGCGGGGCGCTCACGTGCGCCGGCCGCCCACGACGCGGGCGACGCCGGCCAGGTCGTCGCGGTGACCGACCTCCCCGAGCCCGGCGTCGCGCAGCAGCGCCCCGGCCGCCGCCGACTGCGCGTCGCCGACCTCGATCAGCACCCAGCCGCCCGGCTCCAGATGGCCCGGCGCGTCGCGCGCGATCTGCGCGATGGCCTCCAGGCCGGTCGGCCCCGACACCAGGGCACCCTCCGGCTCGAAGCCGAGCTCCGGCGGAGCACCCGCCAGGTCGCCGGGCGACAGATAGGGCGGGTTGGCGGCGATCACGTCGAAGCGCCGGCCCGCGAGCTCCGCGAAGCCGTCGGAGAGCAGCCACTCCACCTCGGCGCCCTCGCAGCGGAGCCCGTTGGAGCGCGCGCGGCCGAGGGCCTCCGGGGAGCGGTCGACGGCCGTCACGCGCAGCCCGTCGCCCTCGTCGGCGAGGGCCAGCGCCACGGCGCCGCTGCCGGTGCCCCAGTCGAGCACCGTGCCCCCCGGAGGCGCGACCGCGAGCGCCCACTCCACCAGGACCTCGGTCTCGGGACGCGGCACCAGCACCTCGGGCCCGACCCCCAGGCGCAGGCGCCGGAACGCGCGCTCGCCGAGGAGGTAGGCGACCGGCTCGCGGCGGGCGCGGCGGCCGAGCAGCTCGCGCGCCCGCTCCAGCTCGGGAGGGGTCAGCGGGCGCTCGGAGTCGGTGTAGAGCTGCAACCGCTCGACGCCCAGGGCGTGCGCCAGCAGCAGGTCGGCGTCGAGCCGCGGCGACGAGGAGCCCTTCTCCGTGAGGTAGGTCGTGCTGCGGCGCAGGATCTCGCCGATCGTGAGGGCCCCGCTCACCCGATGCGCCCCGGGATCACGATCAGCGCCGCGCGCGCGCCGTCATGAAGGCCGTGAGGGGCCCCGTGAGGAAGTCGCGGACCCCGTCGCAGGCCTCGCGCAGCGCGGCGGTGTCGGCGATCACCTCTCCCTGGGTCTGCACCAGGCGCAGGTAGACCTTGGAGGGCTCGGCGTGCATCGGCTCGATGGCGCACTCGAGCGACGACTCGCCCGCGCGCCGCCAGATGCGCAGGCCCATCGAGACGTCGTCGCCGTCGAGCAGATCGAGCCGGTCCTCGTCCATCTGCAGGACGTTGTCGACCAGCAGCTCGCGCGCCGCCTCGGGGTCCTCGGCGTCCCACACCGCGACGAGCGTGATGTCCTCGATCCAGAGGTCGCCGATCCCGTAGCGCTCGACGGCCTCCCCCACCACGCCCACCACGCGCTCGAGCCCCTCGCGGTACCCCATCGAGGTGACGCCGCAGGAGGCGATCTGCGCCGGGCGCAGGGCGCACTCGGCGCCGTCGGGGCCCGAGAACGTGGCGCCCACGTCGGCGTGGAACTCGAGACGCGTCAGCCCGTAACGGTCGCCCATCGAGGCGAAGAAGATCGCGAGGTCCTCACGCGGCAGGTCGACCTCGTCGTGGCGCAGGGTCACGCCGAGGAACTCGATCCGCAGCAGGTCGGGGTTGAGGCTCACTGGGGGGCTCCTCCATCGGACTGCTCCTCGAGGCGCTGCTGGCGCTCCTGGGCGGAGAGCGCGTCGGTGAGGGCGGTCAGGTTCCCCACGAGCACCTGCTCGCGGAGCGGGACGGTGACGCCGACCCGGTGGTCGGTGACGCGGTTCTGCGGATAGTTGTAGGTGCGCACCTTCTCGGACCGGTCGCCCGAGCCGATCGACGACTTGCGGGCGTCCGACATCTCGCGCGCCCGCTCCTCGCGGGCCCGCTCGTACAGCCGCGCGCGAAGCACCCGCATGGCGCGCTCGAAGTTCTGGAGCTGGCTCTTCTCGTCCTGCATCGACACCACGATCCCGGTCGGCAGGTGGGTGAGGCGCACGGCCGAGTCGGTGGTGTTGACGCTCTGGCCGCCGGGGCCGCTGGAGCGGTAGACGTCGCGCTTGACGTCGGCGCGGTCGATCGTGACGTCCACGTCCTCCACCTCCGGCAGCACGGCCACGGTCGCCGTGGACGTGTGGATGCGCCCCTGGCTCTCGGTGGCCGGCACGCGCTGGACGCGGTGGACGCCGGCCTCGTGCTTGAAGACGGCGAAGGCGCCGCCGCCCTTGACCGCGATCGTCGCCTCGCGCAGCCCGCCGGCGTCGGCCTCGGAGGTGGACATCAGCTCCACCTTGAGACCGCGCGACTCGGCGTACCGCGTGTAGACGTCGAGCAGGTCGCGCGCGAACAGCGCCGCCTCCTCGCCCCCGGCCGCCGCGCGGATCTCCACGAGGGTGTCGCGGTCGTCGTCGGGGTCGGGCTCGATGAGGGCCTCGCGGATCCTCGGCTCGAGATCGGCGAGCTCGCGCTCGGCTTCGTCGAGGAGCGAGCGCACGTCATCGTCGTCGCCCTCGGCGAGCATCTCGCGCGCCTCGTCCACCCGGCCGGTGGCGTCGATCCAGCGGTCGGCCAGGGTGAAGGCCTCGGACAGGTGGAACCACCGGCGGTTGACGTCGGCGTAGCGCACCCGGTCGGCGCTCAGGTCGGGATCGGCCAGCGCCTCCGAGAGCTCGGCGCGCGTGCGCACGATCTGATCGACCAGCGATCGTGCGCCCGCGCTCACGGGGTCACCGCCCGGCCCGTGGGCGGGGCCTGCGGCAGGTGGCTACCTACGCCCTCAGGAGCCGGTGCTGCGCTGGGCCAGCTTGCGCTGGAAGCGCTCGACCCGGCCACCGGTGTCGATGAGCTTCTGCTTGCCGGTGTAGAACGGGTGGCAGTTGCTGCACACCTCGACCTTGATCTCCGGCTTGTTGGAGCGCGTCTCGAACTCGTTGCCACACGAGCAGCGGACGTGCGAAACGACGTAGCTGGGGTGGATGTCCGCCTTCATGGAGACCTCGCCTCGAATCGTCGGCCGCCCGGGGCGGCCTCGTCAGATGAATCCAGCTTAGACGACCGTGCAAGCACGGCCGGGAGCCGCACCCGGGGCAGGGCGCCCCGGGTGCGGCCGGCCTCCGGGACTAGTGGAGCGTCAACCGACCTTCGCCGGGTTCTGGCTCGCTGCAAATCATCGCGGATGCTGCGTCCTCGGTCGAACGCATAGCCTCAGCTATGCGATCTCCCTGCGTCCTTGCCCACACCAGCGACGTTGGTGGACGCTCCACTAGGAGCCCCGGCGCTCCTTCACCAGCGCGGTGAGCTGGGGGACGATCGCCTGCAGGTCGCCGACGACGCCGAGGTCGCTGAAGTCGAAGATCGGCGCGTTCGGGTCCTTGTTGATCGAGACGATCACCTGCGAGGTCTGCATGCCGACCTTGTGCTGGATCGCGCCCGACACGCCGCAGCCGATGTAGAGCTTCGGCGAGACGACCTTCCCCGTCTGACCGATCTGCGTGGCGTACGGGTACCAGCCCGAGTCGACCACCGCGCGGGTGGATGCCACAGCGCCGCCGATCGCGGAGGCCAGCTCCTCCATGAGCTGGAAGCCCTCCGGGCTGCCGAGGCCGCGGCCGCCGGTGACCAGGATGTCGGCCTCCTCGATCGAGGGGCCCGACGCCTGCTCCTGCAGCTGCTCGACCATGACGGCCTTGGAGGAGAAGTCCTCGAGGTCCGTCCCGATGCTCTCGACGCTCGCCGAGCCGCCGTTCTCCTTCGGCTCGAACGATCCGGCGCGGATCAGGGCGAGGCGGGGCTCGGTGGTCCAGCCGACGTCGGCGCTGATGGTGTCGCCGAGCGCGGAGCGCTTGCCGACCAGCGCGCCGCCGTCCATGGCGAGGTCGTTGAGATCCCAGTTCAGCCCCGCGTCGAGGCGGGCGGACACGCCGCCGGCGACGTCGGACGCGAGGACGGAGGCGGCGAACAGGACGTTGCCGAACCCCTTCTCCTGCACGAGGCGGCTCACGATGTCGACGCGCGGCTGGGGCAGCGGGGCGGCGACGGCCTCGCCGTCGGCCACGAACACGGTCTTCGCTCCGTACTTGCCGGCCTGCTCGGCGAGGCCCGCGACACCCGAGCCGACCAGCACGGCCGACGTGTCGGGGTCGATCGCCGCGGCCTTCGACAGCACGCCGAGGGAGCCCTTCTGGATGGACGAGCCGTGGTGCTCCAGGAAGACGAGGGTGCTCATACGAGCTTCCTTTCCACGAGGAAGTCCAGGATCTGCTGCGCGGCGGAGCCGTCGTCCTCGATCTTGCGGCTGTCGCCGCGGCCCTGGGGCGGGCTGAGCGAGACGACCGTCGTCCGCGAGCCGGCCTCACCGGCGCGGGAGGCGTCGACGCCGACATCGGACAGCGACTTGACGTCCTGCGGCTTCTTCTTGGCGCCCATGATCCCCTTGAGAGAGGGATAGCGCGGCTCGTTGAGCGAGTCGGCCACGGCGAGCACGGCCGGGAGGGGGGCCTGGATCCGGTCGTACCCGAACTCGGTCTGGCGCTTGGCGGTGATCGTGCCGCCCGAGACCTCGAGCTCGGATATCTGCGAGACGACCGGCATCTTGAGCCGCTCCGCGACCGCCGCCCACATCACGGCGCCGTCGCCATCGGTGGCCTGCTGCCCGAACAGCACGACGTCGGGCGACTCGGCCTTCAGGGCCTCGGCCAGCACATGGCTGGTCGCCACCAGGTCCGAGCCGGCGGCGGCCTCGTCGCTCACCAGCACGGCGCGGTCGGCGCCCATCGCGAGCCCCTTGCGGATCGAGTCGAGCGCCTTCGCCTGGCCGAGGGAGACGAGCACGACCTCGCCGTCACCCGCCGCTTCCTTCAGGCGCAGCGCCTCCTCGATCGCGTTGAGGTCGTACGCGTTCAGCGAGCGGTCGCCCGAGCGGTCCATCTTGAGCGTGCCCGGGTCGATCCGTCGGTTGGGGCCGGGATCCGGCACCTCTTTGACACAGACCGCGATCTTCAATTCAGCCCCCCTACCCGCCGTTTTCACGAAGTCGTCGCGTGACTCTAACGCGTCGAGATACCCGGCGACGGGGCATCCACGCCCCTGGTGACGGCCGTCAGCGCCCGCGGAACTCCGGCGTGCGCTTCTCGAAGAAGGCCGCCATGCCCTCGCGCTGGTCCTCCGTGGTGAAGGCGAGGGCGAAGGCGTCGAGCTCGCGGGCGAGGTGCCCCTGGAGGTCGCCCTCGAGCGCGAGGTTGACCACCTCCTTGGCGGCCGCGATCGCCCACGGGGGCTTGGTCGCGATCTCCTCCGCGAGTGCCACGGCCCGGTCCATCAGCTCGTCGTGCGGGTACACGTGGTTGGCGAGGCCGGTGGCGCGCGCCTCGTCGGCCGTCACCCGGCGGCCGGTGAAGATCAGCTCCTTCGCGAAGCCCGGCGAGGTCGCGCGGGCCATGCGCTGGGTGCCGCCCCACCCCGGCAGGATGCCGATGTTGACCTCGGGCAGGCCGAACTGCGCCTTCTCCGAGGCGAGGCGGATGTCGCACGCCAGCGCCAGCTCGCAGCCACCGCCGAGGGCGTAGCCGTTGACGGCGGCGATCACGGGCTTCGGGAAGTTCTCGAGCCGGTTGGTCACCGCGTGGCCGCGCCGGGCGTACTGGCGGGCCTCGAGCGGGGTGGCCTCGCGCATGTGGTTGATGTCGGCGCCGGCGGTGAACGCACGCTCGCCCGCGCCGGTCAGCACCAGGGCGCGGATCTCGGGGTCGTTCTCGAGGCTGTTGAGGTGCCCGTCGAGGTCGTCGAGCATCTCGACCGACAGCGCGTTCAGCGCGTCGGGGCGGTTGAGCGTGAGGATCGCGATGCGCTCGCGGCGCTCGAGGTCGACCGACATCAGCCCTGGCCGCGGACCGACGTGGTGATGAAGTCGACCATGCCCTGGATCGGCGCGCCGGGGGTGAACACCTCGGCGACGCCCAGCTCCTTGAGCGCGGGGATGTCGTCGCGCGGGATGGTGCCGCCGACCATCACGAGCACGTCGCCGGCGCCCTCGGCGCGCAGCAGGTCGACCACGCGGGGCACGAGCGTCATGTGCGCGCCCGAGAGGATCGAGAGGCCGACGGCGTCGGCGTCCTCCTGCACCACCGTCGCGGCGATCTGCTCGGGGGTCTGGTGGAGGCCGGTGTAGATGATCTCCATGCCGGCGTCGCGCAGGCTGCGGGCGATGATCTTCGCCCCGCGGTCGTGACCATCGAGGCCGGGCTTGGCGATGACGACACGGATCGGGCGGTCCACGGGGACGATCTCCTCCAACTCGGGCGTGGCGGAGTATCCCACAGCGACGGGGTCCGTCCGCGCGGGCGCGCGTATTGTCCCGTGCGTTCCCGAGCCCGTGGAGGATGCGATGCGCAGCACCGTGAGGAAGTCCGCCGACGTCGCGTCCGCGAAGGCCGATCTGCTCGTCGTCGCGGTCCCCGCCCCCGCCAAGCGGCTCTCGGGCCCCGCCGCCGACGTCGACGCGGCCCTCGGCGGGCTCGTGGCCGGCGCCGTCAAGGACGGCGAGATCGACGGCAAGCCCGGCTCGGCCACCCGCTTCCATGCGGGCCCGGCGCTGGCCGCCACGCGCGTCGTGATCGTCGGGACCGGCGGGGGCTCGGCCGCCGACTGGCGCTCGGCCGGCTCCGCGGCCGCCGGCGTCGCGGGCCGTGTGACGACCCGCTCGGTCGCCCTCGTACCGCCCGCCGAGGCCACCGCCGCCGAGGTGTCGGCCTTCATCGACGGCTTCACGACGGCGTCCTACTCGTTCGACCGCTTCAAGGGCCCCGACCCGGCACGCAAGGCCGCCGCCGGGCGCCTGACGGTGCACTCCCCCACCGTCGCCGGTGCCGACCTGCGGCGCGCCGACCGCCTCGCCGAGGCCGTCGGCGGCGCGCGCGACCTGGTCAACACCCCCTCCAACCACCTCACCCCCACCATGCTCGGCGAGTACGCGAAGGCGCTCGCCGACGCCACGCCCGGCCTCAGCTGCACCGTGCTCGGCAAGGGCCGCCTCGAGAAGATGGGCGCCGGCGCCCTGCTCGGCGTGGCCCAGGGGTCGATGGAGCCGCCGCGGATGATCGTGCTGCGCTACCGGCCGGCCGAGGTCGCCCGCCCCGGCGAGGTGCTCGGCATCGTCGGCAAGGCGGTCACCTTCGACACCGGGGGCATCTCCATCAAGCCCTCCTCGGGCATGGAGGAGATGAAGATGGACATGGGCGGGGGTGCGGCCGCCCTCGAGGCGACGGCGCTGATCGCCGCGCTCGGCCTGCCGGTGGAGGTGCTCACCGTGATCCCGTCCACCGAGAACATGCCGAGCGGCACCGCCCTCAAGCCCGGCGACGTCGTGACGGCGATGAACGGGAAGACGATCGAGGTGATCAACACCGACGCCGAGGGGCGCCTGATCCTGGCCGACGCCCTCACCCACGCCGCGCGCGAGGGCGCCACCCGGATCATCGACATGGCGACCCTCACCGGCGCGATCGTGGTCGCTCTCGGCGAGGTCTACGCCGGCCTGTTCGGTTCGGACGAGGAGTGGGTCTCGCTGATCCGCGACGCCGGCGAGGAGTCGGGCGACCTCGTCTGGCCGATGCCCCTGCACGAGCGCTACGCGCCCCTGATCACGAGCCCGGTCGCCGACCTCTCCAACTCCTCCAACAAGCGTCAGGCGGGCGCGGTGTACGCCGCGCAGTTCCTGCGCGAGTTCACCGAGGGCGTGCCGTGGGCGCACGTCGACATCGCCGGCACGGGTATGGTCGGCGGCAAGGGCACGGGCTTCGGCGTCCGGCTCGTCCTCGCCGTCGCCGAGCGCCTCGCGCAGGCGGACGCGGCCGCCGCCGACTGATCGCATGGCGGCCTGGGTGATCCTGATCGGTCTCGGCGTGGCCGTCGTGGGCGTGCTGGTGAAGGTGGGTGTGGACATCGCGCGCTTCCTGCGCGCCGATCGCGAGGCGCACGGAGGCCGCCAGACCGCCGATGCAGCCCGCAAGGCGGGCGCGGTGATCGTGCTTGTCGTCGTGCTCGTCGCCCTCCTGATCGTGGTGCCGCTGCTCGTCGGGGACGCCTGATCGATCTCCTCCTGCTGCTGCTGACGGGCGTCGCCGCGGGCGCGGTGAACGCCGTCGCGGGCGGGGGCTCGCTGCTCAGCTTCCCGGTGCTGATCGCGACCGGCCTTCCGCCGCTCACGGCGAACGTGACGAACACGGTGGCCCAGATGCCGGGCTACCTGTCGATCGTCGAGGGCTACCGCCCGGATCTCCGCGGCCAGGGACCGCGCATCCGCGCCCTCATCGCCCCGACCCTGATCGGCGCGCTCGCCGGAGTCGGCCTGCTGGCGCTCGGAGGGGACGAGGCCTTCGAGGTCGTCGTGCCGTGGCTGATCCTCGTGGCGTGCGCCCTCCTCGCGATCCAGCCCCGGCTCGCCGCCCGTCTGCGCGCCCGCACCGAGGAGCGCACCGGGCTCTCGGCGCCCCTGGTGCTGGCGGTCGCGGTGGGGGCGGCGTACGCCTCCTACTTCGGCGCGGCGGCCGGCGTGCTGCTCCTGGCCATCCTCGCCCTCGGGATCTCCGACCGGCTCCAGCGCCTCAACGCCCTCAACCGCTTCCTGGTGCTGCTCGCCAACGCGATCGCGGTTCCCGCGCTCATCTTCGTCGCCCCCGTCGACTGGGCAGCCGTCGCCGTGCTCGCCCCCGCCACGCTCGTCGGCGGGGCCATCGGCGCCCGCCTCGCCCGGCGCCTCCCCGACCACATCCTCCGCGCGGCCGTCATCGTCCTCGGAGTCGGCGTCGCGATCTGGCTCATGTTCCGGTAGGCGCGCCGACGGAGCGCCTCCTCCGGGTGTCGAGATCCGGGGTGGTCTCGGTGCCCTCGCTGGGGACGATCGCCTGTGCGTCCAGAGGGCGCCGCGTCCAGGACGTGCGTCGACGCACTGATCTCCCACTTGCGGGGAGATCAGGGCGGTAAATCGGCCCTTGGTCGGGCCGATGTGCATCCGACGGCACCGGCTTGCGCCGGGGATGGCCGTCGAAACACCGAGTGCACTGCGCTCCCAGGGACGGCCACACGGGACGATCAC
The DNA here is from genome assembly GCA_001464995.1 of Actinobacteria bacterium Ga0077541. GTDB lineage: Bacteria > Actinomycetota > Thermoleophilia > Miltoncostaeales > Miltoncostaeaceae > Miltoncostaea. The sequence continues at coordinate 10,777 of LNEQ01000171.1, forward strand.
GTCCGCTACGCCCGGA
>LNEQ01000172.1 GCA_001464995.1 Actinobacteria bacterium Ga0077541
AGGTGGCAGCCGGTGCAGCTGGCCGCGAAGACCTGCTCGCCCTCTGCGGCGTCGCCGCCCGAGGCGGCCTCGGTCTCGGTCTCAGCCTCGGTCTCGGCGGGCACCGAGGTGGCCGGGGCGGTGACGGTCTGGCCGTCCGAATCGGTCTGCAGCGCGCTGTTGGCGACCGTAGTCGCGCCCTCCGGCGTCTGCGCGTCCTCGTCGCTGCTGTCGCCGCACGCCGTGATGAGGCTCAGCGCCGCGACGAGCGAAACGATGATCAATCCAACCCTCGACCTGCGCACGATCTCACCCCCGGATAGCTCTCCGACAACGACCGGGATCATATGCCGCGCGCCGCGATAAACAACGCGTGACATTCGATACAGGTCGTTCCGCCCAGCCCCGGGGGCCGCGCTACCCTGCGTCCACGGTGATCCGCCCCCTCGACGGCCACGCGCCCCACCTCGGTCCCGGCGCCTTCGTGCACGAGGCCGCGGAGGTGATCGGCCGCGTCAGCCTCGGGGCCCGTAGCTCGGTGTGGCCCCGCGCCGTGATCCGCGGCGACACCGAGGACATCACCGTCGGCGCGGAGACCAACATCCAGGACGGAGCCGTGCTGCACGCCGATCCCGGCATGCCCTGCACGCTCGGCGATCGCGTGACCGTGGGCCACCTCGCCTGCGTCCACGGCTGCACCATCGGCGACGAGGCCCTCGTGGGCATCGGCGCGGTGGTGCTCAACGGCGCGAGCATCGGCGCCGGATCGATCGTCGGCGCGGGTGCAGTGGTGCCCGAGGGCGTCCAGGTGCCGCCGGACTCGATGGTGCTCGGTATCCCCGCGAAGGTCGTCCGGGCCGTGGGACCCGAGGAGCGCGAGGGGCTGCGCGCCGGGGCGCTCCGCTACGTCGCGATGATCGAGGTGCACCGTGATCGGGGGTGAGCGCCCGCGCGCGGTGGTGGACGCCGCCCGCTGGCTCACCGGGCTCGCGGCCATCGACGCGATCGAGCTGCCGGCCGCGCTCGACGAGATCGCACAGCGCATCCACGACGTCGTACCGGTCGACCTGGTCACGGTCCACATCGTCGACGAGCTCGACCCGCAGGGCCTGACGCGCGGCTACTGCCTCGGGCCCTCGGCCGCCGCCCAGGCGCTGGCCCCGCTGCTGACGCCCGAGGGCGTCGACCCGATCGGCGTCGGGGATGCCGCCCGCGAGGCGCGCCAGCCCGTGGTATGGCCGCGGATCGTCTCCGAGCCCGCCGAGATCACCCGCCTCGCACGGCTGGCCGAGGAGGGTGGGCCTGCCGGCGCGCTCCACCGCCTGCTGCTCGACGCCAGCGGCCTCGCGGTGCCGATGGGGACCGCGCACACGCCGGACCTCGGCGCGATCGCCCTGGTGAGCCTCTCGCGCGAGGCCCCGGTGCCCGAGAGCGCGATCGAGGCCCTCGTGCCGCTGGCGCCGCAGGTGGCCCTCACCGCGCGCAACCACCAGCTCGCGGCCCGCAGCCGCAGCATCCGGCAGACGCTCGAGGCCGTCATCTCCTCGAGCCCGATGGGCGTCGTGGTCACCGACCTGCGCGGGCGCCTGTCGCTCGCCAACCGCGCCGCGGCGGAGATGCTCGGCATGCCGCTCGAGCCGCTGCTCGGCCAGTCGATGCGCAGGGTGCTCGACGACCGGGTGAAGTGGCGCTTCGTCAACCCGGAGGAGTTCGCCGAGCGCGTGCGCGCGGTCTTCGGCGACCCGGCGCGCGAGGCGACCCTCGAGGCGGAGACGGTCGACGGGGTGGCGATCGGAGTCTCGTCGTCGCCGGTGCGCGACGCCGGCGGCGGCGTGCTCGGCCGGGTGCTGATCCTCCACGACGTGAGCCCCGCCCGCGACGCGCTGGCCGAGGCGCGCCGGCTGGCCGCCGAGCGGGCCATGCTGCTGGAGGGCGAGTCGCGCCGCGCCCGCGAGGAGATGGGACTCAGCCGCGCCGCCCACATGCTGGCCTCGGCCGTCACCCCCACCGACATCGGCGAGCGACTGCTCGAGCACGCCCACCGGCTGGTGCCACGCTGCGAGAAGAGCGCCCTGCTCACGGTCGACCGCACCGGGCACATCGTGCCGGTGGCGACCCGCGGCTTCTCCGAGGCGTCGGTGGAGCGGATGGACTACCACGCCGGCGAGGGGGTGGTCGGGCGGGTGATCGTCACCCGCCGGCCCTTCATCTGCAACGACACCGAGGCCGACGCGCGCATCTCCACCCGGCTCACGGGGCCCGAGGGCATCCGCTCGTTCATGCACGTGCCGATCGAGGTGGGCGACCGCGTGTACGGCCTCGTGAGCGTCAGCAGCACGGAGCCGCGCGCCTTCGGCGAGAGGGAGCTGCGCGTGGTGGGCGAGCTGGCGCGCCACGCCGCCGGGTCGCTGCGGCACGCGCTGCGCTTCGAGCAGGAGCGCCACATCGCCGAGACCCTCCAGGAGGCGCTGATCACCGACCACCTCCCCGAGGCGGAGGGCCTCGCGCTCGCGGCGCTCTACGAGCCCGCGGCCGGCTCCCTGGTGGGCGGGGACTTCTACACCGCCTGGGGGATGCCCGACGGACGGCTCGCGCTGCTCGTGGGCGACGTGTCGGGCAAGGGGGTCGAGGCGGCCGGCATCACGGCGATGGTGCGCTACATGGCCGAGGCGCTCAGCACCCACTGCGCCGACCCCGCCGAGCTGGTCGGCGAGCTCAACGACCTGATGTGCCCGCGGATGCCCGACGGCTCCCTCGTGACCCTGGTGCTGGCGATGATCGACACCGCCCGCGACCAGATGCTGTGGTGCGTCGCCGGCCACCCGCCCCCGGTCATCCTGACCGCCGACGGCGGCTACCGGCGCCTCGACGATCCCGACCCGCCCTGCGGCGTCTTCCCCGGCATACGCTTCCGCACCGGCGCCGAGCCCTTCCGCGCGGGCGACGCCCTCGTGCTCTACACCGACGGCCTCATCGAGGCGCGGCGGCGGGGCGCCGAGTTCGGCGAGGGCGCCCTGCGCGACGTGCTGATGGAGCGGCGCGACGACGGGCCCGAGGATCTGGCCCGTGCCGCCTACGCCGCCGCGCGAGCGTGGTGCGGCGGCCGGCTCGGCGACGACGTCGCGATCGCGGTCGTCCGGAGGACGGCGGTGGCGGCCCCGGCCGCGGCGGGGTCCCGGCTCGCCGGATGAGCGGGGTCCCGGCCGGCGGCCGGGACTCACATCCGTTCGGCGATGGCCTCCACCAGGAAGCGCGTGTGGGCCTGGAGCATGGCGGCCTGGCCGATGCGGTTGACCACCTCGGGGTTGGCGACGGCGTCGGCGCCGCCACGCCCCATCTCGGCCTCCTTGGCGCGCCGGTCCATCGCGAAGATCGTGTCGGCGAGCTGCGTCTGCCGCTCGCCCATCCAGGCGAGCACGCCCTCGCGTAGCGGCGGGCGGCCGGGGTGGGCGTCGTCGAGCGCGTCGAGGAAGACGCGGGTCCAGGCCGCGATGCGCATGCGCCGGTCGACCATCGCGCGGATGCTCGGGTCCTCGACGGCCTCGTCGCCGAACTGCAGGCCGAGCTCGAGCGCCGTCGCCTCGCCGATCCGCTGCAGCTCGGCGTCGACCCGGGCCTCGCGTGCCTCCAGCTCGGCCGGAAGGGTGGCGGCGAAGGCCTCCAGTGCGGGCGCGGCGGCCGGGGCGGCGTTGGCGGCGAGGGCCTCGGCGACGAAGCCCAGGTGCGCGCGGACCGCCGGATCGCCCGCCGGCGCGAGGTCGTCCGAGTCGCGGGCCTCGGCGTCGAGCAGGGCGCGCAGGCGGTCCGGGTTGGACTGCATCCAGACCAGGAGGCCCCGGGCGGTCGGGTGAGGTGCGGTGCCCACCCCGTGCAACCTACCCCTCACCGCAGGGGACCGGACATCGGGTCGATGCCCGGTCCCCTCGGAGAGGAGCCGATCAGGTGATCGTGTACTCGGGCCCGCTGCCGCCCTCGGGGGGCGTCAGGCGGCCGCCCTTGGCGGTGATGGCGCCGCACTGCACGCAGTTGGAGGGGTTCACCTTGACGGTGACCGTGCCGTTCTGCGGGGCGTCGTCGTCGATCTCGTAGACCTGGGCCGGGCACATGCTGACCCAGGCGGTCGCGAGCGCCTTCGGCACCTGCGTCTGCAGGCGGATGTGGCTCGGCTGGTCGTCGCGCGTCGCGTTGCCGCTGGCGAAGACGCTCGAGAGCTTGTCGAAGACCAGCGCGCCGTCGGGCTTGGGGTACGAGCCCGCGCGGTTGCCGATGAACACCGGCTCCTTGACGTCGGTCTTCGAGCGGATCCGCTTGCGGGGCGCGTGGCCGAAGGAGGCCGTCGCCATGCCGTGGATCATGCCTCCGTAGACGAAGCCCTTCTGGAACGCGGGGCGGATGTTGCGGACCTTCCAGAGGTCCTTCCAGATCGCCGAGTCCTGGATGGCCTTCGAGTAGCCCCAGAGCCCGGCGGGGGTGGTGGCCTTGCCGGCCTTCAGCGAGTCGTAGATCGCCTGGCCGGCGATGGTGCCCGAGTGGATCGCGTGGTGGACGCCCTTGAGCGCCATCATGTCCACGAAGCCGGCGCTGTCGCCCACCAGCACGGCGCCCGGCACGTGCATGCGGCTGGGCAGGCCCCAGAAGCCGCCGCCCGGGATCGTCTTGGCGCCCCAGGCGAGCCGCTCGCCCCCGTGCAGCATCTGGCTGATGAAGGGGTGCGTCTTGAACTGCTGCAGCACGTCGTGCGGCGACAGGGTGGCGTCGGCGTAGTCGAGGCCGACCACGTACCCGATCGAGATCATGTCGTCGCCCATCGGGTAGATCCACGAGCCGCCGTACTCGCGCCACTTGGTGCCGAAGCGCAGCGGCCAGCCCAGGGTGTGGATCACCTTGGTGAGGGGCTTCTCGACGCGCCAGACCTCCTTCACCCCGAGCTCCCAGCTCTGGGTGGAGTCGCGGTCGAGCTCGAAGTGGTGGCGCAGCACGCCGGCCAGGTGGCCCGGGGTGCCCTCGGCGACGACCGTCACCTTGGCGTGCACCTCGGCGCCGGGCTCGAACGCGGCGAGCTCCTCGCCGTCGCGGCCCCGGCCCTTGTCGCCGGTGACGACGCCCATGACGCGGCCCTGGTCGACCAACAGCTTCTGGCAGTCGGTCTCGTGCAGCATGAACGCGCCGAGCTCCTCGGCCTGCTCGGTCATCCAGCGCGCCATCTGGCTGATCGACACGATCCAGTTGCCGTGGTTCTTCATCTGCGGCGGCGTGGGGATGCGGACCTTGTTGTTGGCCAGCATCAGGTACACCGACTCGCCGGTGACCTCGCCGTAGTGCGGGATGTCGTCGGGCGCCACGTCCGGAAAGAGGGCCGTGATCGGCCCCGGGCGCATCACGGCGCCCGACAGCAGGTGCGAGCCCGAGGTCTTGCCCTTCTCGGCGACCGCGATCGGCACCTCGCCGAGCTGCTCCAGCAGCTCGGGGTCGTCGCCCAGCAGCTGTCCGAGGCGCACCGCGGTGGCGAGGCCCGCGGGCCCGGCTCCGACGATCAGGACCCCGACGTCGATCCGCTCGTCCTCCGCCGCGCTCGGCAGGGTGACGGAGTCGGACGGTCGGAAGGGAGGCGGATAATCGGCCGGGAGAGTGCTCATGCGGCGGGCTCGCTCGTCGGGGACGTTGACCCGACGAATCCTACCCGCCGCACGAGGCGGCGTGACCCCTACAGGCTGGTGCCGGGCTCCCCGTCGGGGTTCTCGTCGGGGTTCTCGTCGTCCGGAGGCGTCGCCGGGGGCACCGCGCACCTGACGGTCGGCCCATGGTCGACCACGAGCGTGGCGGCCGGCATCGCGTCGGCGTCGCCGCCGCGGGGCGCGCGGAACTTCAACATCACGCGATCGCCGGCGTCGAGGTCGGCGAACGTCCCGATGCGCGGGCCCTTGCCGCGGCGCCCGTCCTCGGTGCGCACCCGGGCCTTGCCCACCAGGCGCACCGTCGTGTCGCCGGAGAGGTCGGCACGGAAGGTGGTCGCCCCGTCGAGCACGTCGCGCATGTGGCGGTTGCCGCGCAGCACCCTCAGCTCCACCCCGTCATCCGTCGCGTCGGCGGTGACGCAGGCGTGCAGCAGGTGGTTCGTGCCCTTGGGCTCACGGGGCCGGGTCTCGTCCTCCGGGCCCTTCGGGTCCTTCACGTCCTTCGGGCCCTTGTGGTGCTTCGCGTCCTTGGGGCCCGCGTGGTCCTTGCCGCGCTCGGCCGCGGGGGGCCTGTCGTCGGCCGGCGACGGGTTGGCGTTCAGTGCCGCCGGGGCGGCCACGAGGGCCAGCGAGAGCGCCAGCAGTGCGGGAGTGGTGCGCATGGGTCCATCCTCGGTGACGGGATCGGAGGCTCCCCGCTCACATCGGCCGGGGAGCGCGCCGCCACGAGGCCCATCACGAAAACCTCACGGACGGCCGCCGCCCCGCAGCGGCGGAGGGCGGCCGTCCGGGCCCTGCTAGAGGCCGATCGCGTCCCGCTGGCCGGTGACCTCGGAGGTCAGCTCGGCCACCACCGACTTGGCGTCGCCGAAGACCATCTGCGTCTTCTCGTTGAAGAAGAGCTCGTTCTCGATGCCGGCGAAGCCCGCGCGCATCGAGCGCTTGACCACGAAGATGGTCTGGGCCTTGTCCACGTCGAGGATCGGCATGCCGAAGATCGGGCTGCTCTTGTCGTGCCGGGCAGCCGGATTGACGACGTCGTTGGCCCCGAGCACCAGCACCACGTCGGTCTGGGCGAAGTCGCTGTTGATCTCGTCCATGTCGAGCAGCTGCTCGTAGGGGACGTTGGCCTCGGCCAGGAGCACGTTCATGTGCCCCGGCATCCGGCCGGCCACCGGGTGGATGGCGAACCGGACGTCCACCCCTTCCTTCTCCAGCGCGTCGGCGAGTTCTCGCACCTTGTGCTGAGCCTGGGCCACGGCCATCCCGTAGCCCGGCACGATGACCACCGAGCTGGCGATCTTCATCAGATCGGCGGCCTCGTCGACCGACGCCGAGCGGTAGGTGCCCTGCTCCTGCGCGCCCTCCCCGACCGCGTCGGTGGCACCGAACGCCCCGAAGAGCACGTTCGAGAACGAGCGGTTCATGGCGCGGCACATGATGATCGCCAGGATCAGGCCCGAGGCGCCGTCCAGGGCGCCGGCCACGATCAGCAGCTTGCTGTCGAGCACGAAGCCGAGGGCGGCGGCCGAGAGGCCCGCGTAGGCGTTGAGGAGCGCGATGACCGTCGGCATGTCGGCGCCGCCGATCGGGATGATCAGGAACACGCCGAACAGCAGGCCGAGGGCCGCGATGGCCGGGACTGCCCAGTTCTGGTCGGGGTTGTAGATCTGGTAGATGACCAGACCGACGGCGCCCGCCAGCACCGCGGCGTTCACGATGTTCTGGCCCGGGTACACGATCGGCCGCTGCGGCAGCCACTCCTGCAGCTTGCCGGCCGCCATCAGGGAGCCGGTGAAGACCAGCATTCCGAGGGCGATCTCGATGCCGATCACGCCCAGGTCGAACTTGGAGAAGTGCTCGCGCTCGAGGAAGAAGTGGGCGATGCCGATCAGGCCGGCCGCCAGGCCGCCGAAGGCGTGCGAGAGCGCGATCCGCTGGGGCATCGCGGTCATCGGCACCAGGAGGCCGAGCGGAACGCCGATGGCCGAGCCGATGAGCATGGCGACGGCGATCAGGATGAAGCCCTCGCCGGTGATGCCCGGCCAGAACAGGGTGGCGACGATCGCGATGCCGAAGCCGACCTCGCCGGCCAGGACGCCGCGGCGGGCGGTGGAGGCCTGCGACATCCACTTCAGGGAGAGGGCGAAGCCGAGGGCGGCGATCAGGTAGGCCAGCTCGATCCAGTTCATGCGATCCATCAGGCGACCCCGTCCTCGGAGCCGGCGGCGGGCTTGGGAGCCCGCTCACGCGGCTTGAACATCTTCAGCATGCGGTCGGTGATGATGAAGCCGCCGACCAGGTTGATGGTCGAGGCGACCACCGCGATGAACCCGAGAACCTGGGCGTAGGTGGTGTGCCCCTGGCCCAGGATCACGATCGAGATGATCAGCGCGATCGCCGAGAGGGCGTTCGTGAGGGCCATCAGCGGCGTGTGGAGGAGCTTGGGGATCCGCCGGATCGACTCGAAGCCGACGAAGGCCGCGAGCATGAAGATGAACAGGCTGGTGATGATGACGTCGGAGCTCATGAGGTAACGCCCTCCCCGGCGCCGAGGGCGGACTGCACCCTGTCGTTGACGATGCGGCCGCCCTTGCTGACCGCGCTCTGGTTCACGATGTCGTCCTCGGGGTCCGGCGCCACGGCGCCGTCCTTGATGATCAGCGCGAGGAAGTTGGCGACGTTCTTGCCGTACATCAGGCTCGCGTGGTTCGGGGCCTGAGAGGGGACGTTCACCGGGCCGATCACCTGGACGCCGTTCACATCGACGGTCTCGCCCGGCTTGCTCGGCTCGACGTTGCCGCCCTGCTCGGCGGCCAGGTCCACCACGACCGAACCGGGGGCCATGGCCTTGACCATGTCCTCGGTCACCAGCACCGGAGCGGTGGATCCCTGCACCTGGGCGGTCGTGATCACCACGTCCGAGCGGGCGACCACCTTGGTCATCAGCTCGCGCTGCTTGGCGATCTGCTCGTCGCTCATCTTGGTGGCGTACGCGCCCGAGCCACCGGCCTCCTGGCCGGTGTCGAGGTCGAACTCGACGAACTTGGCGCCGAGGCTCTTGACCTCCTCCTTGGCCGCGTCGCGCACGTCGTAGGCCTCGACCACGGCGCCCAGGCGGCGCGCGGTGGCGATGGCCGAGAGGCCGGCGACGCCGGCGCCGACCACGAACACCCGGGCGGGCGCCATGGTGCCGGCGGCGGTGGTCATCAGCGGGAAGACCTTCGGCAGCGCGGTCGCGGCCATGATCACCGCCTTGAAGCCGGAGATGTTGGCCTGCGAGCTGAGCACGTCCATCGACTGCGCCCGCGTGGTGCGAGGCACCAGCTCCAGCGAGTGGAGGGTGACGCCGGCCTCGGCGAGCGCCGCGGCGACGGCCGGGTCGGCGAACGGCGCCGCCATGCCCACCACGACCTGGCCCGCGTGCAGCTTGGCGAGGTCGGGGCTCTTGGCGTCGCCCGAGAGGACGCGCACGCACACCAGCACAGGGGCCGCGAGCACCTCGTCGCGGGTGCCGATGCGGGCGCCCTTGTCCTCATAGGCCGCGTCCGTGAATCCGGACGCGACGCCCGCGCCGGATTCCACGAGGACCGTGGCCCCCAGCTTGGCGAGCGCGGGTACGACCGCGGGGGTCAGCGCGACGCGGCGCTCACCCTCCATGGTCTCGGCGGGCACGCCCACGATGAGGGCGCGCGAATCGTCGGCCCCACTTGTCGGGGCGGGTTGAGAGCTAGTCGTCACGTGGCATCCCGGGGCGGTGGCGAGGGTGCAGGTTTTTACCGTATGGCGGCGTACGTCGTCAACGAACCCGCGGCTGGGCCGAGACGACAGGCGGGCGCAGCCTCGCATGGCGGAGGCGCATGCGCCACCCATCGAAGGTCTGGGGAGGCATTTGACCCTTATGGGGCAAGGGACGCCGCGGCCGGTCAGGATGCGTGCGACGACCACGGAGGCACGCCATGACCGACACCTCCTTCGCGGGCTTCCCGCCGGAGGCGACCCAGTTCTACGCCGAGTTCTGGCTGGCCAACAAGCCGCTGTGGGAGCAGGCGGTGCGCGCGCCGATGCGCGCGCTGCTCGACGCCCTCGACCCCGACCCGGGCGCCTTCCACGTCTTCCGCCCCAACCGCGACGTGCGCTTCTCGGCCGACAAGTCGCCCTACAAGGTCCAGCACGGCGCGGGCGCCACCTCGCCCGGGGGCACGATCCGCTACGTCCACATCTCCGCCGACGGGCTCTTCATCGCGAGCGGCTGCTACATGCTGGCCCCGGATCAGGTCGCGCGGATGCGGGCGTCGATCGACGACGAGGAGACCGGTGAGGAGCTGCGCGGCCTGCTGCCCCCCGTGGAGGACGCGGGCCTCGAGATCGGCCCGGGCGGGGCGCCGCCGCTGAAGACCGCCCCGCGCGGCTACCCCAGGGACCATCCGCGCATCGAGCTGCTGCGCTTCAAGGGCCTGGTGGCCTTCGAGACCGTCGTCGATCCGGAGGTCGTCGAGACCGCGGCCGCGCTCGAGCGGGTGCGCACGTCCTGGGAGACGGCGGCGCCGATGAACGCCTGGCTCGAGCGGAACGTGGGCCCGAGCACGGCCCCGCCGGGCCGGTTCGGGCGCTGAGGACTCGCCCGAGAACGTGAAAAGCCCCGCTGAGCGGGGCTTTTCGACCGAGTGGAGCATAGCGGAATCGAACCGCTGACCTCCTGGGTGCGATCCAGGCGCTCTCCCATCTGAGCTAATGCCCCGGGTCGGGATGAACTGTACCGCGCGTTCGCCGGTCCGTCAGCCCCGGGAGTGAACGGCGCCGGAGTGCCGCTACGCTGGGACCCGCCGTGATCGACATCCACAGCCACCTCCTGCCGGCGATCGACGACGGCCCCGCCACCGTCGGCGCCTCCGTCGAGATGGCCCGGGTGGCCTTCGAGTCGGGCACCCGGCAGATGGTCTGCACGCCGCACATGATCGCCGAGTACCCCACCGAGGTTCGGGCGATGCAGCTCGGAGTCGCCAAGCTGCGCACCGCCCTCGCCGAGGCCGATGTGCCGCTGCAGATCCACACCGGCGGCGAGATCTCGCTCACCTGGCTCGATCGCCTCAGCGACGAGGAGCTGCGGATGGCGAGCTTCGGCGGCAACGGCCGCTGGCTGCTGCTGGAGATGCCGTTCACCGGGTGGCCGCTGCAGCTCGGCGAGATCCTCCGCGACCTCGAGATCCGCGGCTTCAGCGCCGTGCTGGCCCACCCCGAGCGCGCCGACGCCGTGCAGCGCGGCCCCGACCGCATCCGCGACGCCATCGGCCGCGGCGCCCTGGTGCAGCTGACCGGCGGCTCGTTCCTCGGCGAGCACGGCCCGGCCGCCCGCCGCACCGCCATCGCGCTGCTGGGCGGGGGCTCGGCCCACTTCATCGCCTCCGACGCGCACTCGGCCGGCCCCTGGCGGCCGCCCGACCTCGGCGTCGCCGTCCAGGCGGCGGCCGACGCGATCGGCGTCCATGTGCAGACGCTCGACTGGATGGTCACCGAGGGCCCGGCGGCGCTGCTGGAGGGGGGGTCGGTGCGGCCCCCGAAGATCACGTCAGCGCGAAGGCCCCGGGGGGGCGGGCGTCCGGCGCCTGCCGGGCCGCGATGACCGAGGCCATGGTGTGGCCGAGGCCCTCGTGCAGCGGGGTGCTGGCCGTCCAGTCGTAGATCCGCTCGGCCTTCGACACGTCGAGCACGCTGCGCTGCAGCTCGCCCTCGCGCGGCGGGGCGAACTCGGGCTCGCCCTCGTAGCCGAGGCCATCGAGCAGGTCGAGCACGGTCACCTCGACGCCGGCGCCGATGTTGACGGTCTCCCCGGCCGGGCCCGCCTCGGCCGCCATGAAGGCGCTCGCGACGTCGGCGACGTAGACGTAGTCGCGCGTCTGCAGGCCGTCGCCGAACACCTTGGGGGCGATGCCGTCGAGCATGCGGCCGCAGAAGATCGCCACCACGCCGGCCTCGCCGTGGGGGTCCTGGCGCGGTCCGTAGACGTTGCCCAGGCGCAGCACGGCGACCTCGGTGCCGTACAGCCGCCCGTAGAGGTGGCAGTAGCCCTCGCCGGCCATCTTGCTGGCGCCGTAATGCGACAGAGGGCGGGTCTCGGCGGTCTCGGGGGTCGGGACCTCCAGGCCCTCGTACTCCCCGTAGCCGGCGCCGCCGGTGGAGGTGAAGACCACGCGCGCGCCCACGGCGCGGGCGG
>LNEQ01000173.1 GCA_001464995.1 Actinobacteria bacterium Ga0077541
GTGCGCACCTACACCGACCTGACCGGCAACCCGGTGACCGGCGGCGCCGACCTCGGCTTCCACCTGATCATCGCCTGCTGACCCCGCACCGGGGCGCGCCCGCACGCGAAATGCGTGCGCTCCTAAGAGGGGCGTAAGAGTCCCGTGAACCCACGCCGCGCGGGCCGTCCGCGCGGCGTAGGTTCGCCCCTCTCATGCGCGTCCACGGACGGAGGACAGATGCTCAAGGAACGCTGGTGGATCGGAGTCACCGCAGGGGTCGCCCTCGGCCTCGGCGGGATCATCGCGGTCGAGGGTGCCACCGATGAGGCCAGCGCGGCCCGGCCCGTGACGGTCAGCGCCCAGCAGCTGAAGATCAACCAGAGGATCTCCACGGCCGCGGTCAAGCGGAGCAACGAGGCTCTCACCCGGCTGAACGCGACCGCCCCGCAGATCCCGCTCTTCGCCGTGAGCAGCGGGGCCGTGGGCTCGAACCTCGTGCGCGGCCGCGGCGCCATCTCGGCCCAGCGGATCGACGACGGCAACTACCGCGTCAAGTTCGACCGCAACATCAGCGCCTGCTCGTGGATCGCCGGCACCTCGGCCGACGTGCCGCCGGTCGTGGACGTGATCACCGCGCGGGTTGCCCTCGACACCACCGACGCGGCGCGCACGCAGGTCGTGGTGCGGGTCGCGAACTCCGCGGGCACCCCGGTCAACAGCGCCTTCCAGATCCAGGTGGTCTGCTAGGAGACCGGTCCCGCCTACGCCCCGAGGGCCGCCTCGGCGAGGATCCGCTCGACCACCTCGTCGAAGCCCAGTCCGGCCGCCTCGGCGGCCTTCGGGAGCAGGCTGGTGTCGGTCATGCCCGGGATCGGGTTGATCTCGAGCACCCAGGGCCGCCCGTCGGGGTCGAGGATGATGTCGACGCGGCTGACGCCCCGGCAGCCCAGCGCCGTGAAGCAGGCGATGGCGACCCGGGCCACCTCCTGGGCGACGTCGTCGGGCAGGTCCGCCGGCGCGACGAAATCGGTGAGGCCGGGCGTGTAGCGGGCCTCGAAGTCGTAGAAGTCGCGGTCGCGGGGGATGGCCTCGACCACGGGCAGCGCCCAGGGCTCGGCCGAGCCGAGCACCGACACCGCCAACTCGCGGCCCGGCACGAAGCGCTCCAGGAGCACGCGGTCGTCGTAGGCCAGGGCGCCCATCAGCGCGCCCGGCACGTCGGTGCGCTCGTGGGCCACCGAGATGCCGAGCGCCGAGCCCTGCTTGGCGGGCTTCACCACCAGGGGCAGGCCGAGCCGCTCGCAGATCTCCGAGATCGCCTCGCCGGCGCCGAGCTCGCGGAACGCCTCCTGCCGGAAGGCGTAGGCGGGCGGGGTGTCGATGCCGGCCGAGGCGAAGTAGGCCTTGGCGACCACCTTGTCCATCGCCCGCTCGCAGGCCAACGCCCCCGGGCCGGTGTAGGGGATCTCGAGGATCTCGAGCAGCTCCTGCACGGTGCCGTCCTCGCCGCCCTTGCCGTGGAGGGCGATGAAGGCCACCTCGGGCCGCTCGGCGCGCAGCGTGCGCACCAGGTGCTGGTCGACGTCGATCTCCAGCACGTCGTGGCCCAGCCGCCGCAGCGCGGCCTCGGCGTTCGCGCCCGAGCGCAGGCTGACCTCGCGCTCCAGCGACCGGCCGCCCTTCAGCACCGCGACGCGCATCAGCCGCCCCCGAGAGCGCGGTGCATCTCGGCCATCTCCTCGACGGCGAGGCCGATGCGGCGCACGCCCTCGCTGATGAGGGGCTCGGCGACCCCGGAGTAGTTCAGTCGCATCGAGTTGCCTCCGCGTCCGTCGAGGAATGCGCCGCGGCCGGGCACGAAGGCGACCTCGTGCTGGTCGACCGCCCGGGCGAGCAGGTGCGTCGTGTCGAGGTAGTCCGGCAGCGTCGCCCACACGAAGAGGCCGCCCTGGGGCCTGCTCCAGTGCGCGTCGGCCGGCAGCTCCTCCTCGAGCGCGCGCAGCATGGCGTCGCGGCGGGAGCGGTAGATGTCGTTGAGCCGCGCGACGTAGTCGCGCCAGTCGTGCCGGCGCAGGTACTCGATGATCACGCGCTGCGAGATCGTCGATGAGCAGAGGTCGGCGGCCTGCTTGCCGAGGTTCATCTTGCGCAGCACGGCGGCCGGGGCGGCCACCCAGCCCACCCGCACGCCGGGGGCGAGGATCTTGGAGAAGGTCGAGGCGTAGATCACCCAGCCGGCGCCGTCGTCGAGCTCCCAGAGCGTCGGCAGCGGATCGCCCTCGAAGCGGATCTGGCCGTAGGGGTTGTCCTCCACGATCAGCAGCTCGCGCTCGTGAGCGAGCTCGATGAGGCGCTGGCGCCGCTCCAGCGACATCGTCACGCCGCCGGGGTTGTGGAAGTTGGGGATCGTGTAGAGGAGCTTCGGCGGTCGCCCCTCGGCGGCGAGCCGCGTCAGCGCCTCCTCCACGAGGTCGATCCGCAGGCCGTCATCGTCCATCGGGATCTGCTCGACGCGCGCCTCGTAGGTGGTGAAGCAGGGGACGGCCCCGGGGTAGGTGGGGCCCTCGGCGAGGATCGTGTCGCCCGGGTTCACGAAGGTGCGGATGGAGAGGTCGATCGCCTGCTGGCCGCCGCTGGTGACCATGATGTCGTCAACGCCGGCGCGCGCCCCCTCGTGGGCCATCACCTCGACGATGCGCTCGCGCAGCTCCACGAGTCCCTCGGTCGGGCCGTACTGGAGGGCCGAGGTCAGGTGGTCGCGGGCGACGGCGGCGGCGACCTCCTCGAAGATCTCGCGCTCGAACGACTCGGTGTTGGGGAAGCCGCCGGCGAGCGAGATGATCTCGGGACGCTCGGACAGCGACATCAGGTCGCGCATGACCGACGACACGATGCCCGAGGCGCGGGACGCGAAGCGGACGTCGTATCGGGAGGAGTCGCCCGGCGTCAGGGCGCTCTCGTGCGGCTTGGGCCGCGGTGGGGGGGTCCGCTGGGGCGCCGGGTCTCCCTCGGGGAGGTCGAGTGCGATGACCGTCATCTTAGGCGAGACGGGCGCCGGGGCCGAGAGGCCCTCTGGTATCGTCGCGGGTCGTGCCGATCAGGCCAGCCCCGCCCCCGGACGTGCCCGAGGCGCGCGTCCTGCGCGTGCCGAACATCCGGCGTGCCCGCAGGGCGGATTGGAACCAGCTGGTGCGCTTCTGCGTGGTGGGCGCATCGGGGTACCTGGTCAACCTGGCCGTCTTCACCCTCCTCGTGCATGGGATGGACGCCCACCACATGGTGGCCGCCATCGGCGCGTTCTGCGTCGCCTGGACCAACAACTTCGTCCTCAACAAGTTCTGGACCTTCAACAAGCACGAGCTGTCGGCGCTGCGCCAGGGGGCGCGTTACCTCGCGGTGAGCCTCGTGGCGCTCGCGATCAACCTCGTCATCCTGGAGCTGCTGGTGCGCGCCGGCCTTCCGGAGGTGGCCTCGCAGGCGATCGCGATCGCGGCCGTCATGCCGGTCAACTTCCTCCTGAACCGCCGCTGGTCCTTCCGGTAAGGAGGTCGCAGATGGGCGTGGTCTCATCCTGAACGACCTGGTCGCCCGGATGCGGTCACCGCGACGGGCCCTCGCCGCCCTGATGGTGACCGCGGCCGTCGCGGCGCTGTGGGGAGGGGCGGCCGGCGCGGTGGCGCAGGACCCCTCGCGGGCGGTCAGCGAGCCGACCCCCGCCGAGGCGCGGGGGGCGGCGCGCGATCTGGTGGACGCCATCGCGGGCAAGGCCGGCGAGATCCGCGAGTCGCTGACGGCACCCGCCGCCGCCCCGCGCGAGCCGACCCTCACCGACGACGAGGTCACCGCGATCGCGCGGACCTCCGACGAGCTGGCCGAGTGGGTGGAGGACCGCACCATCTTCCGCACCGCGGTCAGCTTCGACGCCGAGAAGGGCGTCCACACCTACTTCGCGGTGAGCAAGGACGAGGAGGGCGACGAGACCGTCGAGGCCCAGGTGCTGGTCGCCGACGACAGCGGCCAGATCACGGAGGTGCGCACGGGCCCGCAGGTCGCGTGGATGATGGCGCGCGGCTACGAGGGGGCCTTCGGGCGCGCGATCAACCGGCCCGCGGTCTGGCTCTCGCTCTGCGTGCTGTTCCTCCTCCCGCTGCTGCCCCTCACGCGCCCGCGCCGGCTGCTCTCGTGGCGCACACTCGACCTGCTGGTGTTGCTCTCGTTCAGCGTCTCGCTGATCTGGTTCAACCGCGGCGAGGTCTTCACATCGGTGCCGCTGCAGTACCCGCCGATGGTCTACCTGGGCGTGCGCCTCGCCTGGATCGCCGTCGCCCGGGTGCGCGCGGCGCGCCCCGCGCCCGGCGACGAGGCGCCCGCGCCCGCACGGGGCCGCCGGCCGGCCTTCGGGGGCTGGGCGCCCACGTGGCTGCTGGTGACCCTGCTCGTCGTCTCGCTCGCCCTGCGCTTCGGCCTCAACGCCTTCGACTCCAACGTGATCGACGTCGGCTACGCGGGCGTCATCGGGGCCGACCGCATCCAGCAGGGCGCGACCCCCTACGGCACGATGCCGTCCGACTGCGGCAGCTGCGACACCTACGGCCCCCTCAACTACATCGCCTACGTCCCGTTCGAGTTCGCCCAGCCGTGGACCGGCGAGTGGGACGCGCTCCCCGCGGCGCACGGGGCGGCGACGATGTTCGACATCCTCTGCCTGGGCGGCCTGCTGCTGCTCGGATGGAGGATGTCCGGCCTGCGCCTCGGCATCGGGCTGGCGCTCGCCTGGGCGGCCTTCCCCTTCACCGGCTACGCGCTCGCGACGAACTCGAACGACTCGCTGGTGGCCGCCATGCTCATCTGGGGCCTGGTGGTCGCGCGCCACCCGGCCGGCCGGGGGCTGATGCTCGGTCTCGCGCTCGCCACCAAGTTCGCGCCCGCGATCCTCCTGCCGCTCTGGAGCCGGCACCCCTTCCCGCGCAGACCGGCGGGTCGCACGCTGCTGCCCTTCGCCGGCGGGCTGCTCGGTGCGGTGGTGCTCACCGGGTGGGTGCTGCTGCTCGACGGCGGCGACGGGCTGCGCGCCTTCTGGTCGCGCACGATCGGCTATCAGCTCGGGCGCGAGTCGCCGTTCTCGCTCTGGGGCCAGTACCCGGACCTGCGACCGGTGCAGATCGGGCTGATGGCGCTCGTCGCGGTCGCGGGGCTGATCGTCCTGCGGTGGCCGCGCAGACTCGACATGCTGACGATGTCCGCGCTGTCCGGCGCGCTGCTGATCGGGGTCGAGCTGACGCTCACGCACTGGTTCTACCTGTACATCCCGTGGTTCCTGCCCTTCGCCCTGATCGCGATGGTGCCCGACTGGCCGCAGCCGGTGCGCGCGCAGCGGCCCGCGGCCGAGCCCGCGCCGGCCCAGGCGATCGCGGAACCCGTGGCGGTGGGCACGTGAACCGGCGCGCGCGTCTTCCGGCGTTCGCCGTCGCGCTCGCCGTGGTCGTGTGGGCGATCCCGCTGCAGATCGGCATCTACGCCGATGCCGTCATCACCGACATCCCGACCTACCAGCGCGCCTACGACAACATCGCCTCCGGCCAGATCCCGTACGCCGACTTCACCCTCGAGTACCCGCCGCTGGCGGGTGCCCTCTTCTGGCTGGCGGGCGTGCTGCCCGGCCCGTACGGCGTCACCTTCTCCATCCTGATGCTGCTGGCCCTCTGCGCGACGGTGCTCGGCGTCATCGCGCTCGCCCGGGCGCTCGGCATGGACGAGCGGCGCCAGACGGCGGCCGGCGTGCTGGTCGCGGTCAGTCCCCTCCTCATCGGCAACCTCGTGGAGACGCGGTTCGACCTCGCCCTGGCGGCGCTGATCGTCTGGACCCTCTGGGCGGCGGCCACCGAGCGCTGGCGACTGGCGTGGACGCTGCTCGCGTGCGCCACCCTGCTGAAGCTGGTGCCGCTGGCACTGATACCCGTCCTGCTGATCTGGCAGCGGCACCGCGCGGGCGCGCGGCGCGCATGGGCGGGCCTGGCCGGAAGCCTCGCGATCGTGGCGGCGGGGCTGCTGCCGTTCGTCATCCTCTCGCCGTCCGGGACGTGGGACCTCGCCCAGTACCACCTCGACCGCCCGCTGCAGCTGGAGGCGACCGGCGCGGCCTACCTGCTCGGGCTGCACGCGCTCGCCGACATCCCGATCACCGTGGAGAACTCGTTCGGCAGCCAGGGCCTCGCCGGACCCGGCCCGGCGGTGATCGCGGGCATCTCCACCGCCATCCTGATCGCCGTGCTGATCGCCATCGCCTGGACGCTCTGGCTGCTGCTGCACCGCGCACGCGCCCCAGGCGACGCCCGCCTGTTCATCGCCGCCTCGGCGTCGACGATGGTCGCGCTGCTCGTCGGCGGCAAGGTGCTCTCACCGCAGTTCCTCGTCTGGCTGCTGCCGGTCTGCTTCCTCGTGGTCGGCCGCTACGGGCCGCTGGCGGCGGGGCTCACGGCCGCCGCGATGCTGCTGACCTTCGCCTACTTCCCCCACAGCTACTGGGACCTGGTCGCCCTCGAGACCTGGCCGATCGCCGTGCTCGTGCTGCGCGACAGCGTCCTGATCGCCCTGCTGGCCGCCTGCTGGCCCCGGCCGAGCATCGCCGGCCGCCCCCAGGGCCGCACCCTCGGCCAACTGGGGGCCGACCCGAAACGCGCCGAGAAGGCCGTGTCGGCGAGGTACCTCGTCGACTGAATCGCGGCCTTGGGGGCGATCCGGAGTGATCTCGCTTCAGGGTGGTCTCGGTCCGGGGTGGTCTCAGTGCCCGTGCTGAGGACGATCGTCTGGGGCGTCCGGAGAACGCCGCCCTTCGGACGTGCGTCGACGCACTGATCTCCCACTATCGGGGAGATCAGGGCGACAAAACGGCCCCTCGTCGGGGCCATTTCTTCGCCCGGGGTACGTCGCGGTCAACCAATCACGGTGGTCCCTAGACGACGAACCTGTTTCAGGCCTCACCCTTCACCAACGCGGAGCCGGGCAACGCGTACGGCGCGCAACCTGGTGAGCCCTTCGGATCGCCCATCGCCGCGCAAACCACGTGGTCACGGGACGGAGGCAGGCGCCGCACCCACTGATCGTCCGGGACAAGCGGACGTGAACGTCCCGTGTGGCCGTCCTGAGAGCGCAGTGCACTCGGTGTTTCTCAGGCCATCCCCGCCGCAAGGCGGTGCCTGAAGGTGCAAATCGGCCCGACCAAGGGCCGATTTGCCGCCCTGATCTCCCCGCAAGAGGGAGATCAGTGCGTCGACGCACTCAGCCCTCGATGCTGAAGGCCTCGATCGCGGTTGCGCGTCCGTCGTCGCCGGCGTCGATGATGGCGCCCTGGACGAGAACGCCCCCGTCGGCGGGCTCGAAGCGGCCGCCGGTGCCGTGGAGGAAGCGCCGCAGGATGATCTCCGTGCGCACACCGATCACCGAGTCGTGCGGCCCGGTCATGCCGAGGTCGGTGATGAAGGCGGTGCCGCCCGCCAGGACGCGGGCGTCGGAGGTCTGCACGTGGGTGTGGGTCCCCACGACGGCCGTGACCCGGCCCGCGAGGTGGTGGCCGAGCGCGATCTTCTCGCTGGTGGCCTCGGCGTGCATGTCGACCAGCACCACCGGGGCGGCGCGGCGCGCCCTCTCGACCAGGTCGTCGATGATCGCGAACGGGCTCTGGGCGGCGGTGAGGAACACCGACCCCATGACGTTGATCACGCTGACCGGCCCGGCCGCCGTCTCGACGGTCGCCAGGCCCCGGCCGGGCGCGCGCACCGCGATGTTGGCGGGCCGCAGCATCCGCGGCTCGGCCTCGAGCATCGGGTGGATCTCGGGCTTGTTGAGCGTGTGGTTGCCGCCGGTGAGCACGTCGACGCCGGCGTCGAGCAGCTCCTTCGCCTGGCGGGGCGACGTGCCGACGCCCGCCGCAGCGTTCTCGCAGTTGACGACCACCACGTCGGGACGGTGCTGCTCGCGCAGCTCGGGCAGCCGCGCCAGGAGGGCGCGCATCCCGGCCCCCGCGAAGACGTCCCCGATCATCATGGCGCGCATGGCGGCCACCCTACCCGCGCCCGCCGATCAGAGGATCAGCGCCGCCTGCGTGCGGATCAACTCGATGGCGACGTGGTTGCCGGCATCGGAGGTGAACTGGCTGAGCTCCTGCTCGACGACCCCGGTGAAGTCGTGGACGGTGCCGAGCGGCGTGACGCCGGCGCGCACCGGCGTGCCGACGCTCGGGCGCTCGCCGTTGTCGCGGTCACCGAGGTGGCTGACACGCAGGACGAGGCCGCTCGCGGCGATGGAGGGCGTGATGGTCAGCTCGTAGCCCTCGATGCGGCCCGAGATCATGTAGTCGCTGACGCTGGCGATGACGCCGTCCACGGGCGAGTAGACGGTGGTGCCGACGGGCGCGCCCACGTCGAGCCCGGCGGTCTCCGGACCGATGCGGCCGCGCAGGTCGGCCTGGTGGATCGTCACGGCGCCCGATGAGCTGAGCGCGACGCCCGAGGGGTCGTCGATCGGATGGAAGGCCATGGCGGTGACCCGCTCGGGGTCGACCGGCAGGTGCACCTCGACGCCCTCGGCACGGGCGATCACGAGCTCCGGGGGCCG
>LNEQ01000174.1 GCA_001464995.1 Actinobacteria bacterium Ga0077541
AGCGGGACCTGCCGGTAGACGACGCCGTCGGCGACCAGGTCGATGTGCTCTCCGTCCAGGTAGCGGCCGAACTCGCCGATCAGGCCGGCGACGAAGATCGTGAAGAACCGCAGATGATCGCTGGCCGTGGCCTCGGCAAGATCCTGCGGGGTCAGGCTCGCGCCGCCCTCGACCAGGGCGTAGACGCGCTCGGGCGTGCCGCGGGCGGCTCGCTGCTCGACGACTCCGAGCACGCCTCCGTCGGCGAGCGTGTTGATCTGGCGGTACAGCGTCGCCGGGGGGATGTCCGCGAGCTCGTCCCCCAGTTCGGCAGGCGACAGGCGGCGACCCCCCGCGAGCGCCTGGATGATGCGCAGTCGCACCGGGTGCAGGAGGAGATCGGGCTGTGTTCTCATGGGTGAGAACGTTATCGTTTATGGCATCTTACCGCCGCGAGGGCCGGGGCGAGGTCCGGTCTCCTCCCCGCCGGGATCGGGTAGGCATGCTGCGGTGCACACCGGCGAAGGAGCGGCGACATGGAGTACCGGCAGCTCGGGCGGAGCGGCCTCCGGGTCTCGACGATTCGGCGGCACGGGGTGGGCCACGCCGATCGGCCAGATCGACGTCGAGGGCGCCCGCAGGCAGATCGCGATGGCGCGCGAGGCCGGCGTCAACCTGATCGACACCGCCGACGTCTACTCCGGCGGCCTGTCGGAGGAGATCCTCGGTGAGGCGCTCGGCGCGGACCGCGACGACGTCCTGATCGCCACCAAGGTGCGCCTGCCGATGGGCGACGGGCCGAACGACGCGGGCCTGTCGCGTCATCACATCATGCGCAGCGCGGAGGCGAGCCTCCGGCGCCTGCGCACCGACCACATCGACCTCTACCAGGTGCACGAGTGGGACGGCCAGACGCCCCTGGACGAGACGCTGCGGGCGCTCGACGACCTCGTCCGCTCGGGCAAGGTGCGCTACGTGGGGTGCTCGAACTACGCCGCCTGGCACATGATGAAGTCCCTCTGGACCGCTGACCGCCACGGCCTGACGCCGTTCGTCAGCAACCAGGTGCACTACTCGGTGCACATGCGCGACATCGAGAACGAGATCGTGCCGGTGGCGGTCGACCAGGGCGTCGGCATCCTGGTGTGGAGCCCCATCGCGGGCGGCCTGCTGTCGGGCAAGTACCGGCGCGGCGTCGAGGCACCGGCGGGCAGCCGGCACCTGACGGACTGGAGCGAGCCCCCCGTGTACGACGAGGAGAAGCTCTACGACATCATCGACGCGCTGGTGGCGGTCGCCGAGGAGCACGGGGTGTCCGCCGCGCAGGTGGCGCTCGCCTATCTGCTGGCCAAGCCCGCCGTGACCTCCCTCGTCATCGGCGCCCGGACGGAGGAGCAGCTGGCCGACAACCTCGCCGCGGCGGATCTGACGCTCACCGCAGCCGACATGGAACGGCTCGACGCGGTGAGCGCGCAGCCGCTCGCCTATCCCTTCTGGCACCACCTGAACGCCGCCGACCGCCTCAGCCCCGCCGATCTGACCCTGCTGGGCCGCCATCTGGAGGAGTGAGCGCCCGGGGCGCCGGGCCTAGGCCCCCGCGCCACCGGGGGGCGGGACCGGGATCGCGAGGGTGGATCCGCCCTCCAGGATCACCGCGCGGAGGGCGGCCGCCACCTGGGGATCGAACTGGCTCCCGGCATGGGCGGCGATCTCGTCCAGCGCGGCCGACTGCGACAGCGGCTCGCGGTAGGGGCGCTGTGACGAGGTCATCGCGTCGAACGCGTCGCAGGCGAAGACGATCCGGGCGCCCAGGGGGATGTCCTCGCCACCGAGGCCGTCCGGGTAGCCGCGGCCATCCAATCGCTCGTGGCTCGAGCGGACGAGCGGGGCGATCGACGCGAGCGAGGGCGCGGCCCGCAGGATCCGCTCCCCGATGATCGTGTGGCGCTCGATGAAGCGCCGCTCGGCGGCGTCCAGGGGGCCCGGCTTGCCGAGGATGGAGTCCGGGATCGCGACCTTGCCGATGTCGTGCAGGAGGGCCGCGTGGCGCATGGGGGCGCGGTCGGTGTCACCCACCCCGAGCCGTTGCGCGACACAGTCGACGAGATCGGCCACCGAATCGGTGTGGTCGCGGAGGTCGGGCGAGCGCTCCTCCAGGGCGCGCATCAGCACGTCGGCGGCCTGGTTGGTCGCCGACTCGCGTCCGAGGGACTTGCGCGCGTACATGCGGCGGTCGGCGACGAGCATCGCGCCGTCGGCCGTGGTGGCGTCGGAGGGGATCAGGGCGATGCCGTGGGCGGCGGAGATCGCGAATCCGTCGCCCCGCTCGGACAGGGCGCCGAGGGCGGAGGCGACGACGTCCATCGCCTGATCGGCGCGGATGCGGCCGACGACGCAGAACTCGTCGCCCCCCAGACGGTAGGCCCGTCCGTGCGGCAGGGCCCCCGAGAGGCCCGCCGCCAACCGCACCAGCAGGGCGTCGCCGGCCGGATGGCCGAAGCGGTCGTTGTAGGCCTTGAAGCCGTTGAGGTCGAAGAGGATCAACGCGAGTGGCTCCTCCTCGCTCGCCCCGGTGATCGCCGTCTCCAGGTCACGTTCGAGCCGGCGGCGGTTGGCGAGGCCGGTGAGGCCGTCGGTGTCGGCCTCGTGCTGGAGCTGCGCGCGTGCGTCGTCCCGCTCGCGTCTGCGCTGATTCGCCTGGGCGAAGAGCCCGACGACGAGGAGCAGGAGCGTGAGGGATGCGACGCCGACGGCGATCGGGGGCAGGACCGCGGCCAGGGGGTCCTCGACGAGCGCGACCCGGACGGTCCAGCCGGTGTCCCCGACCGCCGCCTCGCTGGCGGGGGCCGCCGCCCGCGTCTCCCCCATGTCGAGGACGGGCGCGCCGGAGCTCAGGATCTGGAGGCGGGAGCCGCGGGGCAGCAGCGCGTGCGCCGACTCGGCGAGACGCTCGACCCCGAAGACGCCGCCGACGAAGCCGCGGAGGGTGGCGCGGCGCTCCGCACGGGTGGCGGGAGCCGGACCCGCGCCGTAGACGGCGATCAGCAGGCCGACGGCGGTCGGTCCCCCGTCCGCATCGAGGCTGAGCGCGCTCGTCATCACCGGGCCCCCGCCGTCGCGGGCGGCCGCGAGGCTCGGTCGCAGCAGCGGGGCGCTGGCGGCGTCCACGCCGAGGAGCACCTGGATCGGGGCGCCGGCGGGTGCGATCAGGGCGAGGGGGAAGTACTCGGACCGGCTCCCCGCGGGCCCGGGCACGCCCCCGGGGGGCGTCTCCAGGATCGGAACCCCGAGATCTCGTTCGAACGCGGCGCGGCGCGCAGCCGGGACCCGCTGCGCCCAGGTCATCGAGAGCAGGTCGGAGCCCTGGAGCTGGACGGCCGCGAACGTCTCGAACTCCTCCGGCTCGACGTCGCGCGATGCGGCGAAGAGACCGCGGGCGCCGATCAGGGCCGAGCCCGCTCCCGCGACCTCGTCGTTGATGCTCGCGGCGGCGCGCTGTGCCCAGCGCTGGCGCTCGTCCTCACGCGCATCGCGCTGTACGACCAGAAGGGTCGCGAGCACCCCGATGCCGCAGGCGGCGAGGAGGAGAACGGTCGCGATCTGGAGCGGGCGCAGCCCGAGCGCGCACCGGCGCACGGCTCGCCGCGCCCGGCCGGAGGTGTCTCTCGATGGGTGCAGCCGGTATCGGGGTGGCATTCGGCCTCTCGCGGGCGGGCGCCGTGATGGCACCCTGGCTCTCTGCCCCCATCGGCGCCCTGGCGCATGGCATGAGGACGGTGGGCCGATCCTGATCGCCGCTTGAGCTTCTGCGGCGCGTCAGTCCGGCACGGGCGAGAGGCCGCGCGGCAGGCGGCCACCGAGCCAGCGCAGCAGCTGGGTGCGCTGGCCCGGCTCCAGCCAGTGCTCGAGGGCGTGCGCGAGTCGGTCGATCGCGGGCCGGTCCCCCGCCATCGCCTGGTTGCGGCCGGTGCGCCAGGCGATCCAGCCCACCAGCCGCTCGGCATCACCCTCCGAGATGTAGAGGCGGGCGAGGCGCAGCAGCTCGTCGGTGGTGGGATCCGGCATCGGGGCCGACGAGGATAGACGAACACACGTTCGATCGGTACATGAGGCTCGGGCCCTCGCGCCCGGGCCTCGCCCGGCGCGCGGTCAATCCCCCCCACCGACCCTCTCCGCGGGGTCGATCCACTGCGCGTCGCGTTCGGCGACCTCGGCCTGGTGCTCCAGTTCCCGGTCGATCTCCTCCGGCGGGGCGTCCGGGTCGAACCCCTCCTCCGGGTGCTCCATGACCTCGCGGTCGTCCTCGGTGATCCTCGGCGCATCGTCGCGGGGCGGCATCGCATCACTCCTGATCCGGGTCGGGATCACCCTGTGCTACCCGGTCAGCGCAGCACCCTCACCCGGATCGATCGCGCCGGGCTCGTGAGCCCGGCGGCGGAGCGGACGGTCGCGGTCAGGCGATACGAACCGGGGACCCTGCCGCGGCCGGAGAAGGTCACCGAGCGCCGGCCCGGGGCCCGGATGGCGCGGATGATCGTCGCCGCGCGGACGTAGCGGGTGCACCGTCTCGCCTTCGCACGGATGAGCCTCCGGCTCGGGGCGACGCAGCGCCGGTTCGCGGCACGGCGCCCCGGGGCGAGCCGCGAGGCGATCACCGTCAGGGTGCCGGGCTGCGAGAGGGTCATGGAGAGCCTCGCCGGCCGCGCCCGCCCGATCCGCGAGATCGCCTTCGGCGTGGCCGTGAGACGTGAGATCGCCGGCAGTGCGGCCGCGTCTCCGCCGGGGCCCGGACCGGCGACGACGATCACCGACCCGGCCACGCGGGTCTCCCCTCCCACGTTGGCCGTCAGCACGAGCGGATAGGCGCCGGGCGCGGTCCCCGCGGGCAGGGCGACGGACACGGTGACCGGGGTGGTGCTGTTGGCCGTGGGCGTGAGCGTGGCCGGTGAGACCACCGGGACCGCGCCGGCGATCGGCGTCGTCGCGCTCAACCCCACGAGCAGGCTGCCCGACGAGGGGCCCGCCAGCTGGAGGGTGAACGGCGCCGAGACCGTGCCGGCGGGCGGCACCGGCGCAGGGGCGTCACCGCTCACGAGGGCGAGATCGCGCGTCGTGAGCGTCTGTGATGTGACGGCGATCGGGACCGAGGGCGAGTCGATGCAGACCGTCTGCCCGTCCGAGCCGGCGGAGCTCGGCCCGTCGACGTCGTCCCCGCAGGCCACCGGCGCCGTGATCGGATGGGTCGCGTCGATCAGGCGCCCGCCGACCACCACCCGGTACCGGAAGGGGCCGGCGAACAGCCCGGCGGGATCCTCCGGCAGGGCGAAACCCGCGGAGACGACGCCCGAGGCCGGGCTGACGCCGGGCCGGTGCGCCAGGAGGGTCGATGCGTATCCGAACCACTGCTCGCCGGCGGGGGCCGGGACGAGCCTCTGGAGCTCGGCCGTGTAGCCGGCGTGGGGCGTCAGCAGCGGCCCGGAGCCGGGATCGCCGTCGAACCGCAGCGACGCCGGGGCCGTCGCCCCGGCCGAGACCCGGTAGCCGATCAGCAGCTGGACGTCGCGGTCCGCGCCGCCACCGGCGGGGTTGTTGGCAGGCTCGGGGCAGATCGTCGGCGTACCCGAGGCGCACACCGTGGCGGTGATCTGCACGTCCCCGATCACCCCGGCCTGCGCGGAGGTCACGTTCTTCACGACGACGCAGCCCGAGAGCACGGCGGCCGCCGCCGCCGCCAGCGCCACCGCCCCCAGGCGGCGCACGACGACGGACGGGGGGCGCAGCCGCAGATTCATGGCGGCGAGGATACGACGACGGACCGTTCGTGGAAAGCCCAAAAACTCCTGCCTCCCAGCGTCCGCCCGCCCGCGCGCGCCGACGCGGCGCCGGCCGGGCCCCGGGCCCCGGGGCACATGCCATACTCGCGCGCCGCCACCACTCCGCCCTGCGTCCGACCCGGGAGCGTGACGCCGTCGCCGAGCGCCGCTCCCGCATCCTCCGTCACCCCACGCGCGTCGTCGTCGCCGGGTTCCTGGTGGCGATCCTGGCGGGCGCGGGCCTGCTGAGCCTGCCCGTGGCGACCACGGCACCGGGGTCGCCGCCGTTCGAGACCGCCCTCTTCACGGCGACGTCCGCGGTGACGGTCACCGGGCTCGTCACCGTCGACACCGCCACCTACTGGACCCCCTTCGGGCAGGCCGTCATCCTCGGCCTGATCCAGCTCGGCGGTCTCGGCATCATGACCAGCGCCTCGCTGCTGCTCCTGGTCGCGGCGCGGCGCGTGGGCCTCGCAGGGCGCCTGGCGGCCCAGACCGAGACGCACACGCCCAACCTCGGCGACCTGCGGCGGCTGCTGCTCACCATCGTCGTCTTCAGCGCCGTGTCCGAGATCGTGGTGAGCGCGGTGATCGCGGGGCGCCTGCGGGCCACCGGCGCAGGATGGGGCACCGCGCTGTGGGAGGGGGCGTTCCACGGCATCTCGGCCTTCAACAACGCCGGGTTCTCCCTCTACTCCGACAACCTCATCGGGTTCGCGACCGATGCGTGGGTTCTGATCCCGATCGCCCTGGCCGTGATCGTCGGCGGCCTCGGCTTCCCCGTCTGGTCGGACCTGCGCACGCGCGCCCGGACGCCCGCGCGCTGGAGCCTGCACACCAAGCTGACCCTCGCGACGACCGCCGGGCTGCTGGTGCTCGGCACGGTCGTGATCACCGCGTTCGAGTGGGGCAACGAGGGGACGATCGGCGCGCACGGCCCGGGGGGCCGGTTGCTCGGCGGCTTCTTCGCGGCGGTCATGCCGCGCACGGCCGGGTTCAACGCCATCGACTACGCGCAGGCCTCCCCGGAGACGCTCCTCACCACCGACATGCTGATGTTCGCGGGCGGCGGCAGCGGTGGCACGGCGGGAGGCCTCAAGGTGGCGACGCTCGCCGTCCTGCTGCTGGTGGTCTGGGGGGAGATCCGCGGAGGCGAGATCCGCGCCTTCCGCAGGGCGATCCCTCCGGTGGCCGAGCGCCAGGCGCTCGCGGTCGCGGTCATCTCGCTCAACCTGGTCGTCGTCGCGACCCTCGCGCTGATGGCGACCAACGACCTCGGGCTGTCGGAGGCGCTGTTCGAGTGCATCTCCGCCTTCGCGACGGTGGGGCTGAGCACCGGGGTGACCCCGCGCCTCGACCTCGCCGGCCAGGCCATCCTGATGCCGCTGATGCTGATCGGCCGCGTCGGGCCGCTGACCCTCTTCGTCGCCCTGGTCCTGCGCGAGCGACGCCTGCTCTACGAGCACCCGGTGGAGCGCCCCCTGATCGGCTGAGCCGGGGCGCCGCTCCGGGTCAGGCCGGAGAGCCCTCGCGCAGGGCGGACGGCCGGGCCGGCTGCTCGGAGGTCGCCACCAGCCGGGCGTTCACCTCGCCGCACGCGGTCCGCAGGCACGTGAGCAGGACGTAGAGCAACAGCAGCACACCCGCCATCTCCATCGACTCCTCGATGGTGGTCAGGACGGCGTACGACCAGGTGCCCCGCCCCCCGCCGTCCGCGACGCCGCTGCCCGCGAGCTCGAGCCCGAGCGCGCCGCCGACGTACAGCGAGGCGGCCGTCAGGAGCAGCGTCCGCGTGCGGGGCTCCAGGTGGCGCACGAGGGGCACGAAGGCCACCGCCAGCGCGAGGACGATGGCGCCGTAGACGACGACCCACGCGTAGTAGAGGGGCCCGCTGAGCTCGAGGGCGGAGCGCACCGGGGCGCTGAGGAGCTCATGGATCTGGCTCGCCTCGTCGAAGGCCATGAACAGCAGCAGCAGGCTCAGGAAGCGGAGGTGGCCGACGTGCGATGCGCCGACCTGCCGCCGCCAGCTCGCGATCAGCCACACGGCCGCCGCGGCGAGCGCCAGCAGGCCCGCCGAGTAGGTCGCGGGCAGGTTCGCCTCGCCGTCGAGATCGAAGAGCGGGACCAGGCCGAGCAGACGGCCCCGGTCGAAGCCGACGCGGGAGATCTCGGCGAGGATGCCGCCCGCCAGCAGAAGGGCGGCGCCCACCCCGAGCACCGTGACGGCCCGCCGGGGCGAGATGCGCAGGCGCAGACCGTGATCGTGCTGCGGGTCCCGCGCGTCATCGTCCGTCGGCATGCGTTTTCCCCCGGCTCCGCCAGTTGTTACAGGACGTTACAGATACCGCGAAAATCGCCGAACGAAACGTCGCGGGTCTCGGCGTGTCCGTCGCGATGGAGGGCCGGCGCGGCGCGGCACGCGCTGGCGCACCGCGGGGCACTGGGGTAGAAGGGGTCATGTCCGAGGGCCACGGCCGCACGGCCCACACCGAGTCGGTGCGCTTCCTCCCCGCCGACGGGGAGGCCCTGGCGGGGGCCCGGGCGATGGTCGAGGAGGTGGAGGGCCTCTCGCGCGCCGCCCGCGACGACATCGCGCTGCTCGTCACGGAGCTGGTCGGCAACAGCCTGCGACACGCCGGCCTGGGGCCCGACGACCGGATCCGCGTCCGGATCGTCCGCCAGCGGGGCTCGGTGCGCGTGGAGGTGACCGATCCGGGTCCGGGGTTCTCTCCGATGCGCGAGCGGCCGGGCCGGCGTCAGACCGGCGGACGCGGCATCTACCTCGTGGAGCAGGTCGCCGACCGCTGGGGCCTCGAGCGCACCGGCGAGACGTGCGTCTGGTTCGAGCTCTGGATCGGCGACTCCCGCACGCGCCACCGCCTCCGGGCGCCGGACCACCTCCTCGCCCCGGCCGACCTCGCCTCGCTCTCGGAGTCGCAGCTCAAGGAGTCGCTCGGGGTGCTGACGCACGACGAGCGGACCGTGTCGGCCGAGCGGAACACGCTGCACGAGCGCATCGCCGAGGTGCGCCGCGAGCTGGAGCATCGCGGGGTGCCCGGGCACGACGCGTGACGGATCGCCGGGTGGCGGCGGAGACCGGTCGACCGGCACCGGGACGAGGAGGCGCGATGCGGATGGGACGTGAGCGATGGGCCGTGCTGGCGGTGGCCGGAGCCCTGGTGGCGGCGTCCCTCGCCGGGTGCGGCGAGGGCGACACTGCCGGCACGACTGCCGGCACGCCGGCGGGCGACGCACCTCCCGGCGCGTCCTCGCCCGCCGCGGGCCAGATGCTCGCCGACTCGGGACTCTCGGTGGCGGAGGCGCTGGCCGATACCGGCGGAGGGGCGCTGAGCGTGCGTGCGTTCATCGTCGTGGCGCCCGGCGGCGCCGCCCGCCTCTGCGACGCGCTCGCCGAGTCGTGGCCGCCCCAGTGCGGCGGGGCGTCGATGCCGGTGACGGGCCTGCCGCCCGAGATGGTGGCGGCGCTCGAGGCCGGCGGAGGCGTGCGCTGGTCGGAGGGCCCGGCGCAGCTGATCGGCAGCGTGCGCGACGGCACCTTCGTGAACGACCCGGCCGCGCTCGCGGCGAGCTGACCTCACGGGCCCGCGCGGCCACCTCTCGGGACGAGGAACGGCGGCCCGCGCTCGGGCAGCGGCACCTCGATCGCGTCGAGGTCCTCCGGCGCGACCGTCGCGGCGAACACGGGGCGCGCCTCGGCCAGCACGTCCTCGCGCCGATACCGGCTCGAGCGATGGGTCAGGGCGAGCAGGCCCACGCCGGCACGGGCCGCCAGCGCCGCGGCCTGGGCGGCCGTGGAGTGCCCCGCCCGCCCGGCGAGGTCGCGGTCGGCCTCGAGGAAGGTCGCCTCGTGGACGAGGAGGTCGGCCCCCTCGGCGGCGCGCGCGATCCCCGGGGCGGGCCGGGTGTCGCCCGAGTAGACGATGCGGCGCCCGCGGCGCTCCGGGCCGGTGACGTCGCCGGGCCCGACGCCGCCGAGCGCCTCCCCCGCGGCCAGCCGCGCGCGATCGGGGCCGGGGCCGACACCTCGGGCCGCGAGGGCGTCGGGATCGAGGTGGCCGGGCAGGGGGCCCTCGGCGATCACCCAGCCGAGGGCGGGACAGTCGTGGCGCGCCTGCACCGCCTCGACGCGGTAGCCACCCCCGTCGAGGGTGTCGCCCGGGGCGGCCTCCCGCACGTCGATGTCGAAGCCCAGCGGCCCCACCTGGGCGAGGAAGCCCTCGACCAGGGCCGCGATGCCCGGCGGGCCGAGCAGCGGGAGGGCCTCTCGGCGCGTCTCGGACAGCGTGGCGAGCAGTCCCGGCAACCCGAGCACGTGGTCGGCGTGGCAGTGGGTCACCAGCACCGCCCGCAGCCGCCGCAGCCCGGGCCGCGACAGCATCATCTGCCGCTGGGTGCCCTCACCGCAGTCGATCAGCAGGTGGTCGGCGCCGCGCGCGACCACCACCGCGGCGACGCCGCGGTCGGGGGTCGGCCACCGGGCGCCGGTGCCGAGGAAGACGACCGTCAGCTGGGGGATCCCCGCCGGCCGGGCCGGGACCGGCCCCATCCTCGCCCCCTCAGCCGCCCTCGGGCGCGGGACGGACGAGCAGCACCGCGCAGGGGGCGTGGTAGGCGATGTATCCGGCGAAGCCGCCCAGGAGCGCCCGCTCCACGCGCCCGCGATGGGCGGCCGCGACGGCGAGGTCGATGCCCTCGCGCCGCAGGTACGCGCACGCCGCGCCGGGCGCCCACCCCTCGAGCAGCACCGGCACCGACCCGGGGATCTGCGCGGCCTGGTCGGTGATCCACTCGCGCGCGGCGGCGAGGGCCTCCTCGAGCGGGTACGTCACCCCGTACATGTCCCCGTAGAGCGGCCACGGCGTGGACGCGATGTGGACCAGGTGCAGCTCGCCCGGCGACTGCGCGCGCAGGGCGACCGCCTCGGCGCGCACGGCCGCCGACGCCGGATCCTCATCGATGAAGCAGGCGATCCTCGCGTAGGGGGCGGGCATCGTGTCCTCCGGGTCCGGCTCGCCGGTCACCTCGGAGACTGCTCGCCCCGCCGCCCCGCGCCGGCCCGCGCCTCCCCGCGGCAAAGCCGCACCGCGGATCCCGGGCGCTCGGGATCCGCGGGCCGGCCGCACCTCCCGGATGAGAGCATCCCGCCGATGCCCGCGCTCCACGTCCACTCCTGGGGGCCGCCCGGCGGGACACCGCTCCTGGTGGTCCACGGGGTCACCAACACCGGCGCCCGCTATCGCCGCCTCGCCGAGACCGAGCTCCCGGGCGTGCGGGTGCTGGCGCCCGACCTTCGCGGACACGGGCACTCGCCGTGGGATCCGCCGTGGGGCGTCGAGCAGCACCTGGACGACCTGATCGGCACGCTCGACGCCGAGGGCGTGGAGCGGACGGTCGTCGCCGGGCACTCGTTCGGCGGCCTGCTGGCGCTCCACCTGTCCGCGCGCGCTCCGGAGCGGGTCCGCGGGGTGGTGCTGCTCGATCCCGCGGTGGCGCTGCCTCCCCGCCGGGCCGCGTCGCAGGCGGAGGAGGCCCGCCGCGACGAGGGATGGGCCTCCGTGGAGGAGGCCCGTGCTGCCCGGGAGGCGCTGCGGCCGGCCCATGCCCGCGACACCGTGGACGAGGACCTCGCCACCTTCCTGCAGCACTCCCCGGACGGG
>LNEQ01000175.1 GCA_001464995.1 Actinobacteria bacterium Ga0077541
GTCTCCGAGGTCGCGGGCACGCTGCGCGACCTGCTCGCCGGCGCTGCGGTGCCCCCGGCGCTCGAGCGCACGATCGACGATGCCCTGGCCGGGCGTGTGCCCAGGCCCGAGGCGCTGCGTGGCCGTCTGCTCCACGAGGTGGAGGAGCGCCCCCCGGCCCCCGTCGTCCCTCCGCCGCCCCTACCGGCACCGCCCCGCCGCTGGCCCTGGATCGTCGCCACCGTGATCGCGGCGCTCGTGCTCGCGGGCGTCGCCCTCTTCTTCGTCTTCGGCGACGACGGCCCGACGGTGCCCGACGTCTCCGGCCGCACGGCCGCCGACGCGGTGTCGATCCTGCGCGGCGAGGGCTACTCGCCCGCGACCGCCGGCCGCCTCAGCGCCGACGTGGCCCGGGGCATCGTCATCAACACCACGCCCCCGGCCGGCACCGAGGCCGACGAGGGCACCCGGGTGGTCGTGAACGTGAGCCAGGGCACCGGCAACGTCGCGGTCCCCGCCCTGACCGGCCTCTCTCAAGCACAGGCGACCGCCCAGCTCACCGACGCGGGACTTGAGGCGCGGATCATCCGCGCCGAGAGCGCGTCGGTCCCGGTGGGCTCGGTGACGGGCCAGGACCCGGCGGCCGGGCTGCAGGTGCCCGTCGGCTCAACGGTCGCGGTCACGGTCAGCTCCGGCCCGGGTACGACCGCGGCGACCACGGTCACCGCGCCGGCCACGAGGGTCACGGTGCCGAACGTGGTCGGTCAGACCGCCGACTCCGCCGCCGCGACGCTCACCGCGCTCGGGCTGAGCCCGGGCGAGGTCACCTCGCAGCCGGCGCCCGGCGTGCCGGAGGGTCAGATCACGGCCCAGAGTCCCGCCGCAGGGGCCGAGGTCTCGGCGGGGAGCAGTGTGGACGTCACGGTGTCCGATCGTCCCCCGCATCCACGATCTACGACGGATTCAGGCTGAGCAGCGCGGGTCGGCGGCGGTGCCCCTGGTGCAACGCCACTGTGTGGCGGATGGGATGTCAGGGAAGCGCGTGGGCGGGCGGGCGGTTTCGCTTCGCTCTGCGGCCGTCGCGTCCTAAGCTTTCGCCATGACCACTCGTGAGCGACTTCACATGCTCGTTGACCGGCTCCCCGACGAGGCGACTGCAGAAGCCTTCGCATTGATCTCGGACCTCGCAGCGCCCGACGACGGCCACGTGAGTGACGAGGAGCGTGCAGCCCTCGACGAAGCTGACGCAGCCATCGCCGCGGGCGAGGTGCGCCCGCTGTCCGAGGCGCGCCGGGATCTCGGTCTCTGAGCGAACCGCTCGAGCTTCTCCTCACCGGTCCGGCGGAGCGAGACCTCCGTCGGCTCGACCCGCCGATTCGTCGTCGCGTCGTGGCGGCCATCGAACGGCTCTCGGTGAATCCCGAGGGCCCGGCGACGACGGCGCTCGTGGGTCGTGACGGGCGCCGGCTCCGCGTCGGCGACTGGCGGGTGCTCTACAGAGTCGACCTCGTCGCCGGGCACCTGACCGTCCTGCGCGTCCTTCCGCGAGGGCGTGCCTACCGTGATTGACCGCGCCGGCGATCCGGTGTTCCTCCGGGCTGCCGGGAGGGCATAGGCTGGGCACCCATGGAGCGCCCGGACCGGGACACCGAGCTCGCGCGCCGAACGGCCGGCCTGCTCGCCGACGGTGCGCCGCGCACGATGGCGGCGATCGCCGCGGCACTCGGCCTGCCCCTGCCGGCCGACGAGTACGAGCAGGAGGACATGGAGTTCGTCCTCGGGCTCGATGACGACCGCTACACCTACCGGGGCGAGGCGGAGGAGTATCTGGATCTGAGGGTTCTGCTCGCCGGCCGCACGTTCACCCAAGATCCCGGGTCGCTCGAGGGCGACCCGGTGCGGTTGAGCGTGGACCCCGACCTCGATCTGCTGCTGTCGCCGGTGATGCGGGCCGAGCGGTTCCCGCTGAGCGGAGGGCAGGAGGCCGAGTGGGACGACGGCTTCCCGTTCGACGGGGTGTGGATACCGGCAGGGCCCCTGCGCGAGGCCCTCGGCCACGGCTCGCTGGGGTTCGGGTGGGA
>LNEQ01000176.1 GCA_001464995.1 Actinobacteria bacterium Ga0077541
CGCCAGCTGCGCCTGCGCGACATCGGCGGCATCATCATCATCGACTTCATCGACATGGACGACGAGCGCAACCGCAAGGCCGTCAAGGCGGCCCTGCACGAGGCCCTCGCCAAGGACCGCACGCGCACCTTCGTCACCGAGATCTCGCAGCTCGGGCTGGTGGAGATGACCCGCCAGAACATCTCCGACGGGCCGCGGGAGATCATGACCGAGATCTGCCCGACCTGCGCCGGCGTCGGCGTGGTGCCGAGCGACGAGACCCACGCGATCACCATCGAGCGCGAGCTGCGCGCCGAGCTCACGGGCAGCCCGGCCGAGAGCGTCTCGCTCACGGTCAACCCGCGCATCGCCGAGGTCATGTCCGACGAGGAGGGCGCGCGGCTGGCCGACCTCGAGACGGTGGTCGGCGCCAAGGTCAAACTGGAGCGCGACGGCTCCATCGGACCCGAGGCCTATCGCCTGCGGGCCGACGGCGATCCGTCGATCGGCGCCAAGAAGAGCCCCGCCCCCTCGGGCGGCCGGGCCCCCTCCAACCGCCGCAGGGCCTCCAGCCGCTCCTCGGCGTAGTCACGCCACCCGCCGGCCGCTCATGGAGCGGCCGGCGGGTGGAGCGGCGCTCAGCCGCCCCTGCGGTTCGGCCGCACGCGTTGTGGCAGCCGTTCGGCCGAACGCAGGCGTCCGATGTCGCTCTCGTAGGGATCGAGCGCCGTGACCAGCTCCTCCATGATCCCGAGCGCCCGCGCGACGCGCAGCACGTTCTCGAGGCTCGTGCCCCCCGTGCCCGCCTCCAGGCTCGAGAGCGTGGGTCGCGAGATGCCGGCCCGGTCGGCCACCTGGGCCGCGGTCAGCCCCCGCAGGCGGCGCCAGGTGGCCAGGTGCGAGCCCACCTCCCGCGATGCGCGCCGGACAGCGACGGGAGTCGGCGAAGGGGGGCGGCGGGGTGTTGGAGTGTCAGGCATAAGAATAGATATACCAGACACTAATCGACTTATGAACAAATAAACTTGATGCTATGAACGCCTAGCCGACTGCCGCCTTCATCCAGAGGAAGCCGTAGAGCTGGTGCCCGACGACGTCCGACACCCGCCGTGAGGTGATGTCGGAGCGCACGCTGTTGGCGAAGGGCGCCCACGGCGCGCGCCGGGCCACGGCCGCGCCGACCGCCTTCCAGGCGGCCGCGCGCGCGGCGGGGGCCCAGATGCCCGAGGCCCGGTCGATCAGCGCGTCCACGCGGGCGTCGTCGAGCAGGGCGTAGTTGAGGTTGGAGCCGGTGCGGATGGCCGAGCCCGACAGCAGCAGGGGGAACCAGTCGGCCCCGTCGGGGAAGTCCTGCTGCCAGCGCGCGTAGCCGATCTGCGAATCGACGTCCGGGTCGGCGAGCGCGGCCAGCATCGTCGAGCGCTCCCACAGCCGCGGCGTGGCGCGCAGGCCGATGCGGTCGAGCGTGCGCTCCAGCAGCCGGGTGACGGCCGGCGAGGGGTCGCCGGTCGCGCCCCACACGCTCACGCTCGCCCCGGCGGCGCCCGCGCGGGTCACCAGCGCCCGTGCCGCGGCCAGGTCGGGGCGGCGGGAGGGGTCCATCTTCGCCCGGCGTCCGGGCACCCCCGGCGGCAGCACCTGCGTGGTCGGCACCGCCTCGCCGCCGAAGGTGCGCGCCATCGCGGTGCGGTTGATGGCGAGGTTCACGGCGCGGCGCACCCGGATGTCGTCGAAGGGCGGCCGCCGCGTGTTCATGAAGAAGTAGTAGGTCGCCCCCTCCACGTGCCGCCACACCCGGCGCGAGGGGTCGCTGCGGGCGGCGCGCACCTGCGCCGGCGTGGGGCGCGCCTGGGCGTAGTCGGCGGTGCCGGCCGCGACGCGCGCCAGGGCGTCGTCGCCTCCGACGCCGAGGTCCACCCGGATCTCCGCCGGGCCGATCGCGGGTCCGGTCGCGCCTGCGGCGTACCCCGCGTTGCGCACCAGTTCGATCGCCTCGCCCGGGCGGTACGCCGCCACCCGGTACGGGCCCGCCGAGGAGAGGGCCGCGCGGCTCTGGTCGGAGGGCGGGGTGCCGCGCGGCAGCACGAACGCGAAGGGCAGGGCCAGCACGCGCAGGATCGCCGGATCGGAGCGGGTGAGCGCGATCTCGAGGCGGCCGTTCGCGTCGTCGGCGGTGATGCCCGAGATGCCGCCCGCGGTGGGGGAGCGCTCGAACGCGTTCGCGCCGCGGATCGTCCGGTAGAGGCCGCGGCCGGGCGAGCCCGACAGGAAGATCCGCTCGAGGCTGGCCTTCACGTCGCTGGGGCGCACCGCGCGGTTGGCGGGCGGGCCGAAGCGCGCGTTATCGCGTAGCGAGAACGACAGGCGCCGCCCGTTGCCGGACACCACAGGCAGTCGTGCGGCGAGGGCCGGCACCACGTCGGAGCCCGCCGCTCCGGCGGCGCGCCGGTAGGCCACGAGGCCCTCGCCGGCGTTCACCAGCACCTGCCAGCTCTCGGGCGCGTAGGCCAGGGCGGGGTCGAGGCTGTCGGGGTCACCCTCGGCGGCCACCACCAGGGTGGCACCGAGCGCCGGGGCCGCCACGACGCCCAGCGCGGCGGCCGCGAGGGCGATGACGGAGCGGGGACCGAGTCTCACGTGATGCCTTCTACACCCCCAGCATCCCGGGTCAATCCCGCCCGGTGCGCCGCTCGTCGCTGAGATGGCGCTGATATGGCGTGAGTGGCGCCATTTCGCATGCTAGCCTCGATGCATGCCGAGCATCCAGATCAAAAACGTGCCCGACGAGGTCCATGCGGTCCTGCGCCGCCGTGCCGCGGGTGCGGGCCAGTCCCTCCAGGAGTACCTCCTCGCGGAGCTCACCCGTGCCGCCCGCACGCCGACCGTCGCCGAGGTGGTCGAGAGGATCGGGCACCGCTCCGGCGGTCGGCTCAGCTTCCGTCAGGCGGAGATGGATGTCCGCGAGGACCGGGACGGCCGGTGATCGTCGTCGACGCCTCGGTCCTCGGGCCGTTCCTCCTCGATCAGGAGGAGAGCGGCGAGCGGGCACGCGCCCTTATGGTGGACGAGGCGCTGTGCGCCCCTCACCTCATCGACTGCGAGGTCGTCTCCACGATCCGGCGGGCACACCAGCGTGGTGACGTGAGCGAGGGTCGGGTGCGGCAGGCGCTCTCCGATCTCGCGGACCTTCGGCTGCTCCGTCTCCAGCACACGCACCTCCTCACGAGGATGTGGGAGCTCCACGAGACGATCACGCCGTACGATGCGGCGTACGTCGCACTGGCCGAGGCGCTGGATGCGCCCCTTCTCACCGCCGACCGCCGTCTCGCTCGCGCGCAGGGCCCCACCTGTCGCTTCGAGGTCCTCTGATCCGCCCGAGATGGCGGTAGCCCGCCGGGCCCGCTAACATCCGCCGTCGCTTATCAATCGGCCAGGACAGGAAACGTGCCGGATTACGCAGTGATCGCCCTCGGGGGCAAGCAGTACCGTGTGCGCGCAGGCGAGCGACTCCTGGTCGACCGCCTCCAGCACGACGAGGGCTCCAGCTTCGAGCCGCGCGTCCTCGCCACCGGCGACGGCGATGGCATCGCCGACGGCGGCACCGTCACCGCGACGGTCGAGGAGCACGTGCTCGGCAAGAAGATCCGCGTCTTCACCTACAAGCCGAAGCGGAACTCCCGGAAGACCCGCGGTCACCGCTCGCGGCTCTCGCGGGTCCGCATCGAGTCAATCACCGCCTGAGCAGGTAGGAGTCCGAGATGGCGCATAAGAAGGGTGGCGGCTCCAGCCGCAACGGTCGCGACTCCAAGCCGAAGATGCTCGGCGTCAAGGCGTTCGGCGGCCAGCTCGTCCCGGCCGGCACGATCATCGTGCGCCAGCGCGGCACGCGCTTCCGTCCGGCCACCGGCACCGGCATCGGGCGCGACCACACGATCTTCGCCACGGTCACCGGCCGCATCGAGTTCACGACGGGCCGCAAGGGCCGCCGGATCTTCGTGCACCCCGAGGAGCCGGCCCCGGTCTGACCGGGGCTGCGGAAGGGTGAGGGTGCCCCGAGTCAGGGGTGTCGTCTGGTGTTCCCGAGCGAATCCCCGGCGAGGCAAGGACGCAGATCAGCCCCGATATTGGTTATATCGGGGGCTGCCGAGGACGCCGCCTCGCCATGGGACCCGGGCGGCCGGCGGCCGCCAAAGCCGGGAACAGCCACGATGACCCCTGACTCGGGGCGCTAATGCCCTTCACCGATAGAGCTCAGATCAACGCCGAGGGCGGCATGGGCGGCATGGGCTGCATGTCGTTCCGGCGGGAGCCCAAGATCCCGAAGGGCGGCCCCGACGGCGGCAACGGCGGACGGGGCGGACGTGTGGTGCTCGTGGCCGACGACCAGGTCACCGACCTCTCGCGCTTCCGCCACCAGGTGCACCACCGCGCCCCCAACGGCGGCCACGGCCAGGGCAAGGCCCGCCACGGCCACGCCGGCACCGACCTGATGGTCGCCGTGCCCCCCGGCACGCGCGTGATCCGCGACGGCCACGTCATCGCCGAGCTCACCGAGCCGGGCGACAGCGTCCCCGTGGCGCGCGGCGGCAACGGCGGCGTGGGCAACAAGGCCTTCAAGTCGTCGACCAACCAGGCCCCGCGCACCACGGTGCCCGGGGCTCCCGGCGAGGAGGCCTGGCTCACCCTCGAGCTGCGCCTCGCCGTGGACGCCGCCCTGGTCGGGCTGCCCAACTCCGGCAAGAGCGCGCTGCTGGTGGCCCTGACCGGCGCGGCGGCCGTGGAGGCGCCGTACCCGCACTCCACGCTCGAGCCCGCCTTCGGGCCGATCGAGGACCCCGACGGCCACCTGTTCCTGATCATCGACCTCCCGGGTCTCGCGGCCGACGGCACGCCGCGCCGCGACGCCCACCTCGAGCAGCTCGAGCGCGCCCGCGTGCTCATCCACTGCATCGACGCCACCGACCCCGAGCCCGCCGCCGACCGCCTGGCCCGCGCCCGCGAGGGGCTGGAGCCCTTCCTGCACGACGGCGTCCAGGAGATCGTGGTCGCCACCCGCGCCGACGAGGCCGAGGAGCCGGTCGCCGAGGCCGACGTGTCGGTGGACACCCAGACGGGCACCGGGCTCGACGCCCTGCGCGAGCGCCTGCTCGCCGCCCTGCTGGCAACCGCCCGCTGAAGTGCCCCGGCTCGGGAGGCCAGCGGCAGCTCCCGGCTGCATCTCATCGCGAGGCGGCGTCCTCGGCAGGCCCCATATTCCCGATATCGGGCCTGAACTGCGTCCTTGCCTCACGGGAGATTCGCTCGGGATCTGCTCACTGACTCCCGAGCCGGGGCACTAACCATGGCCATCCTCGTGGTGAAGCTGGGGTCATCGACCCTGGTGGACGACGACGGCCAGCTGCGCGACGACGTGCTGGAGGCGCGGGTGCGCGACCTGGTGCGGGTGCTGCGCCACGGTCACCAGCCGGTGCTGGTGACCAGCGGCGCCATCGCCTGCGGCCTCGGCCGCCTCGGCATCCGCGAGCGCCCCACGGCCCTCGGGGACCTGCAGGCAGCCTCGGCCGTGGGCCAGGGCGTGCTCTTCCAGCACTACTCGGCGGCCTTCGCCCCGCACGAGGTGGTGCCCGCGCAGGTGCTGCTGACCTCCAGCGACCTCGCGGCGCGCGCCTCCTACCTCAACGCCCGCACCACCCTGAGCCGGCTCACCGAGCTCGGCACGGTGCCGGTGATCAACGAGAACGACACCACCGCCACCGACGAGCTCACCTTCGGCGACAACGACGTGCTGGCCGCCCAGGTGGCGATCCTGCTGGGCGCCCGCTGGCTGCTGCTGCTGACCGACCGCGAGGGCCTCTACGGCGAGGGCCCCGACGGGCCGCATCTGCTCGGCGACATCCCCGCGGGCACCGCGCCCGGCGACATCGCGCTGGCCGAGATGAGCGGATCGGGCAAGGGGCGCGGGGGCATCTCCAGCAAGATCGCCTCGGCCGCGATGGCGACCGGGGGAGGGGTGACCTGCGTGATCGCCTCGGGATCGGCCGACGGCGTCATCCCCGCCGTGGCCTCGGGCCACCATGTCGGCACGCGCTTCAGCCCCGCGGTGCGCCGCGAGCCCGCCTTCAAGCTGTGGCTGCGCCACGCCAAGCCGACGCTCGGGCGCGTGGTGATCGACGCCGGGGCGGCGTCGGCGCTGCGCGAGCGCGGCACCTCGCTGCTGGCCGTCGGGGTGGTGGCCGCCGAGGGCGGGTTCCAGGCCGGCGACGCGGTGGAGGTGGTCACCGGCGAGGCCCGCGCGGTGGTGGGCAAGGGCATCTCGGCGATGTCGTCCGACGAGATCCGCGTGGTGGCGGGCCTGAAGTCGGACGCCGTGCGCGAGCGCCTGCCCGACGCGGCGCCCGAGGTGATCCACCGCGACGACTTCGTCCTGGCCGACCCGGCGGGCTGAGCCGCCCGAGGGTGCTCGCGCCCCCGGCGCGGTGAGCGCCGGGGGCGCGATCGGTCAGCGGCAGGCCGCCGGCAGTGGGGCGCGAGGGACGGTGCGCGTGGTGATGCGCCCGCTCGCCCGGTCGCGCGAGAAGATCTGGAACTGCGCCGTGGCCTGCAGGCCCGCCGCCGGGCCCGTGCCGCCGAGCACCGTCAGGGTGCCCCCGCCCTTCTTCTTGCTACCCGAGATGCGCAGGCGCGCGCAGATGCGGCCCCCGGGATGGGGGCGCGTGAGGATGACGGTGTCGATCGTGGAGCGGGTGCCGTCGGTGCGCAGGCGGCCCATCCCGGCGAATCGGGAGGAGAGCAGCCGGGTGAGGGCCGGCGGGACGGCGCTTTCGGTGGGCGCGGTCGCCTTCGCGGTGATCGAACCGGTGGTGCGGATCGGGGCCTCGATGCCGGCACCCGCCGTGCGGGGGGCGCCGGCCGGGCGGTTGGTGGCGCGCAGGCGTCCGCTGAACGCCAGATGCGTCGGGCCGCCGCGCGCCGCGCGTCGCGCCGGGCGGGTCCGCGCCGCGACCGAGCCCGCGACCACGCCGCCGTTGATCGCGACGGTGACCGGGCGCCCGCCGGTGACGGGGACGGTCAGCACCGCCCCGGTGGCTGCGCCGGGTGCGGCGCCCGAGAAGAAGACGCCCACGTCGCAGCTTCCCGCGCCGGGCAGCGTGGCGCCGGCGGAGCAGTCGCGGGCGGGATCGCCCGGCGGTGTGGTGGTGAAGACGGCGGTGGCGGAGGACTCGATCGAGGCCGCGCCGATCGTGACGGGCGTCGCGTCCGGGTTGGTCACCGTGATCACGCCGGTGTCCAGCTCGCCGAGCGTCAGCGAGGCCGGGGAGGCGCTCACCCTAGGTCCCGTGGCGCCGGGCGTGGATCCCCATAGCGAGACCTCGCGCACGCGCGGGTCGCTCGAGTCGATCGAGAGCGTGGCGCCGGTCAGGCCGGCCGACGCTGGGGAGAAGGTCACGGTGGCGGTGCAGCTCGCGCCGGGCGCGAGGGTCGCGCCGGCGCACGTGCCGGCGGCGGCCGTGAAGGCGGCGGCGCCCGTTCCACCCACCGTGAGCCCCGTCACCTTCAGGGTCTGCTTGGCCGAGCGGTTCGTGATGGTCACCGCCTTCGTCTCCGACGAGCCCACCGAGGCGACGAGGTCGAGGGTCGGATCGACGGCGAGGGTCGGCCGGTCGGCGGTGATGACGCGCTCGCTGACACCCGCCACGCCGTCGGGGTGCCCCTGGGAGACCCGCACCTTGAGGGCCGTGGCCGCGCGGGTCCAGGGGGCGAACTCGGATCGGAGGGTGATGTCGGCGCCGAGGCCGATCGTGTTGCGCGGGCCCACCCCCTCCTCGACCGTCGTCAGCACCTCCTCCCAGTCGCCGGCGAGGAAGACCTCGTAGACGGTCACGCGCCACTTCGCGTCGCTCGTGGAGCTCCCGCGGACGATCAGCGTCCCGGCTCCGTCCTGGCGGACGGCGGTGAGATCGAGGACCGGACGGGTGGGGGCGTAGCAGCCGATCAGGCACGGGTCGATCGCCTCCCCTCCACCGGGCAGCGTGACGGGCACGCACCCCGACAGGGGCAGCGCGGCGGCCGCGACGACGCCGAGCATGATCGCCTTTCGGATGCCGCGGGTTCCCACGGGCATGCTCGGGGTCACGTGGTGCAGGTGGCCGGCATGGGGCGAGCGCGGCCGGTCGACACGGTGGCGATGCCGGTCGCCCGGTCGCCCTTGAAGAGCTCGAACTTCGAGGTCGCGCGCAGGCCCGCCGCGGGGCCGGTGCCGCCGAGCACGGTCAGCGTGCCCGTGGCGGCCGTGCGGGTACCCGCGATGCGAAGGCGGGCACAGAGGCGGCCGCCCTTTGCGGGCGCCGTGAGCACGATGGTGTCGATGCTCGTCTTCGTGCCGCGCGCGGCGAGCGTGCCGGCGCCGGAGAAGCGCGAGCCGAGCAGTCGCTTCAGCGCGGCGGGGACGGCGGTGCCCTTGGGGGCGGTGGTCGTCGTGCGGACCGCGCCCGTCAGGTCGATGGCCAGGCGTGCCCCGCCGGTCTGGCGCCCGGCGGCGGCGATGCGGGTCGCGGTGCTGAGCCGTCCGGCGAAGTGCACCCGGGCGGGCTTGGCGCGGCGTGCGGCCGCGGTGGACACCGCGCTCGACATGATCGAGGGCAGGGTGCCGTGGAGGGTGGCGGCGGCGGCCTGACCGCCGGTGACCGGGATGGAGAGCGTGGCCTGGGGGTCCGGCGGGCTCGGCGGGGCGCCCGAGAAGGTCACCGTCACGTCGCAGCTGGCGCCGGCGGCGAGCGTGGTGCCGCCCCAGCAGTCGCGGGCCGGGTCGGCGCCCGGGGTGGTGAAGAACACCGCGCCCGTCGTCGGGTCGGTGATGGCGGCCGTCCCGGTCGTCACCGCGGTGGCGCCGGGGTTGGTGACCGTGACCACGCCCTCCTGCAGTTCACCGAGGG
The DNA here is from genome assembly GCA_001464995.1 of Actinobacteria bacterium Ga0077541. Classification (GTDB taxonomy): domain Bacteria; phylum Actinomycetota; class Thermoleophilia; order Miltoncostaeales; family Miltoncostaeaceae; genus Miltoncostaea. The sequence continues at coordinate 8,913 of LNEQ01000176.1, forward strand.
TGAGGCTCGCCGGGGAGAGGGTCACCCGAGGCGCGGGCGCCGCCGCGGCGACGCCGGTGCCCTCGAGGGCGACCGTGTGCCTGCGCGGGTCGTCCGAGTCGATGTGGAGCCTCGCGGTCGTGAGTCCGGCCCTGGTCGGGGCGAAGGTCACGAGCAGTGAGCAGCGTGCGCCTGGCCGCAGAGCCACGCACTGCTTCACCTCGACGCTGAACGGGCTCTGCGGCCTCACGTCGGCGTACGTGACGTCGAGGCCGAGGGTGGAGGAGCCGTTGCGGATCTCGACCTCCTGCACCTGCGACGCGCCGACCGTCGCCGTGAAGGTCCTCATGTTCGGCGGCGAGACGACCAGATCGGGGCGGTCGGCCCGGATGACCCGCTGCACCACCGACGTCCCATCGGACTCCACGATCCGGATGTTCGGGCGATGGTCGGCTGCGGCGATCCCGGCCCGGTACTTGTGATCGATGAAGATGTGCGACCACAGGTCGCGTTCGTTGTTGGCGCCGGTGCCCGAGCCGACGGTGGTCTCCAGATCCACCCACCCGTTCGTGGTCTCCAGCTGGACGGTGGTGGTTCGCGCCGCCACGCCGCCCGACGTCTTCCCCCTGATGTTGAGATACGCCGGTCCGCTGAGCCGCACCGATGTCGGCGTGATCAGCGGGGGGTCGGGCGTCTCACAGCCGAGCAGGCACTGCTGGTCGAGGGCGACGCCCCCGCCGGAGAGGACGGTGCAGCCGGCGCTGAGCAGCCCGGCCGCGGCGAGTGCCGTGGCCAGGGCAGCGAGGCGGATGCGGCGGTTCGGGGTGCGCACGGGCGGGTCTCCGGGGATCGGGGGCTGCCCCGTGCATCGGCGCACGGCCGCGCGACTGGACCGGCGGGGCGGGGACGCCGAACGCCGGGTTGCGGTTTCGCGCCCCGTCGAGCCGGAGGGGTATCCTCGTCCGCCGATGATCCGCCGGGCACACCACCAGACGACCTCCCCAGCCCGCCGGGCGGGCGCCGCCCGGGCGATGCTCTAATGCAGCGACCGTGACCCAACTCGAACGTGTCATCGCCGAGGTACAGGCCGCCAGCCGTGTGCTCGGCCGCCTCCCCGGGCACCAGCGCGACGCCGCGCTGGCCGAGATGGCCGACGCCCTCGAGCGCCGGTCGGCCGAGATCCTGCGCGACAACGCACTCGACGTGGAGGCCGCCAAGCGCGCCCGCACGGCGCCGGCGCTGATCGACCGGCTGCTGCTCGACGAGGACCGCGTGCGCGACATGGCCGTGGGCATCCGCGCGGTGGCCGCCCTGCCCGACCCGGTCGGGGAGGTGGACGGCGGGCGCACCCTGCCCAACGGCCTCCAGATCGTGCGCCGGCGCGTGCCCCTCGGCGTGGTGGCGGTGATCTACGAGGGCCGCCCCAACGTCACCGCCGACGCCACCGCCCTCTGCCTCAAGAGCGGCAACGCCGTGGTGCTGCGCGGCAGCCGCCTGGCCACGCGCTCCAACCTGATCATCGCCGAGGTGCTCACGGGTGCCCTGCTCGAGGCCGGCGTGCCGCGCTGGTCGGTGGCGCTGCTCGGCGCCGACCGCGAGGAGATGCGGCGCCTGGTGCAGATGGAGGGCGCCCTCGACCTGGTCATCCCGCGCGGCGGCGAGGAGTTGAAGTCGTTCCTCAAGGAACACGCCCGGGTGCCCGTGATCTACGCCGCGTCGGGCAACAACCACGTCTACGTCGACGCCGGCGCCGACCCCGAGATGGCGGTGAAGGTCGTCGTCAACGCCAAGGTGCAGCGGCCGGGGGTCTGCAACGCCGCCGAGACCCTGCTGGTGCACCGCGACGCGGCGCCCGGGATCCTGCCGGCGGTGGTGGAGCGCCTGACGGCCTCCGGGGTGGAGCTGCGCGTCGATCGCGCCGGCCTCGACATCCTGGGCGAGCAGGCTGAGGGGCTCGCCGAGGTCACCGACCACGACTACGCCACCGAGTTCCTCGACCTGATCATGGCCGTGAGGGTCGTCGATTCGCTGCCGCAGGCGCTCGAGCACATCGCCCGCTACGGCTCGGGGCACAGCGAGGCGATCGTCACCTCGTCGCTCGCCTCCAGCCGTGAGTTCCAGGCGGGGGTGGACGCCGCGGTGGTCTACGTCAACGCCTCCACCCGCTTCACCGACGGCGGCGAGTTCGGGATGGGCGCCGAGATCGGCATCTCCACCCAGAAGCTCCACGCGCGCGGGCCGATCGGCCTCTCGGAGCTGACCACCTACACCTACCACGTCACCGGCGACGGCCACCTCCGCTAGCGGCGGCGCGGCGCCCACGGCCCGGCGCGTGGGCGTGCTGGGGGGCACCTTCGACCCCCCGCACCTGGGGCACCTGATCGTGGCCTGCGAGGCTCTCTGGCAGCTCGACCTCGACGAGGTGCGCCTGGTGCCCGCGGGCCGGCCGCCCCACAAGGACGATCCCGCCGTCGCCCCCGCCGCGCGCCGGGCCGCCTGGCTGGAGCGCGCGGTCGCCGGCCGCCCGGGTCTTGTGGTGTCGCGCCTGGAGCTCGAGCGCGACGGCCTCAGCTACACCGCCGACACCCTCGAGGCGATGGCCGCCGCCGAGCCCGGCGTGCGGCTGTGGTTCATCCTCGGCGCCGACCAGCTGGCCGAGTTCCCCACCTGGAGGGCGCCCGAGCGGATCCTCGCCGCCGCCCGCCTGGCCGTGGTGGCGCGCGGCGACGTCGCCCAGCGCGACCTCGACGTCCTCGCCCAGAGCGTCGCCCCGGGCCGCGCCGACATCGTCGCGGTCCCCGTCATCGGCATCTCGTCGAGCATGATCCGCGAGCGCATCGCCGCGGGCCTGCCGATCGGCCACCTGGTGCCCCCCGAGGTGGAGCAGGCGCTGCTCGACGAGGGTCTGGTACCCTCGCCCGATCGTTGCTGAGGAAGCCCAGGAAGGTGCCATCACCACGTCGCTCGATCTGACGATGGCCGCCGCCGCGTACGCGGAGTCGAAGAACGCCAGGGACATCGTGATCCTCGACATGCGCGGCCTGGTGACCTACACCGATTACCTGGTGGTCTGCACGGGCCAGACGCCGCGCCAGACCAAGGCGATCGCCGACGAGGTGCGCCTGCAGATGAAGAACGAGAACGGCGTCATGGCGCGCAAGGTGGAGGGCGCCCGCGAGGGCGAGTGGATCCTCATCGACCTGCTCGACGTCGTCGTCCACGTCTTCACGCCCGAGGCGCGCGACTTCTACCGCCTCGACCGCCTCTGGCGCGACGCCCCGCGCGAGACCTACGTGGCGGCCGCCTCCTAGGCACCCGAGCGGGGCCGGCGAAACCCAGAGCCCCTCGTGAGGTTCGCGTCTTGAGACGCCCGCCGGGCTCGGAGAGGCTCCCCCCGGAGACGGGGGGACGACCGCTGGCGAACATCTGCCTCGAGTGCGGGATCTGCTGCGACGGAACGATGTTCTCGCGCCTGCCCCCGGTCGCCGGGGACGGCCTCGCCGACCTCGAGCCACCGGTTGGGGCGCCCGCCCTGATCCACGAGGCGGGGCCGGCCCAGCCCTGCCCGGCCCACCGCTACGCCTGCACCGTCTACCGCGACCGCCCCGGGGCCTGCCGGCACTTCGAGTGCGCGCTCCTTCGTCGCCACCTGCCGGGCGAGCTGGACGAGGGAGAGGCCCGGGCCATCGTCGCCCGCGCCCGCACCCTCGGCCAGCGCGCCCGCACCGACATCGAGGCCGTCGTGGGCCCGCACGCGGGCGCCGCCCTCAACGACCTGGCCGCCCGCTTCTCGGCCGTCTTCCACCACGACGAGCACCCGATCCTCGCCCACCCCGATCAAGCCGAGGCCCACGCCCGCCTCGCCGCTCTCGATGACATCCTCAGGCGGCACTTCCGGCACGGGGAAGGGGACGCCGCCAAGTCGGCTCCGGCCTGATCGCGAGCGCCCCGCCCGTCCTTCCCCCTCGGGCGAGCCTTCCCTATGATTCGCCCCCACGGGGGATTAGCTCAGCTGGGAGAGCGCTACGCTGGCAGCGTAGAGGTCACCGGTTCGATCCCGGTATCCTCCATCGTCTGGCTCCATCCCGTCCTCGGTCCAGTGACGGGCCGTTCACGCGTGGCGTCTCGGCACACGGCGTGCTGTGAGGCCGGCCTGCGGCCCCATCGGCTTCGTCACATGCTCGGCCGAGTGCGGCAGGCGCTGCTGACCGGGTCGATGCGACACGCGGTCCTGGGCTTCCGCACGCTGATCTTGGGCCGCGGGTCCCTGCGTTTCGCCATCGGGTCATACCGGTGTGAGAGACGCAGTCGAGTCCTGTGCTTCTGCCGTCGGCAGTCCTCGCCTTTTGGGGAGTGCGACCTCGACCACCAACCGCGCAATATCGCCATATCTCCCCGGTGACGAGTCGTCGGTGAGCCAGGGGACGAGCCAGGCGCCTGCAATCGGCAGCGCCAACGACCCAGCGGTGAAGGGGTGGAGAGGCATGGACCAGGACCCGCGGATCGAGATCGGCACGACCGAGCACGGCGAGGAGATCGCTCCGCACGCGGTGCTGAGGGGTGATCGCCGCCCAGGGCTGCCCATTCAGACGCCGCCCCTGGATCGGCGACGCAGCCCCGGGCGTGGGGGGTCGGGTTGGCCGCGCGTCAGCGTGGTGATCCCCACCCTCAACGAGGCGCGCAACATCGGTCCGGTGCTGAGCGAGCTTCCCCGCTCGGTCTACGAGGTGATCATCGTCGACGGCCGCTCGACCGACGGCACGGTGGAGGCGGCGCTGGCGGCGCGCGCAGATTGCCGCATCGTCCACCAGGCGGGCCGGGGCAAGGGCGATGCCCTCCGCGCGGGCTTCGACGCCGCCCAGGGCGACATCGTCGTCACGATCGACGCGGACGGCTCGGCCGACCCGCATGAGATCCCCGTGTTCGTCGGTGCGCTACTGGCCGGCGCCGACTTCACCAAGGGCTCGCGCCACCTCGTCGGCGGGGGCAGCGCCGACCTGACGCGCCTGCGCGGACTCGGCAACAGAGGGCTCGGCGTGGTGGTCAACACGCTGTTCCGCACCCGGTTCACCGACCTCTGCTACGGCTACAACGCCTTCTGGCGCGACTGCCTGCCCGCCCTCGATCTCGACTGCGACGGGTTCGAGATCGAGACCCTCATGAACATCCGTGCGGTCAAGGCCGGCCTGCGGGTCTCGGAGGTGCCGAGCTTCGAGCGTCCCCGGCTGCACGGGTTGAGCAACCTCAACGCCGCAAGCGACGGCATGCGGGTGCTGAAGACCATCCTCCGCGAGCGTCGCAGCGGCAGGCCCGCAGTGGCGAGGCCGCGGGTGCACCGCGCCGAGAGCCCCATCGAGCGGGGCCACCTCGTGGAGGGGATCGAGCACTCATCGGCGTGAGCGAAGGGGGCTTCGCGGCATCCCCGCGCGCGGGGGTCCACCCCGCCGCAGAGACGATCGGCGGCACGGAACGCGACGGCGGGATGTCGGTGGTGGTGTGCACGCACGCGATGCGCCGTCGGGACCAGCTGGCGGCGGCGGTCGCCTCGCTGGAGCACCAGACCGTCCCGCCCGCCGAGGTCCTCGTGGTGGTCGATCACAACGCCGAGCTCGTGGAGTGGGTCACCGGCCGCTGGCCGGGCGTGACGGTGGTCGAGAACGCCGAGGCGCGGGGGCTCTCGGGCGCGCGCAACACCGGCCTCGCGCGGGCGCGCGGGTCGATCGTCGGCTTCCTCGACGACGATGCCCGCGCCGCGGCCGACTGGGTGGAGCGGATGTCCTCGGCGTTCGACGACCCCCGCGTCATCGGCGTCGGTGGCACGGTCGCGCCGGAGTGGGAGGGCGGACGGCCGGCGTGGTTCCCGCGCGAGTTCGACTGGGTGGTCGGCTGCACCTACCGCGGCATGCCCGAGACCCCCGGCCCTGTGCGCAACGTCATCGGCGCCAGCATGTCGTTCCGCCGGGAGGTCGTGGTCGGCGCGGGCGCCTTCCGCTCCGAGCTCGGCCGCGTCGGGAGCCTTCCGGTCGGGTGCGAGGAGACCGAGCTGTGCATCCGGGCGGGGCGCGCCCATCCCCGCTCGCACGTGCTCTTCGATCCCGCCATCCGGGTGGACCATCTGGTGCCGCGCGACCGCGCGACGGTCGGCTACTTCCTCAGCCGGTGCTACGCCGAGGGGCGCTCCAAGGCGATGGTGGCACGGCTCGCGGGCGCCCAGCAGGCCCTGGAGACCGAGCGTCGCTACGTGTCGCGCACCCTGCCCTCGGGCGTGGCCCGAGGGCTGGCCGACGCCCCCCGTCGCGGCCGAGCGGGCGGCCTCGGCCGCGCCGGCGCGATCGTCGCCGGGCTCGCGGCCACCACGGCCGGGTACACCGCCGCGCGGCTGGCGGCGGGGGGGCGACCCGCGGCATGAGCGACCGCGGCGCCAGTGGCCGGCAGGGCCTCAGGGTGCTGATGGCCACCCCGCGCTTCCTGCCCGAGACGGGCGGCGTCGAGACCCACGTCTATGAGACGGCGCGGCGGCTGGTGGCGCGGGGAGTGGAGGTGACGGTGCTCTGCACCGATACCAGCGGTGAGCTGGCGTCCCACGAGGTCGTCGAGGGGGTGTCGGTCGTGCGGGTGCGGGCCCATCCGCGGCGACGGGACTACCGGTTCGCACCCGCGCTCGGCGCGGTCGTCCGATCCGGGAGCTGGGACCTCATCCACGTCCAGTCGTACCACACGCTCGTCGCCCCCCACGTGATGCTCGCCGCCCTGCGGGCAAGGGTGCCCTACGTGCTGAGCTTCCACGCCGGCGGCCACTCGGCCCGCCTGCGCGCGGCCGCGCGTCCCCTCCAGCAGCGCCTGCTGGGCCCGCTGATCCGCCGGGCCGAGCGCCTGGTGGTGCTCGCCGACTTCGAGGCGTCGCTCTACGGCACCCGTCTCCGGGTGCCCGAGCGGCGCTTCGTCTCGGTGCCGAACGGCGCCGACCTACCGCACATCCCCGACGCGGAGAGGCCCCCCACCGAGCCGGGCCTGATCGCGTCCATCGGCCGCCTCGAGCGCTACAAGGGTCACCATCGCGCCATCGAGGCGCTGCCGGCGGTGCTGCGGTCGCGACCCGGCGCGCGCCTCTGGATCGCCGGCACCGGCGACTACGAGGGCGAGTTGCGGAGCCTGGCCGACAGGCTCGGCGTGGCCGACCGGGTTGAGATCCGGGCCGTGCCCGCGGGCGACCGGCGCGCGATGGCCGACGAGGTGTCGCGTGCGTCGCTCGTCGTGCTGCTCAGCGAGTTCGAGACCCATCCGATCGCCGCGCTCGAGGCGATCGCGCTCGGGCGCCGCGTTCTCGTGGCCCGGACCACGGGGCTCAGCGAGCTGGCCGATCGCGGTCTGGCGCGCGGTGTCGCGCTCGACTCCTCGCCCGAGGCCTTCTCGGTCGCCATGATCGAGGAGATGGACCGCCCGCCCCTCGCCGATCCGCCCGCCATCCCGTCGTGGGACGACTGCGCGATCCGGCTCGAGGGGGTCTACCGCGACGTGCTGGGGCGCGCGGCATGAGGATCCTGATGGTCACCCAGTTCTTCGCCCCGGTCACCGGGGGGGAGGAGCGCCTGGTGGAGGACCTCCGCGACGAGCTCGGCGCCCGCGGACATCATGTGTCGGTCGCCACCACGACAGACGGCGGCGAACGCGTCTTCGAGGGGGGCGCCCGGGTCCGTCGCGTCGGCAGCCTGCTCGGCCGGATCCCCCTGCTGCACGCCGACGACATGCGCCGCCACGCCCCGCCGTTCCCGGATCCCGAGTCGGCGCTGAGCCTGCGGCGGATCATCGCCGAGGAGCGCCCGGACGTCATCCACTGCCACAACTGGCTCGTCCACTCGATCCTGCCGGTGGTGGCCCGCTCGGGCATCCCGCTCGTCCTGACCCTGCACGACTACGGCCTCGTGTGCGCCAACAAGAGGATGACCCGGCACGAGTCGGTGTGCCCGGGCCCCGCTCTCGAGCGCTGCCTGACGTGCGCGACGTCCCACTACGGCATCGCCAAGGGTGTCCCGACGGCGCTGCTGCTGCGGGCCTCCTCGGGCGCGGTGCGGCGGTCGGTCGACATGTTCCTGCCGATCAGCGACGCGGTGGCCGAGGCGTCGGGCCTCAGGGAGCGCGGGCTTCCGCACGAGGTCATCCCCAACTTCGTGCCCGACGCGCTCCTGGACGCGCCGCCGCCGGCGTCCGCCCGCGCCGAGGGCGTCCCGGACGGGCCGTACCTGGTCTTCGCCGGCGACGTCACGGCCGACAAGGGCGTGGCGCCCCTCCTGGACGCCCACGGCCGCATCCCGGACGCTCCACCGCTCGTCCTGGTCGGCCGGGTGATGCCCGGTGACATCGGACTCGATCGGCCGGGCGTCCACGTGCTCGGTCCGCGCCCGCACGCGGAGCTCATGGAGATCTTCCGCGGGAGCCTCGGCGTGGTCGTGCCCTCCATCTGGTCGGAGCCCTTCGGGCTGGTCGCGCTGGAGGCGATGTCGGTCGGGCGACCGGTCATCGCGTCCCGGGTGGGAGGGCTCGCCACCGTCGTCGGGCACGAGGAGACCGGACTGCTCGTGCGGCCGGGCGACGTGCCCGGCCTCGAGGCCGCGCTGCGGCGGCTCTGCGGCTCTCCCGAGCTGTGCGACCGCTGGGGGGAGGCCGGGGCGCGCAGGGCCCGGATGTTCGCCGCGAGCGCGATCGTGCCCCGGGTGGAGGCCGTGTACCGCGCCCTGATCGCCGGCTCCCGGGGCGCGGACGACGCCCGCCGGAGCACCCTCCGGGCTCCGGGCGCGGGGCGATGACCCAGCGCACGTCGCGACGTGGGGCGGTCGGCCAGGGCCTCGCGGGGCTCGCGGCCGTCAAGGGGACGGTCGTGCTCGGCCGCGTCATGGTCGGCCTGCTCTCGCGCGGCGAGCCATCGCCCGGGCCGGGCCGGCCGTCGCCGCCGGCCGAGACGGGCGCCGCGCCGCCGGCCGCGGGCCCCCCGGCCGCGACCGCCGCCGCTGTGCACCCCGGGGACGACCCCGCCGTGACGGTCCGCGGCGCCCTGTCGGAGGCGGTCGCCGTGGCCGAGATCGAGCCCGCCCCGGCTGTCCCCGTCGACCACGTCGCCCGGGCGGACGCCCCCACGGCTCCGTCGCTGCAGAGGGGTGTGTCGTGGGGGTGGTTGAGCGCTCTGTTCCTCATCGGCGCCGTCGGCCTCCTGGTCATGACCGCCGGCAACGCCCTCTCGCGGATCGGGCGCTCGGAGGCCGAGTGGCTCTTCTGGGCCGGCTTCCTCCTCATCGTCGTGCCGGTGACCGCGCGGCTCCTCTCCCGCAGTGCGACCCGGGTCGAGCGGGGGCTGCTGGTGGTCGGGGTCGGCCTGCTGCTGTACGCGACGAAGGTCCTCCACGATCCGTTCGCCTTCGTCTACAGCGACGAACTCGTGCATCTGCGCAACGCCGAGGACGTCCTGCGGGCCGGCGGGCTCTTCCCGCAGAACTCGATCCTCCCGGTCACCGTCTACTACCCGGGCCTCGCGACGATCACGGCGGGCCTCGCCGCGTTGACGGGCCTCGGCAGCTTCGGCGCCGGCCTGATCGTGATCGGCGTGGCGCGCCTCATCCTGACCGCCTCGCTGTTCCTCATCTTCGAGCGGATCACCGGGTCAGCGAGGATCGCCGGGCTCGCGGGCATGGTCTACGTGGCGAACCCGAACTTCCTGTTCTGGAGCGGTCAGTACTCCTACCAGTCGCTCGCCCTGCCCCTGGCGGCCCTCGCCGTGCTCGCCCTGGTGCAGCGCCGGCCGGAGGACGGCGACGGACGCCGCTTCGGATGGATGCTGCTGGTGATGGTCACGACCGTCGCGGTCGTGATGACCCACCACCTGACGGCCTACGCCCTCGTCGCGCTCTTCGTGTTGATGTCGATCACCGCCGCCGTCGGTCTCGGGCGGCGCCACGACTCGGCGTGGGGGTACGCGCTCTTCGGCGCCGTGGCGGTGGTGACCTGGTTGCTGCAGGTCGCGCCGCTGACCGGCGACTATCTCGGGTCCATCTTCGAGGCGACCTACGAGGGCGTGCTGGAGACGGTGCAGGGATCGTCCGAGCCGCGACAGCTGTTCACGTCGGAGGGCGGGCAGGCGGCGCCGTCGTGGGAACGGTTCGTGGGCCTCGGCTCGGTGGCGCTGATCGGCCTGATGCTGCCCTTCGGGTTGTGGCAGGCGTGGAGGCGCAGGCACCGGTCGGCCCTCCTCGTGGTGTGCGCGGTCGGGGCCGCCGCGTACCTCGCGATCCTCCCCCTCCGGCTGGTGCCGAGCGCGTGGGAGACCGCGAACCGCACGTCGGACTTCCTGTTCCTCGGCATCGGGCTCACGGTCGCCCTGGCGGCCGCCAGGATCTGGCGTCCCGGCCGGCTCCGCCGGGTGCTCGCGCCCGCGATGTGCGTCTTCATCGCGGTGATCGCCGTCGGTGGGGCCGTCGCGGGGTGGCCTCCCGACGTCCGCCTCTCCCAGCCGTATCGCGCCACCGTGGCCGGCCATGAGATCGAGCCGCAGGGCGTCGCCTTGGCGGAATGGTCGCTCACTGCGCTGGGGCCCGATCGTCGCTTCGCCGCGGACGAGTCGAACGGGCGCCTGCTGCTGGGCCAGGGGCTGCAGCTGCCCTACATCGGCCGCGACGGCCGGGCCCGCCTCGTCCTCGAGCCCCTCTACGGCGTGGAGGCCGTGATCGAGGCCGTCAACGAGTTCGGCATCGCGTATGCGGTCGTCGACCGGCGCAACGTGGCCACGGACAACCTTGCGGGTTACTTCTTCGCGCCCGCGGGCACGCCGCGGATCGGCACCAGGGGGCTCCTCCCGGCCGACCAGCTCTCGATCGTCGACCTCCCGAGCACCGACCGCCTGTTCGACAGCGGTGACGTGGTCGTGTTCGACGTCCGCAGGATCGAGCAATGAGCCGGCTCCGCGGTGACGCCGTGCCCATCGTGGCGGCCGCGGCGGTCGTCTGCGCGCTGGCCTGCGTGCTCATCCCGGGATCCCCCTATCTGCGCCTGCCGTTCGCCCTGGCGCTGATGTTCGTGCTGCCCGGGTTCGCCCTCTGGTCGGCCGTGTTCCCCGACCATCCGCACGATCCCCTCCGCACGATCCTCTTCAGCGTGGGGCTCAGCACCGTGCTCGCGGTGGTGGGCGGGGTCGAGATGGGCGCCTACGGCCGGCTGTCGGCCACCTCGTGGTCGGTGCTGCTGGCCGCCCTGACGCTCGTGGCGGCGGCCGTCGCCCACGCCCGGCGCCCGGCGGCGCGGCGCGACGTCACCGCCCCGCCCCGGACCCGGACGACGGGCAGGGTGCGTGCGGGCGCGCTGGCCGGGGCCGTCACCGCGCTCCTGGTCATCGGCGTCGCGATCGGGCTTGCGAGGACGCCGCTGCCGGTGCCCCACGACCGCGGCTACACGGTCCTCTCCATCGATACCGCGGCCGCCACCCCGGAGTCGGTGGCGCTCACCCTCACCAGCCGCGAGGCCGCGTCGCGCGCCTTCCGCCTGGAGATCGACGTGCCGGGGTCGCCGATGCGCATCGAGCCGCTCCGCATCGCGCCCGGGCAGCTCGTCCGCGTGCCCGTCGCGATCCCCCCGGGGGTCAACGACGGCGTCATCCGGGCCAGGCTGATCGACGATTCGTCGGGCACGCCGACGGTCTACCGCCGGGTCCGGATCGGGCTTCCTGTGCCGCCCCCCGCTCTCCCGGCACCGCGATCGGAGCAGGAATGACCGTGGCCGAGGACGCGGGCGTCGCCACTCCGGCGGACGACGCCGGCCCCGCCACCCGGCGGCTGAGGATCCTGCTCGCGTCGGACTACTACCCGCCGTTCATCGGGGGGGTCCAGCGGCAGATCCAGTTGCTCGGCCGTGAGCTCAGCGCGCGGGGCCACACCGTCGAGGTCGCGACGGTCTGGAGCCCGGGTTGTTCCGAGGCGGAGGACGACGGGGACGTGCGCGTCAACCGTCTACGGCAGATCCGGAGCGCGGTCCCGCGACTCGCGACCTCCGGCAAGCACCATCCACCGCCGTTCGCCGACCCGGTCACGACGGCCGGCCTGCGGCGCGTCATCGCCAGGTTCGCGCCCGACGTCATCCACTCGTACGGCTGGTTCTCGTACTCCTGCGCGGCTGCGCTCACCGGCAGTGACATCCCCCTCGTGCTCTCGGCGCGCGACTACGGCTACAGCTGCGCGATCCGGACCCTCGTCAGTCGTGGCACGGCGTGCCCGGGTCCCGCCCTCGGCCGATGCCTGTCATGCGCGAGCGACTACTACGGTCGCCCGAAGGGGCTCGTCGCGGTGGCCGGGGTGCGGGCGTCGCGGCGCGTGCTGCGGAGGAAGGTCAGCGCGGTCCACAGCATCAGCGAGTACGTGAGGGACATCGTCCGCCGCGACTTCATGGACGACCGCGTGACCGGAACTCCGCACGTCGTGCTGCCGAGCTTCGGCGACGAGGAGGACCGGACGCCGACCGTCGATCCCGTGCTCGTCTCCCACCTGGAGGGGCTCCCCGCGGAGCCCTTCATCCTGTTCGTCGGCGCGCTGCGCCGCGAGAAGGGGATCGAGCCGCTGCTGGAGGCGCACAGCCGGCTCGTCGACCCCCCGCCGCTGGTGCTGGTGGGGACGATGGAGCGCGACACGCCGGCCATCCCGGAGAGGGTGGTCGTCCTGCAGGACCTGCCCCACGCGGCCGTCATGGCCGCCTGGCGGGGGGCGCTGTTCGGCGTGGCGCCCTCCATCTGGGCCGAGCCCCTCGGGAGCGTCGTCTACGAGGGCATGAGCATGGGGCGCGCCATGATCGGGACCGTTCCCGGCGGGCACGCCGACATGATCGACGACGGGGTCACGGGGCGGCTGGTGCCCGCCGGCGATGCGGAGGCGCTCCGCCTGGCGATGAGCGACCTCATCGACGACCCCGAGTTGTGCCGGCGCTACGGCGCGCAGGGCGAGATCCGGTCGCGGCGGTTCACCGCCGCCGTGGTGGTGCCGGGCCTCGAGGATCTCTACGTCCGCCTGGTCGACCGCGCGCCATGAGTCCGGTCGCGCGCGCGCGACATCAGGGCGGTGCCCTCGTCGCCCATCTCAGGACCCCGCTCTTCCGCAACGGGTACTCGCTGCTGGTGGGCTCGGGGGCGACCTCGGTGCTCGGCATCGCCTACTGGGCGCTCGCGGCGCGCTACGCCACCCCCGCGGAGGTCGGCCTCGGCGCGGCGCTGATCTCCATGCTGCTGCTGGTGTCGGGGGTCGGCCAGCTCGGGCTGCACACCGTCTTCCACCGGTTCCTGCCCCTGGCGGGTCCCGGTGCCGGCAGGCTGATCGTCCGGGCCTACGGGATATCGGCGGCCGTGTCCGCCGCGGCGGCCCTCGCCGTCGCGGTCATCGCCGGCCGGGGCGGCTCGGCGGTGGCGGTGGTCGGCAGCAGCGCCGCCTGGATCGCGGCCTTCGCGGCCATGGCGGCAGCCTGGTCGGTCTTCATGCTGCAGGACAGCGTCATGACCGGCCTCCGTCAGGCCCACTGGGTCCCGCTCGAGAACACCATCTTCGCCGCCGCCAAGATCGCCCTGCTGATACCCCTGGCGGCGGCCGCGGGCGCCTCGGGCGTCTTCTTCTCGTGGACGATCCCCGCCGCGGTGGCGATCGTCCCGATCACCCTCCTCATCTTCGGCCGGCTGCTGCCCGGCCACCTGCGCACGACCGCGGACGCCTGGGTGCCGCTCGACCGCGGGCTCCTGCTGCGTACGGCCTGGAGCAACCACCTCGGGACGATGTTCGCAGTGGCCTCGCTCTCGCTGCTGCCGATCATCGTCACGACGATCGGCTCCTCCGAGGAGAACGCCTACTTCTACATCGCCTGGGCGATCGCATCGGGCCTGCAGCTGGTGTCGATCAGCATGTCGATCTCGATGCTGGTCGAGTCGTCGCTCGAGGAACCGAGGATGGTCGAGCACGCGCGGCGGATCCTCCGGCACAGCCTGCGCCTGCTGCTGCCGGTGGTCGCGGCGATCGCGATCGCCGCCCCGTGGCTCCTGCGCGTCTTCGGCAGCGACTACGCCACCGAGGGGGCATGGGCGCTACGGCTGCTCGTCGTGTCGACGCTGCCGGCCCTACTGGTCACCATCGCGATCAATATCGCCCGCGTCCGCCACGACGCCGTGACCGTGGTGGGCGCCCAGGCCGCCACCTGCACCCTCGGCGTCGGCCTCGGAGCGGCGTTCCTGCCGGCCTGGGGCATCACCGGCGTGGCGGCCGGCTGGCTGACGGGCCAGGTGCTCGTGGCGCTGGCTCTCACACCGGGTCTCGTGCGGACGCTCGGCCGGGTGCGGCCGCGATGATCCGCCGCGCCATCGACCGCTTCGCCACGGTCAAGCACGCGGTCCACGGTGCCGTCGACCTCGGCCTCACCGGCCTGGCGGCCCTCGGAGCCGACCCCGCGCGGCGGCGCGTGCCGGTGCAGCAGCTCGTCGCGGAGCGGGCGTCGGTGCGCTTCCATCCCCTCGAGGAGGGCGGCCGCGTCGAGGTCGCCGCGCCCTCGGCCCGCCACGACCCCTCGCCCGGTCGGTTCGCGGCGCTCTGCGCGACCGCGTCGCGCGGCTACGAGCTCCGGCCCGCCGGGAGGCTGGAGATCGACGATGCGCGGATCAGCCTGCCGGGCGGGGTGGTGATGGCCGACGGCGCGATCCCCTCCGAGACCATCCTGCAGCAGCGCTTCCCCCGCAGCTTCCAGTACGCCGGCGTGCTGCGCGCCGCGCACGGCCGTGCGCGTCCCATCCCCGAGGGCGTCTTCTTCGCGCTCCCCCTCAGCCTCGGCTACTACCACTGGCTCTGCGAGATCCTGCCCCTGGCGATCCGGGCATCGTCGTGGCCCGAGGTCGCGGGCCTGCCGATCTACGTCCCAGCCGGGCACCCGCCGTTCGTACGCGAGCACCTCGCCGCGCTGGGGCTGGCCGAGCGCTGCGTCGAGCTCGGGCCCGGCGTCCACCGGGCCGAGCGCCTGCACGTGCCGACGCTGCCGAGCCGTGCCGAGTGGCCGTCGCCCGCCCACGTCCGTCTCGTCAGGGACGCGCTTCTCGGCGTAGCGCCGGACGACGGGCGCGGGCCGCGTCGCGTCTACATCAGCAGGGCCGACGCGGGGGAGAGGCGGCTGCTGAACGAGCACGAGCTCGTGGGCCGGCTGGCCGAGCACGGCTTCACGCCGGTATGCCTCTCGGGGATGGCGCCCCTCGAGCAGGTACGGCTGTTCGCCGGCGCCGAGCACGTCGTGGCGCCCCACGGCGCCGGGACGGCCAACATGATCTTCGGCCCACCGGGCATGGCTGTGATGGAGCTCGTCGGAGACCGCCACTTCGCCCCCTGCTACCAGATCCTGGCGTCGGCCCTCGGCGCCGACCACCGCTACGTCAGGTGCGAGGACCGCCGGCGCGATCTGGTGGCTCCGGTGCAGGCCGTGGTCGACCTCGTCGCGGCGTCTCTCTACCCGGGCGGGGCTCCGGCCGCCGCCCGGTAGAGACCCTCCAGCCGGCGTGCGTACGCCGCGCTGCTGTGGTGCTCCTCGACGAAGGCGCGCGCTGCGTCGCCCAGATCCCGGCGGGCGTCCGGGTCGGCCAGCAGGTCCAGGGTGGCGGCCGCGATCCCCTCGGCGCCCTCGGCCACGACGAGCGGCGGCTCGAACCCGTCGATCGCGAGGCCCTCGGCGCCGCGCGGGGTGGTGACGACCGCCTTCCCGAGCGCCATCGCCTCGAGCACCTTCATCCTCATGCCCCCGCCGACCCTGATCGGCGCGATCACGACCTCGGCCCGCTCGGCGACGGGTCGCAGCTCGCGCACCCAGCCCGGCACGCGGACGTCCTCGCGCTCCAGCGCGACGACCTCCGGCGGGGGGTGGGCGCCCGCGATCGTCAGGCGGGCGCCGGGCTGCCGGGAGCGGATCAGCGGCAGGATCTCCCCGGCCAGCCACAGCGCCGAGTCGACGTTGGGGTGGTGCGTCATGTTCCCGACGAAGAGCAGTTCCGCCCGCTTCTCGGCAGCCCGGTCGAGCGGCGGAGGCACGTCGATGCCGAAGGGGCTGACGCGAACGCGGCCGGCGCGCGACGGATCCGCCGCGGCGATCGCCTCGGCGTCGCGCCGCGTGAAGGCCTGGACCAGGTCGAAGCGCCCCCAGACCGTGCGCTGGTAGCGCGGCCAGCGGTGCCAGTCGATCTCGGCGAGGGCGCGCCGTATCCAGCCGGGGCCCGGCCTGCCCGGCCAGCGGATGCCCCGTCCGCGCCGCACCTCGTGCTCGGTCAGGATGCTCGGAACGCCGTCGGGGTAGCGGTAGACGCCCATGGCGTTGTCCTCCACCGCCACGACATCGAAGCGCGTGTCGCGCGTCAGGCGGTCGATGAGGCGCTGCACCTCGGGCTCGTAGAACCACACGGTGCGCCACGGCAGGCGCCTGCCGAACCATCCCCAGAGGATGCGGAACCGGCGGGGCCACCCGCGCAGACGCGTGGGCGCCGTCCGCCGGACGACGTGGACGTCGTGTCCCTCGGCGAGGAGGCGGTCGGCGGCCTGCAGCTCCCACGGGTCGGGCCCCGCGACGGTCACCAGAGTGACCTCGTGCGATGCGGACAGCCCCTTGAGGCTCGCGTCGAGCAGCCTCGGGATGGCACCCGGCGCCTCGCCCGAGGGCGGCATCGGGGTGGCCAGCAGGATCCTCATCCGCGGTGGAGGGCGCCGAGCAGGCCGTTGACACGCCGACGGCGCTCGGGGAGCAGGAAGAGCTCGCCCAGCCGGCGGGCGACCGGGCGGGGCGCGGCCAGCGTGGCGGCGAGCCACCCCAGGAACGCCCCCTTCATCGCGATGCCCACGTCGGCCCGGCCGGCGGAGGCGCGCCATCCCAACCGCAGCAGGCCGCTCCGGGTGTCGCCCGGCACCCCCCGGGACTCCCGGAGCAGCACGACGCGGTTCGCCACGTCGCACATCGAGGCGATCCGCCGTGCGTCGTGGTCGATCCCCGCGTCCCGCGCGTGGCGCAGCAGGTGCCGGCGCGTGTGCGCGGCGTAGCCGACGGTCTCGGCGAGATGGCCGAGGTCCAGCTCGGCGCCGCCGCGGGAGAATCCGTTGCCCCCGTGCATGCGGTAGCGCGCGAGCGGCTCGTCGATGGCGCCGATGGGGCCCATGAGCGTCGAGACGTGGACGAGGTACCAGTCGGCGCAGAGCCGGTACTCCTGCTCGGGGACCGGCAGGATCCTGCGGAGCGCCGCCGCCGCGAAGGCGTTGCCGCTGGTCGGCAGCCAGGCGCTGTCGAACGGCGTGCGCAGGGTCGGCCCGACCTGGTCGCCACTCACCAGCCCGAGCCGTAGCGGCGGCTTCACCTCGCCGGTCTCGCGTCCCAGACCGTCCATCACGCGCAGCCGGTAGTGCACCCGCGCGAGATCCGGCCGCTCGGCGAACTCCTGCGCGATCCTCGCGACGGCGCCGGGCTCGAGCGCGTCGTCGGCGTCGAGGAAGATGACGACGTCGCCCCGCACACGCTCCGCGCCGGCGTTCATCGCCGAGGCCTGGCCCGCGTTGGGCTTGAACACGGCCTCGATGCGATCCCCGTAGGAGCCGATGATCCCGACCGAGTCGTCGGTCGAGCCGTCGTCCACCACGATCACCCGGGTCCCGGGATGGGTCTGGGCGAGGGCGCTGTCGATCGCGGTCGCCAGATAGGGCGCGTAGTTGTAGTTGTTGATGACGACGTCGACCCGTGGGCGCGGGCCCGTCGGTCGCGCCGCCTCCGAGGTCGTCGCCACACCCGCGAATATGAGGGACGCCCCGGTCCTGTGCGCCCCCCGTCTGTCTAGGCGGGAAGGCGTTGAAGGGCGGGTTCGCGATCACCCGGACACCTAGTGGAGCGTCAACCAACCTTCGCCGGGTTCTGGCTCGCTGCAAATCATCGCGGATGCTGC